>CAZAFH010000008.1:0-127426 GCA_964484265.1 uncultured Singulisphaera sp.
CCCATTTTTGGTGAAAATCCCTGATTTTCTTTACCAACATCGTGTAGGACGACCCAAAAAAAGATTTTTGCGGAACTATTCGCCCTTGGCATTCCTGATTTTTGCGAGAAATTCCAGGACACTCAAGCGCATCTGTAGGCGAAGCGTCAGATTGGCGCCGCCGGTGAGGCTGGCGCGGAGCCGACTGGATTCTCCAGGCGGAGCGAGTTTGCTTGCCAGCTTGCGCTGCTCCTCGGACTGTGCGATGAGCGGCGCCATGCGGGCGACATCGAAATCGAAGACGAGCGGCACGCTGGCCGCAGGCGTCTTGTTGGCCAGGGCCGACTTGATCGCCGCCAGCGCGTCGTTGCCAAGTGCGAAGAACGCTGCGTCATCGCGGAACGCGATGTGAAGCTGATTGTCTCCGACAACATCATCCAGCAATTTCGCCAGGCTGGGAGTCTTGGGCACTTCCAGGCGATGAACTGGCGTCGTTCCGACCTTGTCGATATTCAGCTTGAACTTTTCGCGCTGCTCGGCCGGGATATCGTTGATCGCGTCCTTGAGCAGGTCGTGCAGGGCGGAGCCGAGTTTCTCGCCGTCCGTCAGTTTCATCGCGCCGAGAAATGTGTATTTGTCCTTTTTCGGACTGAGTCCCACGGCTGCGATCTGATATTCCCCGGCCTTCGCGGATGGCAGGATCGCCTTGAAGAGCAGGTCGGCCTGCTTTTTTTTCTGAGGATTCTGAATGCCGTCGAGGCTCTTCTCGACCGCTTCGTCGATGACCGAGCCTAGGGCTTTCGTCAGCGCTTCGGAGAACGCGAGATGCACCGAGCCGTGAAAAGCCGAGTCGTTTCCCGCCAGCCCGGCGAGCGGGCTTTTTAACTTTCCGATACCGTCCACCATTTTCGCGAATTCCGATCCGGAAACGGGCGTGATTCGGGCCTGGACGGCGAGTTCCTTGGTCTTTTCGTCGATTTCGAGCTCGAACGAGATATCCTTGGCCTCGCGGATGACGCTGCTGCCGATCCGATTGGCATCGCGAAGCAGGGCGATGCGGAACTGCTCCTGGGCCTTGGTCTCGTTGGCGCCTGCCTGTTTCTGGGCGGCGATGATCGCGTCTTCGAGTTGGGCGATGGCGATAAGCTTTATCTCTTTGGGAATCTGATCGACGTGAGCAACCAGGGCGATGGTCGCATTGCCGCCGATGGAGAGAGCGGAATTTGGGTCGAGCAGGTTGTTGTCACGAATGCTCGCCGTCGTCACGGAGGTGATGAACAGGTATTTGTGAGCGAACCGAAAATAGACGTCCACGTTCTTGTTCGTCTTGTAGGTGTAGATGTCGTCCTTGTCTTTTGCGACTTGAACGCCCAGATTCTCGAGCAGCTTCAAAAAAGTATTTTGGTCCGTCATCGGCACGAGCAGGGCGCCGTTGATCTCGTCAATGGCCTTGCCGAACCGGACGTAGGCGCCGAATGGCCGGGCGGGATCGATGCCTTCGAGCCCCTTGGCGCCGATCTTGCTCTTCACCAGTCCTTCGATCTGCGTGGCGACATCCTCCTGGCCTACCAGCTTTACCACAAGTCCCAGGTTATTCAGCAAGGAATCCAGCGACTTGACGCGCACCACCATCGCCGGCGTGGTTACGGGCTTTTCGCCGGCACGAACTGAAGAGCGGGGAAACAGACTCGCAGTGAGCAAGGTGAGAAGTATTACAAATCGCTGCATCGAAGGGACTCCGTGGGAAAAATCGCATGGTTTTCGTAAACCAGGTAATCCTGAGCGTTGATTGACGTAGTTCTACTTAGATTACCGAGATTTGTATCGAGAGTTTCAATTCAGCCTATCTGTGCTGCATGGTGAGAGGCGCAAGCTTTAGCGAAACCAATTTGTTTTGCGAATTCGACCGTCCGACTGTGAGGATTAGTGCGGTTGTATCAATAAGTTCAAGGTTGCCGATTGTAACGCCGATGAAGAACAATGATGGATTGTTCGGGAATCAAGCCGGGCCGAAAATTGGGTGGGAGAGTCAATCATGCGAAGCAGGTGGAAGAAGCTGTGCCTGTGGGCCGCCAGCGTACTGAGCCTGACGCTCGCCGTGGGTCCAGTCCGGGCGCAATTCGGTTCGCTTCCGCCTCCTGCCGCCGAGCCAGGTCCTGGCCCGACGGAACCGCCCTTTTCGATGCGAGATGACGGTCGGCCCAATGCGTTTACGAACCTGATGGACGTGCGGACGAAGAACAGCGAGCCGTATCTGCCAACCTTTATCCGAAGAGGCGTGGATCGGATTCGGCCGGGCCTAATCTTCCCGGTGCTGACGCCGGCGCGGGCGGCGGAATTTCCCAACCCCGCTCAGGAGTCGAACGAACCGGTGTCGCCGTTCATGACGCGTGAGGAAGGCGTGTCGAATGCGTTCACGGAGTTGCGCGATCCGCGCTGGCGCGGCCCGATCTCGAACGCGATTGGCGGGACGCGATTGCTCTTTACCGAATTATTCAATCCGCCGCCGCAGGTTTTCAATACCCACATCGTGAATATTCGCGGTGAGGCGATCTTTTGGCGCGTTCCGAACGGTCCGATCGCAGTGCCGACAGTCACGACGACGGCAACGCCGACGCTCGCCAATCGCGGGCAACTTGGCGATCCCAATACCGTCATTCTGCTGGGAGCGGGAAATGTCATCGACTACGGCGTAATTCCGGGCTATCGGCTGAGCGCTGATGTAACGACTCTGTATACCCCTCCGATTCAAGTATCTGGATTTTCGCTTCAGCGAACCACGACGCTCTTTTCCGCGGGTTCGTTGACGAATCCGACGCAAACCCTGGCCGTTCCGTATCAAGATGTGGATCCGCGATTCATCATCCCTGGCACACAAACCGGACTCGAAACCGCTCAGTTGATATCGATCCCGATCGGCAATGCCATCGGCGCTCAGGGCGGCACGATCGCCGTTACGTCGAGTATGTCGCTTTGGGGAATTGACGGCGACGTGTTTTTCCCTCTTGGCGAATCCGATGTCCTGGGGCTGCGCGTGTCGCTTGGCTACAAGCATCTATCATTCCGAGAGAATCTACAGGTCAATACGTCCTCGGGCGGCCTCGTAGGCGGGACCCAGTTCAACGGCTTCCGCATGCCCAACGGAATCTTTTTTAACACCACCAATGACACTTTTGAGACCACCAATAGCCTGGACGCTGGCACCATCGGCCTGCGCGGCGCGCTCGGTCGAGAACGCTGGTCGCTGATCGCGGATACCAAGTTCGGCATCGGCCCGTCCAAACATACGCTCAACATCGAGGGAATCACCACGCTCATTCCCACGGCAGGGGGAGCGTCGCAAACTTCCAATGGAGGCCTCTTCGCCCTATCAACGAATTCCGGCTTCCAGTCGATCACGGCGCTCTCGCTAACCTTCGAGGCCTCGCTGGCGCTGAGTTATCAGGTCAATCAGGCAATTCGTTTGTACGGCGGCTTCAACTACATGTGGTGGAACTTCGTGGCCCGGCCTGGCGATTTCGTCAACCATCTGCTCGATGCACGGCAAATTCCGACGTCGGGATCCTACCAGACCGGACTCAATTACAACGGCCCGGCACCCGTAACCAGCGTCACGATTCGCGATCTCTCGGTATACGGATTGTTCGTTGGCATGGAAATTGGGTTCTGATGGAGATGCCTCGATCGGTGCCGTGAGTTGATTTTTTCGTCGGACAGCCCAATTTTTTTACCTGCGAAAGAAAAGGTGCTTGGCAGAATAATGAATCCTTCCTGGAGCACCGAAGGTGCGCAAAGACAATAGCCCAGTTGGCTATAAGTGGATTGACAAAGGGGATGCCTCGAAAGTGGAATAGTGGTGTTCGGTAACGAATACCGGTCCACGTACAGGAGGTCATCCCCATGAAGAGCAAAGCATATCGGGCGGTGAATGTCAAGGGTGTTGATGTGGCGAGTTGGATGAAAGGACGCGACGAGGCCCTGGTCCATGTTGGGTTGGATGTCGGCAAGGAGTCGGTCCTCTGCGTTGTGCGGTGGGGCATGCATGATTTCGATCGGCCCTGGCACGCTGACAATCCGTCGGAGTGCGGCTTACTCGCCGGCAAGCTTGCCGAAGTTGCACGCGGACGACGCTTGATCGTCGCCATGGAGCCGACCGGGACCTATGGCGATGCGCTCAGGCAAGCGTTGCAGACGGCGGGCCTTGAGGTGCAGCGCGTCAGTCCGAAGCAGGCGTCGGACTTCGCGGAAGTATTCGATGGCGTTCCCTCGCAACACGACGGCAAAGACGCGGCGGTCATCGCCGAGTTGGCGGCGCAGGAACGCAGTTGGGCCTGGCCGATGACGACGCCGACCGAGACCGAGCAGGAGCTGGCGTACCAAGTCGAATGGATGGACGGGCAGCGTCGGCAAATGATGCTGTTTTGCGGCCGCGTCGAGGCGCTCTTGAGTCGGCATTGGCCTGAGGCGACGCGCGTTTTGCCGATCGGTTCGGCGACGCTGCTTCGGTGTCTGACGGAGTACGGTGGGCCGCGCGAGTTGGCGGCGGCGCCCGATGCCCTGACGCACGTGCGTCGTTTTGGCCGCGGGTATTTGTCGGCCGAGAAGGCGCAGCAGTTGGTGGACAGCGCCCGGCAGACGGCGGGGGTGACGATGGGCCGCTGGGACGAAGAACGGCTGCGTCGTTACGCCAAGGTGATTCGGGACTGCAAAGCGGAAACGCGAACGGCACGACGGCGCTTGCGTGAGTTGACGCGTAATCATGCGTCGATCGGCGCGATGGCGCAAGTGGTGGGGACGGCGACGGCGTGTGTGTTGTGGGTTGAGCTGGGCGATCCGAAAGGTTATCATTGCGGCGAGGCGTATCGCAAGGCGATGGGGTTGAATCTGGCGGAGCGTTCGAGCGGCAAGTGGCAAGGCAGGTTGAAGATCAGCAAACGGGGTTCGTCGCAGGTGCGGCGATGGTTGTACTTGGCAGCGTTACGCTGGGTGAAGGACGAGCCGGTGCGCAGTTGGTATGTGCGTCAGAAGGCGGCGCGGCGAGGCGAAGGCAAGGCGGCGCTGATCGGGGTGATGCGCAAGCTGGCGTTGGCGTTGTACCAGGTCGGGGGCCGCGGCGTGAAGTTCGACAAGGCGATGCTGTATCCTGGCCAGCAGCCGGCGGCGTCGTCGAGCGTAGGGAGTAAGTGAAATATCGTATCTGAACAATCACGTACGCGAACGAAAGGAGTGAACCTCGACGAAGCCATCAGCGACGCCTGGGCTATTGTCTTGCGCACCTTCGGTGCTCCCCCCGAAAGAACTCGACATCGGCCGTTTCGCGCGCTTCGCCACTAGGCCATTTTGAAAAGTGTCTCTGTCCAATTAGGGATTTTACCCCGGAAATTTCGTCAGTGTCGACGTCGGATCGACGGTATTGTCATTTCTAAAAATATTCGGAACAGGGAATCCGCCGACGTTGTCGTTGTTCAGCACCTTGGTATAGGGTGAGATGACCTTGGGCATTCCCCCCGAAACACTCCACGCGGAGTTGGTCAGCGGATTTACCATCTGGAATCGCGTGTTGTTGTGCGTCAGGTTGCGCAATGCCGTCACCGCAGTCGCTTTGTTGTACATCTGGTAGCGAAAGGTGGGATTCGCGTTTCCGACGACATATCCGACGCTCGTTTGCGGATCGAGCACCATCGCCAGGAGCCCAGCGACATGGGCGGCTGCGAAGGACGTGCCGACGGCGTTAATCGCGGTGGCCCCGTTTACGTTCTCGAGCAGGGTGCTGTAACGATTGAGCGGATTTGCAGTCGTCGATCTGATGATGGACGCCGCCGTGGCTCCCTCGCCGCCTGGTGCGACGAAATCGAAGTTTCCGGTGTTGTTATAGCCCGCAAGAGTTTCGTCAGGCGCGGCTTTACCGCTTTCGCACGATCCATCGATGTCCACCATCGCGCCGACGACTATCGCTTGGCCTGCCGATGCGGGTGATACCGTATTGAACGCAACCCCGGCATTGCCCGCGGCCGCCACCATGAGCACACCCGAATTGCCCGCGAGGTCTACAAGTGCGTTCATATTCGCATCCTTGGCAGCCGTCTCGAATGCCATCAAACAGACCCGGATGTTGCCCGAGTTGGCGATCACAAACGTTAGCGCGTCGTATACATCCTGAGCCGTGCCGCCGAAGAGATCGCTATTATTTTTGCCCATCACTTTCAAGTTGTAAAGCGGAGCGCCCGGGTAGACTCCTACGACTCCGGCACCAGCTGTCTGATCGATCGCTCCAACGACCCCTGCAACATGCGTACCATGCCCTTCGGCGTCGCCTGGATTGTTGCCTGCGCCGCCGTTGACGAAATCCTGTTCGTATACGACGAATAGATCGGGGTGCGTCTTGTCGATGCCAGTATCCATGATGGCAACGGGAATCGTAGCGCCCGTCGAGGCGTTAATCGTAATGCGGCCTGTGATCAATGCCTGCACGCCGTTGTTGCGGTAAAAGCCATAGACGGTTGACGGCGCTCCGTAGATCGTTGTGGTCGCGCCTGAATCCTGACCCGGCGCCATGCCGTTGCAGAACACGCGCTGAATATTCGTGGGCACGGCCGAGGGATAGACATATTGCATTTGCTCGATTTGCTTGACGGCAGGATCCATCGCGAGGTTGTTCAGCGAGCCGTTGCCGACTTTGAGCGCGAAACCGTAAATGCCGAGCGTGTAAACCTTGCTCACGCTTCCGCCGACGAGAGACGCCAGGCGCTGTGCCTCGCCGTAGGGGTCTTTCACGGCTGGCGTGAAATTCACGAAATAAGAACCCGGCACGCGTGTGGGCCGCGGCTTGGCCTGCGAGACAGGAGTGGCGACGGCGCCTTTCGTCCCATTTCCGCGTGCGACGTGTGCTCGAGCCGAATTCGCCTGTTGCTCAATGCCGTCGGCAAATCGCTTCGCGGACGTGAACGCGACGAACGTCAGCGTGGACATCGTGCTGATGCTCGCGATGACGGCCATGACCTCAACGAGCGTCACGGCTGGACGAGTCTGTTTCGACGATCGGCTCCGCATTGCATTCACTCCGAGACGCTTGTCCGATTCACCCAATCTGCGCGACCCCTATTCAAAGACTATCTTACCAGCATTAACGATTGAAATGCAAATTCGTTTCGTCGAAAAATCGCACGACGCACCACGAGCGATTCGACCAAGGCCGCAGAACCGGTATTTTCGGTATAGGATAACTCCCGCGTAATGATTCCGCATCAGGAGTTCGCGATGCTCAGTACGATGCAGCCATCTTCGCTCACGGTTCGCGCCATCTTCGAGCACGGCGAGCGATTATTTGCCAATAGTGAAATAATCACATTCGACGGCCAAACTACGAAACACGCGACGTTCGCTCAGGTTGCTCGACGTGTTCGGCAGCTCGCGGCGGCGCTGCTTCGCCTGGGAGTAAAGCCGGGCGATCGCGTTGGTACGTTCTGCTGGAACTGCCAGGAGCACCTCGAAGCCTATTTTGCCGTTCCTTGTATCGGCGCGGTGTTGCATACGCTCAACATACGGCTATTTCCAGAGCAAATCGCTTACGTCATCAATCATGCGGAAGATTCGGTTCTGATCGTCGATGCTTCGCTGCTCTCGATTCTGGAGCCGATTCTGCCGCAGTTGGAGACCGTTCGCCAACTTCTCATTGTAGGCGAGACTTCCGCCGTGTTTCCGATCGCTTCGACGAAGTACGAGGACGCACTGGCAGGCGAAGATCCCAAACAAGCGTTCGAAGAAATCGACGAATCGACGGCGGCGGCGATGTGCTACACCAGCGGGACGACAGGCCACCCGAAAGGCGTCGTGTACAGCCATCGTTCGATCTGGCTGCATTCGCAGGCGATCGCCTTGCCGTCGTGTTTTGGGTTGACGGAACACGATCGTGCCCTGGTGTCGCCGTCGATGTTCCACGCCAACGCCTGGGGTATTCCGCATGCCGGGTGGTTTGTCGGAGCGGATTTGATTTTTCCCAACCGATTCCTGCAGGCGGAACCGTTATCTCGGTTGATTGCCATGGAAAGGCCTACGTTCGCCGGCGCCGTGCCAGCCGTCTGGAACGATCTCGTGCGTCATGCGGAGACGCATCCCGTCGATCTTTCATCGTTTCGGCTCGCGATCAGCGGTGGATCGGCCGTGCCTCGCAGTCTCATCGAAAAGTTGCAGCATCGCCACGGCGTGCGTCTCGTGCAAATCTGGGGCATGACTGAAACCGGACCACTGGCGGCCCTTTCGCATCCTCCCGCCGGCAGCCCTCCGGAAGAAGACATTGCCTGGCGCTCCAAAACAGGCCGGGTGCTGCAGGGAATCGAACTGCGCCTCGCCGACGGCGACACGATCGTCCCCTGGGATGGCGAATCGGTCGGTGAAATCGAAGTGCGCGGCCCGTGGGTCACCGCGGCCTATCACAAAGACCCCGCTGCCGACAAATTCCACGACGGTTGGCTGCGAACCGGCGACGTCGGGACCGTCGATCCGCTCGGCTTCATTCAGATAACCGATCGCTCCAAGGACGTCATCAAGAGCGGCGGCGAATGGATCTCGTCGGTCGAACTCGAGAATCACCTGATGGCACATCCCGACGTCATCGAAGCCGCCGTCGTCGCCGTGCCCGACGCACGCTGGGATGAACGTCCGCTCGCTTGCGTGGTTCTGAAGCAGGGCAGCAAGGGCGACTTCAACGAACTGCGTGCCTTCCTGGCTGAGCGCGTCGTCCGCTGGTGGCTGCCGGAGAGGTGGACGATCATTCCGGAGGTTCCGAAAACAAGCGTCGGCAAGTTCGACAAGAAGGTTCTGCGCGAGCAATATGCGAACGGCGAACTCGCATGCCGTTTAGCGCTCGGAGAATCCCTCGCCGAGGACTCGGCTCAATCGAAAATTAATTAAACGCGTGCCAGAGCCGCAACCACAAAAAAGACAAACCACGGATAACACCGTTGACACGGATAAATGCGGGAAAGAGTGGGAGAGTATTTGATATGGCCGAAATAATTCACCAATCCAATCCGTGGCATTTCTCTCGCACTGCATATTTCCGTCTGTATTTATCCGTGTCGTCGGTGTTATCCGTGGATTGTCTTTTTTTCTTTTTGCCTACTTCTTCTCTGCGGGATAGACATCGGGCAATGAGTTTCGCTGGATCTCCATCAGCGCGACATCGACCTCGCTGTCGGCCGCGGGGTCGGCCTTGTTGGCAGCGGCGTCCACGATCTTTTTTAGATCCTGCGGTTCGATCTGCTGCGTCTGCTCGCCAGCCTGCATTGCTGCGAGAGCAACACCGAACAGGATGCGGAAGTGAAAATTGGCGATGCTGACCTTGTCATTGGGCAGCAGCGCGGCCCGGCGGACGCGCGTCCCGTTCACGCGCGTACCATTGGTGCTGCCGAGATCGCGCAGCAA
Organism: uncultured Singulisphaera sp.; assembly: GCA_964484265.1. Lineage (GTDB taxonomy): Bacteria > Planctomycetota > Planctomycetia > Gemmatales > Gemmataceae > SIAQ01. The sequence continues at coordinate 9,403 of CAZAFH010000008.1, forward strand.
GACCAGGCCATCGGTTTTGACAAGAACGCAATGGAGCTTCGAGACGCTCTTGTGGTCGATACGAATGTCCGTATCTTCTTGACGACCCACCAGCGTCATATCTTTGGCGATCTCCACGGGAGAACCGCCTTCCAGAGGCACGAGCACCGCGCGCATGTAACTCCAAGAGTGCGGGTAAATCTGCAAACAACGTGCAATTGCACCAAGTAACCGGCGTGTTGTCCAGACAGGGTTCTCTGGTAAATTTTATGGAAACCGTGTAGGTTGTCGATTGTGACGATGATAGCGATAGCACCGCGCTTGGCCGCTCTGTCGAAAGGAATCCAATGCGGATCGCGCACTTTATTCAGCGATACCCGCCCGCGCTGGGCGGAGCCGAGGCTTACTTCTCACGACTGAGCCGATATCACGCGCAGCAAGGCGACGAGGTCACCGTCTTCACGAGCGATGCCGTCGGAATGGAGGCGTTGTGGTCACCGACGGCTCCGCGCGCCGCCGCCGGGGTGGCGGATGAGGCTGGCGTTCGCGTTCGGCGCTATCCACTCTGGCGGATGCGCGGTCGGCGCTGGCTGCTCAAGCCGTTGTCGTTGATTCCACATCGGCTTCTCCAATGTTTGACGCTTCCGTGCAATCCGATCTCGCTGGCGATGTGGCAAGACGCCGGCGCGTTTCCGACGCGCTTCGATGCCGTACACGCCTCGGCTTTTCCGTATGCCTTCCCCATCGCGTGTGCGCGCCGCCTGGCGCGATCGCAGAATATTCCGCTCTTTCTCACGCCGTTCCTGCATCTCGGTGACCCAGCGGATCCCGCGGACCCGATTCGGCGTGCCTACACGACGCCCGCGCTGCGATGGTTGTTGCGTGAAGCCGACGGCGTCTTCGTGCAGACGGAGAGCGAATACCATGCCGCCCTGGCTCTGGGCGTCCCCGAGTCGCGGTTGCACTTGCAAGGCATGGGAGTGGACGCGGACGAATGCACGGGCGGCGAGCGTAAGCACGGTAGAAAACGCTGGAATCTTCCAGACGATGCGCTCGCGATCGGGCATCTCGCGAACCTCAGCTGGGAGAAAGGCGGCGTGGACCTCTTCGCGGCGGCGGAGATTTTATGGTCGCGCGGCCAGGCCGCTTATTTGCTGCTTGCGGGACCGATGATGCCGAACTTCGCACGAGTTTGGCATGACCTCGAAAGGCGTCAGCCCAACGCGGCTCGGCGATTCGTTCGTGTGACCGGTCCTTTGACCGATTCGGAAAAGCGTGATTTTTTCGCCTCGATCGACGTGTTCGCTCTGCCCAGCCGGTGCGATTCCTTCGGCCTGGTGTTGCTTGAAGCATGGGCGAACGGCGTGCCGAACCTCGGATATCGCGCGGGCGGCATTGCGGATGTCATACGCCACGAGCGCGACGGCTTGCTCGTGCCGTGCGGCGACATCAAATCGCTGGCAGACGCGCTGTCTCAGCTGCGCGAATGCGAGGATCGGCGAATTCAGATGGGCGCCGACGGACGACTTCGCCTTGAGAAGGAATTCGCGTGGCCGGACAAGCTGGCAATAGTGCGGGATGCCATTCAGAAGGTGACGAAAAAAAAGAACTCGGGCCGAGAAAGCTCCAAGGACGCTGCCAGCCCTGAAAGCAAAAAACTCGGCCCGAGAATCTCTGTATGAAATATTACAAAAAAGAAATGTGCCTGGCAACCCGAATCGGCGAAGAATTTTTATCGTTTTCATCTATACCTTCGACGGGTGACATTGACGCTTTTCCGAGCCGCGACCGTGAGGGAGCGGCCAACAAAATCTGTTCCGGAAAGTTATCCGGCTGGCCGCTCCCTCACGGTCGCGGCTCGGAAATGTTTCGGTCCGTCGGCAAATGCGACAATCTCCACCGCGTGTAGTATGTACTCCGCGCGGCTCAAATCCTGCCACGCAGATTGCGGGGAAACGCAAGGGATGAAAATACAGAATCGACTAAAGGAATTCGTTTCCTACTTGCTCCCAGAGACCTGGCGGGGTAAAATGGATTGAGTTGTAAGCAGATCACATCCCGCTCATTGTTCATAGAAGGAGATTGGCCATGCGTTTCGAAATGGCGCCCCTGGCGATTGAATCTGGTCGGAGCGAGCGCGCAGTGTTCATTCGGCGAACTTACATGCACCTCGCCGGCGCGATTCTTGCGTTCACGATGCTCGAGGTAGCGCTGTTCAAATTCCTGGTTCCCGCATTCCCAGCACTGCACCAGGCGTTGCTCACCTACGTGATGAGCCCGATTCCGCAACTCGTGGTGTTGCTGGCGTTCATTGGCGTCGGTTTCCTCGCACGCTACTGGGCTAACAACGGCGGCTCGCCTGCGATGCAGTATGCCGGCTTGAGTTTGTTCGTCGTCGCCGAGGCGATTATTTTCGTGCCGATCCTATACATCGCGACGCACTTCTTCAATCCCTCGCTTCTCGTGCAGGCTGCGGTGTTGACCCTCAGCCTATTCGCGGGGTTGACGGCGACTGTGTTCATCACGCGAAAAGATTTCTCGTTCATGGCCAGCCTCTTGACGATTGCGTCGTTCCTGATGCTGGGCGTCGTCATCTGCGCGGTCATCATGATGTTGAGCGGGTTCCCGGTTGGCTGGCACTTCAGCCTGGGAATCGCGATCTTCGGCGTCATGCTCGCGGCGGGGTTCATCCTGTATGACACCTCGAATGTCATGCTGCATTTCCGCACTGACCAGCATGTCGCTGCGTCGTTGGAATTGTTTTCCTCGATCGCGTATCTGTTCTTCCAGATTCTGCGCATCCTGATGCTGACGCAGAGCCGCGACTAAAAATCGGCGATGAGATTCACTCGACGACGCGCGGCTGTTTCGACAGCCGCGCGTTTTTTTTTCTTCCCCGCCCAACATTGACGCTGCCCTCAAAAGTCGTCGGCGACCACCGTAGACATCACGCTCTGCGTGATGTGTTTTGAGTTTTTCAAGAATCGCTGTCATTCTTGGGTGATCAATGCAAATCCATCACGCGGAGCGTGATGGCTACGGTAGACCCCGACTTTTGAGGGCGGCGTCAACATTGGGAAAATCATTTCGCACGAACGGTGTCTCATGTCGGATGCCAAACCCACGAAGCCGCCTTCGGACGAGTTGACGAAACAGCTCAAGGAAACGCTCGTCCGGCGAAGGCCGAAACCCGCGAAGATCGTGCTTGTCACGCTCGCCGTCAGCGTGGTGTTTCTGGTAGGCCTGGCATATTTCCTCTACAACGGTCCGCGTCTGCCGCCGTTGCAAGTGCTGGCGTTCGATGTCGTGGCGGTCGAGGGCGAAAGCCCGGCCGCGCGGGTGCAGCTTTTTTCCAACGAGCCGGAGACGCCGCTGACGGCGCTACGGCGAAAGAGTGTCGTCATCCAGGAACCGCGGCGCGTGAATCAACCGGACGCGAACAGGCGTCTGGAAACCTTGCAAAGCGATGACGCCGGCCAGGCCGAGATCGATTGGTCGATTGGCAAGGAAACGATCGGCGAGTTCCTGGCCAGCTATGTCAATTTCGAAAGACAACACGCCAGCGTGAACGATCGTGGTCTGCTCTTCGTTTGGCCGGCGGCGACGCCGATCGTCATCGTCGCGGCGGACGAGGCTTTGATCGCGGATGAACTGAACGCCGAGGCCGGGACGGCGCTGATGAAAGCATCCACTGATGGTTGGCGCGTCATCTACGTCTGCACGGAGCAAACCGCACCGGCAGAGTTCGTCCTGGCCCGGCAGTGGTTGCGGCGGCAGCCGCGATTGCCGCGAGGCCCCGTGCTTGGGCCGCGGCATCCGCTCGAAACGCCAGCGTCGGAAGAGAGCCGAAGAGAAATCTTTGCCTCGCTCGAAAAGAAATTCACCGGACCGAAGCTGGCCATCGTCAAGTCACCGGCGACGGCTCGCATCGCAAAAGACGCACGACTGCCGACAACGATTCTCGGCGATGCGAAGGATCTCCCTGGCGTCCAAAGCGCGGCAACATGGGCGGATGTCGCAATCAAACGGAAGTAGCCGATCGGCGAGCCAGGCAATTTGCTATCCCGAACGCGCCCCATATCATACCTCCGCTGGCTGCATCGCGGCCTCATTTTTTCCGGGGGGGCAAATCATGCGAAAGATCATCATCCTTGGTCTGGCGGCCTTCGTTATCGGCCATTCACACGCACAGGAAAAGACAGCGGCGTCGCTCCAAAAACTTGACGCGCGCGTCTTTTCTCCCGACTCCGCCGACGCCAAGCTGCGCTGGGATTTCGTGACCCGGCTTCGCAATGACGTCAACAAGCGCGACGTCGAAGCCTGGCGCGGCATCAAGACCAAGGCCGACTGGGAAAAATTCCGCGACGAACGCATTGCCAAGCTCAAGCTATCGCTCGGCGCTTTCGGTCCGGTTCCCAAGGTCAACGCCATCACCACAAAGAAACTCCAGGGCGATGGTTTTACGGTCGAGTGCATCCTCTTCGAGACGCGGCCCAATTTCTACGTGACCGCGAATCTGTACGCGCCGAAGGACGTGTCGAAACCGATGCCCGGATTTCTCATCATCCATAGCCATCACAATCCGAAGACCCAGCAAGAGCTGCAAGACATGGGTATTCTGTGGGCCAAACAAGGCTGCACCGTGCTCGTGCCAGACATGCTCGGCCATGGCGAACGCCGGCAGCATCCCTTCACCGACGCCAAATCCTATCCCGAAGCGTTCAAGGTCGGCCGGCAGGATTACTATTTCCGCTACAACGTCAATTTGCAGCTACAACTCGTCGGCGACAGCTTGATGGGCTGGATGATCTGGGACCTGATGCGAGCTGTCGATCTGCTCGAACAGCGTCCGAATATCGACAAATCGAAGATCATGGCGTTTGGCTCGGTGGCGGGCGGCGGCGATCCGTGCGCGGTCCTCGCGGCTATCGATCCACGCATTCAGGCTGCCGCGCCGTTCAACTTCGGCGGACCGCAACCGGAGACCTCTGTGTTCAAAGATGACCCGGAACTATCGTTCAACTACATGGGCGGCGGTTCGTGGGAATCGACACGCACGCTCCGCCTTGGCGCTCGCGATGGCTTTCTGCCCTGGCTCATCGTCGGCAGTATTGCACCGCGCGGCCTTGTCTACAGCCACGAATTCGCCTGGGATGAAAAACGTGATCCGGTTTGGGCACGCTACAACAAGATCTGGAGCGACTTCTACGGCGTGAAAGACAAACTCGCCTCGTCCAAGGGCCGCGGTTCGGTCAAGGGCAAGCCGCCCGAATCGACGCATTGCAATAACATCGGCTTCGAGCATCGCAAACCGATTTACCCGACGCTGACGAAATGGTTCGGGCTGCCGATCCCCGAGGAAACGAAGTCACGCTTCGACTCGGCCGAGCTGCGTTGCTGGACCGACGACGCAAAGAAGACACTCAAGCCGTTGTACGTCCACGAAATCCTGCGCAACCAGAAATTCAAAACCGAGAAGATCGACCTGCGCGAACGCTGGCTAGACCTTCTTGGCATCGCGCCAAAGAGCAGCGGCGCCGACCTGATCCGCAATCCCGCGAAAGCGATTTGCCAAATTGAAACTGTCAAAGAGAGCGATCCTGCCTGGAAAAAGCTGAATTTCAGCGTGGAACGTATCATCGTCACGCATCCCGGCGAACCGACGCTGCGAGTGCCCGCCGTGCTATTGCGGCCGCAGGGAAAGATCGCCGTGCCACACGTCGTGATCGGCCTCGCGCAGGACGGGAAGGCGGGGTTCCTCAAGCATCGCGCCGAGACGATTGCCGAGTTATTGATGAAATACAAGGTCGCGGTTTGCCTGCCTGACCTGCGAGGCATGGGCGAGACCGCCAAGGACGGCCGAGACCGCACCAGCGGCGCCACGACGTATTCCGCCGTGTTGCAACGGCACGGCTTGACGGTTCCCGGTGTGCAGTTACAAGAGCTGGCGGCGGTGATGAATGCATTGCCCGGCCGGGGCTTCAAGACGATTTCGCTGTGGGCGGATTCGTTCGCGGAGCCGAACGATTCGGGCATCAACTTCGCCGTCCCGCTCGATGCCGCGAAAATGCCGCGCCAGTCCGAACCGATTTCCGGGCTGCTCGCGCTGCTGGGAGGCGCGTTCGGCGGTGACAATGTCAAGGGCGTCTACGTCCGCGGCGGTCTCGTCAGTTTTCGCTCGATGCTCGATAGCCCGTTCTGCTATTTTCCACACGAGGCGTCGATCCCTGGCGTTCTCAAGCTGGGCGATATCGATACCGTCGCCGCGGCCAATGGCAAACGCTACCTGAGGCTCGAAGCGCTTGTGGATGGCCTGAACCGGCGCGTCGGCGACAAGGCGCTCGCGGCGGCGTATCGGAGCGTCATGTTCACGCGCCCGGCACACAAGCTCATGGTGCTGCGATCCCAACCCGGCACGTCCGGCGAGATCGCAACCTTCCTGGCGGCGCGATAAGGGACCGCCCACGCAATGTTTAGATAAGTTGCGAAAAATCTATCCCCGATCTACGTCTGCCGCTTGCGGCTTAGCGCTCAACTCGGCACCATGCTGAGCGCTAAGCCGCAAGCGGCAGACACGGAAGTTGTTTTTCAAACTATCCTTAACAGAGTGCCAATGACCACCGAAAAAAAACGACGTAAACCGCTGGAACTCGCGCTCGTGGGCGACGTCGATGACTGGGAAACCGATGTCCTCAAGGAAATGCTCGAAGCGAAACCCCGCGGCGAGTGCGTGCTCTATTTCGACAGCCTCGGCGGCAGCGTTTACGGCGCCCTCGCCGTCACCACACTTATGCGTCAGCGCCAGCTGCAATGCACCGGCATCGTGCTCGGGGAATGCTCGTCGGCGGCGCTGCTGATCTTCGCGGCTTGCCAGAAACGAATGGTGACGCGCTACAGCACCCTGCTCTTTCACCGCATGCGCTGGCAGAGCGAGAAGCGCGTCGGCGCCGCCGAGGCCGGCCTCTGGGCGAGCCATTTCAAGGGCATGGAATCCGATATCGACGAACTCCAGGCAAGATTATTTGGCGCCGCTGAAAGCCAAATTCGCGATTGGACGGCGCAAGGCCGATACGTGAACGGCAAAGAACTCGCCGACGCCGGCCTCGCGGAGTTGTTCGAAGTCTGATGGATCCCATTGCTTGGCGACGCTCGAAAAAATAGCTTCCCGTTTTGCTTCTGCCGCTTGCGGCTTAGCGCTCAACAGGGCACCATGCTGAGCGCTATCCCGCAAGCGGCAGACACGGAAGCTATTTTTCAAGTATAAATAAGACACGTTTGACATAAATAAAGACGATATTTCGCGGAACTGATAAACTGTCGAGACCGACAAAATAGGAAAAAATCGAAACGGAAGCTTGCGAATGAGTCGCTATCTATGATAAAAAGATGAAAGACGATCTCTTGGTTAGGAATCAACCTCATGCAATCAAAATCGACGGCCTCCTTCCAACAATTTCTCTTCTCCACGATGATCGGCGCCTGCATTTTTTGCTTCGTCGGCTTCGTCACGCTCGGAACTTCGCCCTCACGAGCCATCGCTCAAGAGGAAAATAAAGAAGAAGCGCCCAAGGCCGAAGAAGGCGGCGAAGCTCAGGTCAAGGGCAAAGTGAACCCGGTCGCTCACTTCTTTTCGTCGATCGGCTGGGTGTTCGGCATGATGTTCGCCGCGATCTCGGTTGGCATGGTCGCGCTGATTATCATCCTGCTGCTCGACCTGCGTCTGGGCGAATCGGTGCCGCCGGCGTTCGTCGAGGAATTCACCGACATGGTGAACAAGCGCCAGTTCAAACAGGCGTATGATCTTTGCCGAAACGAAACGTCCTACATCGCCCGCGTGCTCACCGCTGGCATGGGTCGTCTGCAATACGGCATCGAGGATGCCCGCGAATCGATGCATGCAATGTCCGAATCGGTCAAGACGGGCAAGGATTCGTGGATCAGCTACCTCGGCGTTATCGGCACGCTTGGACCTTTGCTCGGTCTCGTCGGCACGGTGTCGGGTATGATCGGTGCGTTCCGCAAACTCGGCGAATCGACCAAGGCGCCCGAGGCGTCTGAACTCGCGGGCGAAATTTCTCACGCCCTCGTCGTGACGCTCGTCGGTGTCGCCATCGCCGTACCCGCGATTTTCTTCTTTACGTTCTTTAAGAACCGCCTGAGCAGTCTGTCGGTCAACACGCTAAACCTTGCCGACGATCTGTTGACGCAGATGTACCACAACTCGAAGAAGACCACCGGCGGACCGGCGTCGGCGTCGAGTGAGCGTGCTTCCACGGGTGTGCAAGCGAAGGGCTAATTCAGGAATCGAGAGGGTGAAATCATGTCAGCTTCCGTTGATTCAGAAGGCATCGATGTCAATCTCACGCCGCTCTTGGATTTGGTGCTTCAACTGATCATGTTCTTCATGATCACCGTCAATTTCGTGCGCGTGGATCAGTTCGATAATTCGATCTCGCTTCCACTCGCCAGCGAATCGGTGCCGCTCGATTCCTCGGCCGAGGATTGGATATTTCTGAATCTTGACAATGCAGGCCGGCTTGTCGGCGCGCTTGGCACCTACACGCTCGACACGCCAGAGAAACTCAAAGTCCATTTGATGCGCGAGAAGGAATCGTACGAGGCCGCCGCCAAGGAGCGAGGCAAGACGGGCGAGGTCAAGATCGTCATCATCCTTCGCGCGGACAAGAACTGCAAGTATGGCGATGTCTGGAGCTGCCTGAGTTCCTGCCAGCGGGCTGGATTCAAACATTGGCAGTTGCGCGTCATGAAGCCAGCATGATTGTCTTCTTGGGCGAGCCGGGAGCGTAAGCGACCGGAGGAATTACCAGTTATCGTGAATTTCTCCAGTCGCTTACGCTCCTGGCTCGCCGGGAAATTTGGAGGTCTACCATGGCCAGCAGAAAAAAAGCAGCGACGGGCGGATCGTTGGGCGTGCAGCTCGGCATGATCGTCACGCCGATGCTCGACATGGCTTTTCAGATTCTGGCGTTTTTCATCATGACCTACCATCCCTCCGCGCTCGAGGGGCATATTCCTGGCAGCCTCGCGCCGCCGGAAAATTTCGCCAAGAAATCCGATCAGGTCAACCCGAACCCGACGCCGATGATCGAACCGCCGCTGTCGATTCCCGAGGAGAATCTGCTCCCCGAACTTCAGGAAGCATTGCAAATCCGCGTCAAAGCGAATGTGCGCGGTCAGGTTGCTGACCAGCTGGAAGGGACGCCGAGCCAGGTTTTCATCAAGACCGGCATCCAGACACAGGAAACGACGATTTCCGACGGCGACGTCGATTTCAAGACGGCGCTGGGCCGAATTTCCGCACGCCTCAAGGAAATCGCCAAAGAAGGAAACGCCGACAAGACGAACTTGAAGATCGCCGCCGACGCGGATTTGCGTCAGCAGTATGTGATGCAGGTTTACGACGTGGCGAAGAAAGCAAACTTCAAGAATATTCACTTCGTGCCCCCGCCGGTTTTGAATTCGAAAATCAAGCTGGAGAAATGATCTTGGCGAGCCAAGAGGAGCGTAAGCGGCTGGAAGAACGAAGGCTCGCCAAAGAAAAACAATATCGCCAGGATTCATGGAACCAATCGAGCCGATCTGCGTCCAACGATGGGATGATAGCTATGCAACGGCGAAAGAACGGCTGGTCGGTTGGGGTGATGTCGGCTGTTTTTACCGGGCTTCTCGTGGTTGTGGCGAACTCTGCTTTTGCTCAAGATGCTGTTGAAAAGAAATCTCCCACAAAGAACGTCCCTTTCGAGTCGAAAGAACCGATCATCGAAAAGCCGATACCGGCTATTCCCTATTGGGCCTCTGACGCCGGTTACTCGATGCGGGCCACGGTCCATTTGATCGGCGCGGGCAATCCGCTGGGGGCTCTGGGCGTCCGCATGTTGGCGAGCGATCACCAGCCGGTACTGTTGGGCTGGAATTTCGAGTTCGACCAGATGCTGCCGATTTATGGGCGGTATTTGCAATTGATCCAGGATGGCCGCAAGCTGCCGGTGCGTGATCCCAACAATCCGCAACCGCTCACCGATGCCGACAAGGCGATGCTTTTGGCCTACTACCAGGCACTGGAGCGGTCGTACGAGTCATCGATGGAGATGTTCGAGAAGAGTGCGCTCGAATTCAATCACGTGACCTACGCTCATCTGCGGGCAACGCCGAATAAATATCGCGGGAAAATAATCACGGTCGAGGGCCAGCTGAAGGTCATTCGCAAGCACGACAAGCCGCGGGATCTGCGTGAGCCGCAGCACATCTACACGGGCTGGGTGGTAGGGCCGCACAAAAATCTGCCGCCGTATACGATCGTGCTCACGGACCTTCCTCCGCAGTTGCGTGTTTCGGAGACGCTCGACGTGAGGGTTCGGTTTCAGGGGTACTTCTTGGCGTTCGTGAAATTTCCGCCGGACACACCCAGACAGAAGGAAGTGATCAGCCCTTATTTGGTCGGGCGGACATTGACGATACTGGAGCCGATCAAGGATGGAAAGGTCGATGACGTCGAGAAAACGTCGTACTCGTACCAGTACATTGTCTGGACGCTGGGAGCCATCATCCTGATTGCCATCGTGGTGGCATTGATGAACGTCTGGTTTCGGCGAGGCGACGATGCCGTGAAATCGCGCCTGCGTGACGTGCGGGATCGGAATCAGGCGTTCGGCCTGAGCGATGAGCAAGAAGGGGCAGCGAGCAATCCGCCGTTGGCGACGCCGATTTTCCCGGACGCTGCGCCGACCGATGAAAACCCACCCGAACCGCCCGCGAATCCGCCGAAAGATTCGCCCGCCCCGCCGGCATGATGGATTATGCGGCGAGGAAAGAAAATCGGAGATTTTTCGGATTTGACTTGTATGCGTTAGGAATTCATGAGAGAATTACCTATAACGTTCCGTGGGGTCGATGTTTTTCCCGAACAGAGGCAGGAATCATGTCCACCAGTAATAATTCCAAACCGCGCCAGGCGCCTGTCATCGTTTTGAAGGAAGAGCCGAACACCTTCCGCCGATACATGATCTTGATGATGCCTTCGCTGTTTGGCAGCGTAGTTTTCCATGCGATCTTGGTGGCTGCGTTTATCGGCTACGTGATGATGCAGACGGAACCGCCTGCGGTCGCGAAGCAAGTGCAGCAGGAAGAGCCGATCACGGCCGACCCGCCGCCGGAAGAACGCAAAGAGACGTTCAACGTCACCGACGTGGATCCGTCACCGGACCCGCAGGAGAAGGACACGAACATTAACTACGCGGTGGATCGAATCGCCGACGTCAGCGTGCCCGGCATGGTGATCCCCGATCAAGCCGTCGGCATCATGGACGGCGACAAGACGGCGCCGCCCGTCAGCCTTCCCGCGCCTGGCGGGTTCGGCAGCGAAGGCCAAGGCGGCGCAATTCAGATCACAGGAGCGCCCGGCAACAGCAACGCGGTCGGCTTTGAAGGCGGCTATGGGCCGCGCGGCGTGCCTTTGCAAGGCAGCTTCTTCGGCCGCAGCGGCGCCACGAAGGAATACGCCCTCCGTAATGGTGGCGGGACCGATGCCTCGGAGGCTGCCGTCGCCAAAGGCTTGAAGTGGCTCATCCGCCAGCAAATGACCGACGGCCGCTGGTCGCTTACGGGCAACGAAGGCTCGAACGATGTCGCAGGCACGGCTCTCGGGCTGCTGCCGTTGCTCGCTGCGGGCAAGACCCACCGGCCCGCAAAGGACAACGCTTACGACAAGAACGTGGATAAAGCCCTCAAGTTCCTGATGCGCTCGCAGAATCAGAAGACCGGTTTCTTCGGCGGCACCATGTACTCCCATGGCCTTGCCTCCATCGCGATGTGCGAAGCCTACGGGTTGAGCCAGGATCCGTCTTTGCGCCGTTCGGCCCAAATGGCCATCAACCTAATCGTAAATGTTCAGCACGAAGGCGGCGGCTGGCGTTACGGGCCGTCTAAATCACCTGGCGACATGTCGATTTCCGGCTGGCAAATCATGGCGATCAAGAGCGGTCAGATGTCCGGTCTCGACGTCCCGACGCTGGCTGTCACCCGCGCCAAAAGCTTCCTCGACGCTTGCCGTGGTCCTACGGAAGGTTATGGTTACGTCGCGGGTTCTGGCAGCACGGCCCGAATGACGGCGGTCGGCTTGCTCTGCCGGCAATACATGCAGAACTGGGGACCGTCTCGCCCTGAGATGATCAAGGCGATCAACAACTACATCACCAAGACGCCGCCAGATCGTCAAGACGTTTATTATTACTACTACGCCACCCAGGTCATGCACCACTTCGGCGGCGAAGCCTGGAAGAACTGGAACGAAAGAATGCGTGACTTCCTGGTCAAGAAACAGGATGCCACGAATGGCCCAAATCAGGGCAGCTGGGCGCCCGATGGCGATGCCTTTGGCCGAACCGGCGGACGATTGATGATCACTTCGCTCAATTTGCTCACGCTCGAAGTCTATTACCGTTACCTGCCGCTCTACTACCGCGACGCAGGTTACAAGATGGACAAAGCCGTCGGCAATGCGTTCTAATCATACAGGATCTCCGCGAGTGTGGGATTTGCCTCACGTTCGCGGAGATCATTCGTTTCTATATCAACTCTCAACGACATGAATGGCTCCTGGTCCTATCTCGAAATCGCCGGCAAGAAGATTGAAGTCTACGAACCGCCCGCCAATCCACAGCCTCGCTTCGGCTTGCTCTACCTGCACCCCCTCGGCCTGGAAACACTGCAAGCCCGGCCCGCGTTCACGAAACTTCTCGACGCATACAAGTTGGTCTGCGTATGCCCGCACGTCCAGCGTTCCTGGTGGGTTGATCGCGTCTGTCCCGAGTTTGATTCATCGCTCACGGCCGAGCAGCATGTCTTGAAGAACGTGATGCCGATCTTCGCCGAGCGATGGAACCTTCCGCCGCGATCGGTCGGCGTGTTTGGCATTAGCATGGGCGGACAGGGCGCGGTGCGGCTTGCGCTTCGGCATCCGAAGCGATTTCCCGTCGCCGCCGGGATCGCGTCGGCATTTGATTTTCAGGAATTGCATGGCACGGGCACGACGCTCGACGATATGTACGACAGCAAGGAGCAATGCCGGCAGGACACGGCCGTGTTGCACATTCATCCCGTCGAGTATCCGCCGCATCTGTATTTTTGCATCGACCCGGACGACGAACCGTGGTATCGCGGGAATGACCGCTTGCACGAGAAGCTCACGGCACTCGGCGTGCCGCACACGATCGACCTGACGACCCGCGCGGGCGGCCACAGCTGGGCCTACTTTGACCGGATGGCTGAGCCAGCGATTCGATTTCTGTACGAGGGGTTGCAAAAGGAAAGCCGCCGGTTGCTTTGAGCGCCTTGCGCTGTTTCATATCATCTCTGGATGGACCAGTTTCGCGACAAAGCCGTCCTCATCACGGGTGCATCCTCGGGAATCGGCAGAGAAACCGCGCTGCGATTGGGCTCGTGGGGCGCCCGCGTCGCTCTGGCCTCGCGCAACCGCGACGCGCTCGAAGCAGTCCGCGGCGAGATCGAGAAAGCTGGCGGTCAAGCGCTCGTGCTGCCGACGGACGTTTCCGTTGCCGACCAGGTCCGCGATACCGTCGAACGTACGGTGCAAGCGTTCGGCAAGCTCGATATCCTCATCGCCTCGGCCGGGCTTTCGATGCGGGCCTATTTCGAGTGTTCCCAGCTGGAAGCCATGGAACGCGTCGTCCGCGTGAATTTTTTCGGCACGCTCTACGCGACGCACTTCGCGTTGCCGCACGTGATCCAGACCAAGGGTTCGCTAATCGGCGTCAGCAGTTTGACGGGCAAGCGAGGCATCCCGTCGTATGCGGTCTATGGCGCCAGCAAATTCGCGGTCCAGGGTCTTTACGACGCACTCAGGCTGGAAGTCGCCCGGCATGGCGTGCATGTCGGCGTGTTGTCGCCAGCGTTCGTGGACACCCCGCTTCGTGATAATGTGCTGGGCCCTGACGGCAAACCTTGGGACGTTCAGCCGCCGCCGCCATTCCGCATTTGGCCCGTCGAGAAATGCGTCGACAAATTGATTCAGATGATCGTGAAACGCAAACGCCAGGCGCTCCTGCCTCGCTTTACCGGACCGCTGCTGGTGATCGACGAAATGACGGGTCGATGGTTCGGCGACCGAATTCTCCGGCGAAATTTCCCGCCGGAAGGAAACATGAAATAGCGTTTGACCTATCGAACGAGCACATCGGGCCGGACGAACTCGGCGCCTTGAATACGGATACGCTTCAGAGGCCAATTCTCCGCGGCGGTGATGGCGCGCGGGCCTTCCTCGGAGATGAGAAACGTATCGCAACTCACCGCGGCGCCGACGGCGACGCACCAGGTGATCGCCCATTTCGATTGCAGAACCTGTTCGTCTTCGAGACTGATGTTCAACTCGACCGGCGCGTGGCCCGTGAGGTGGCCCTGCGGCGCCAAGTGAAATTCGTGTTCCACACCCGTGAGCTGAAAGATACGCTGCCCGGCGAGCAAAATCTGGCGGGGCACGGAGTCAGGCCAACTGCACGCCACATAGGTCGCGCTGATCTTGCACGCTGCATCGTGATCGCGGCGAAAATGCGCGTCGGGTTGTCCGAACGAGATCGACCGGCTCGCGCGAGCGCACAGGCCATACTTCCGCGCCGCCACGGTCATTACGCAATTTTTCGTAATCGGCGTGCTCGTGAACGACGCCTGGCGATACATTCGGCCCCGGTTTTCAGCAGTCACCGAAATGAGCAGCGGCTGCACGCCGCGATGAAGCAGGCGATGCGATAACTGTCCCGCCACTTCGCGTTCGGTTTCGCCGACACTGAGCGTGCGTCCCGTCGCTTCCAAAGCATGGCTCAGCGTCTGCCCCAGCTGGCGATAGCAGGCGACTTCGTAATCGGAAAGCGTTCGCCGAAGTTGAGCGAGGCGCGAACTGACGTCGGCACATGGGCCAAACGGAACGTCCGAAGCGACGTTTCGGCTTTGCACGAGATCGCCCAGCAGCGTCTCACGCGACTGGTGCCAGGGCCATTCCTTGAGTTGGAAGCCAAGTCCGTCGATTTCTTCGTCGAAGATTCGTTGCGAATCGGCATTGGAACTGATCAGCCATCGTCCGTCTGCCGTGAAGAATAGAGCCGGGTGAGTCTGTGGATCGAGGAAGCCGCGCGCCGCCCCGCCGGCGGTGAGCCAGGCGAAATTGTCGGGCGCCAGCACGAGCAGCGCGTCGCACTTTGCCGACTGCAACAGCTCGGCGATGCGAGCCTGCTTCCACTCGATATCGGCGCGGCGGTCCATCGTAGTCGGGATTTTGATATCCGCCACGCTGCCCGGCGCCAGGACTCGAGTTTCTTCCGATACGCTCATGAATCGAAGTTTTCCTGCTATCGCACCCAGGGCGAAGGATATCCGCCTCGGACATAGCGCTGGGCCATCTCGATGTAATGGGCACAGATCGTGCGTGTCCGCTCCAGTTCATCAGGAGTGATCGCACGCACCACCTTGCCCGGCACGCCCATGACCACGGAACGCGGCGGAATACGTCGGCCTTCCGTGACGAGCGTGCCCGCGGCGATGAGGCATTCCTCGCCGATTTCCGTGCCGGAGAGCAGTGTCGCGCCCATACCGATGAGCGTGTCGCGCCCGATCGACGTGCCGTGCAGAATGGCGCCATGCCCGACGACGACGCCCTCGCCGATCGTCATCGCCGAATCGGAATCGGTGTGCACGATGCTGCCGTCCTGCAGATTGACGCGCGGGCCGATGGTGATGTCGGCAAGATCGCCGCGAACGATCGTGCCGAACCAGACGTTGACGCCCGGTCCGAGCACGACATTGCCCGCGACGACTGCCGTGCTGGCGACGTAAAAGTCCTTGATCGCTTGCATTGTCGGCGTCATGTTTCTTGTGCCTCCGGTTGCTATTCAGTTTGGCAGGTGCTGCCGTTCCTGCTCACGAAAACATCAGCGCAGTATATGATACACATCAAGAGGCGTTCACAGAAAACGGAAAACCGACCTGCTCACGCCAATTTGGGAAATATCAGGCGTATCTTCGCAATAGTCCGAAAGTTGTGAATGTATCGATAATACCGCGGCGCACGGCAGTGCGTTCTGTAGCGGTTGGAACTGCTTCCGCGAACCAGGTGCAAGGCGTGATCACACGTGCGATTTTTTTTCCGTTCGACCTGTTCGGCAATCACGGCGCGAAGGCCGGCGCGGAACTGCTCGCCGATGCGTTCAAGGAGATGCTTGCCGACAATCGGCGCGAGACCGTGCCGACGCGCGCTCGCGCTTACGCCAACAAGGTGCGCGTCGGCGAGCATTCCTTCGCGTCGCTGGAAGACTACAGCGATTGGCGCATGACGGCCCGAAAGGAACTCCGCAAGTGTCTCGATTCCGGCGAGTTCTTGCTCTGGGTTTCAGGCAATCATCTCGGCACGCTGCCGCTTTACGACGAACTCGCTGGCACAGGCGGCGAAACGGTCATCGTTCAACTCGACGCCCATCTCGATGTCTACAATCTGTCCGACTGCACTGCCGAGTTGTCGCATGGCAATTTTTTGATGCACCTGCAGAAGCCGATACCGCGCGTCGTAAACGTGGGCAATCGTGAATTGCTGTTGCGGCCCGACCATGTCGCGAAATACTACCACGCCGTCATCTCCGCCATCGAATTCAGTCTGGACGAAATCGCGGCGCTCGCCCGTCTGAACAGTCTGTGTGAATCCGCCGAGCGCGTGTTCGTCGATCTCGATTGCGATTTCTTCGATCCAGCCTTTTTTCCGGCGACGGCCCTGGGATGCCCATTCGGCCTTCCGCCTGTGGTCGTGCCGAGGATATTAAATGCGATAGGAATGCACCGCCTGGCCGGATTCGCGATTTCAGAGTTCGACCCCGCTCGCGATATCGGCGATCGCTGCCTGGAAACGCTGATGTGGCTCATCGAATGGATCTTGCTGGCGAAGTACGAGAAGGCTGGGCAGCACGGTTTGAGATCATAGCGAATACCTCAATTGCGCGTCAGCGCTTCGTCGAGGTTGAGCACGACGCGCGCGGTAATGGTCCACGCGGCAAGTTCATCGGCAGCCAAGGTGGAAGCACGCGGCGCCAGGCCGATCGCGAGCAATTTCGCCGCGCCGGCGGGATCCTTGCGGTACTGCGTGCGCGATCGCTCCAACAATGCCCGGAGCGCAGCAATCTCGCGAGCCTCGGGTTCGCGCGAAAGCGCTTGCCGCCAGATCCAGCGCAGGCGTTTGGCGTCATCGAGGCCGGGTTCCAAGAGCGACCGCTGCGCGAAAACACGCGACGTTTCGAGAAACGACGGATCGTTGAGCAGCACGAGTGCCGCCAGCGGGGTGTTGCTGATCGGTCTTTGGGCGGTGCATTCCTCACGGGTCGGAGCGTCAAAGGCCTTGAGCATCGGGTGCAGGTAGGTGCGCTGCCAGTGCGTGTAGACGCCGCGGCGATACTGATCCTGCGATTTGTCGGCAACATAGGTTCGCTTGGGGAAATTCAAGAACGCGTAGTAGCCATCGGGCTGATACGGCCTGACGCTAACGCCGCCGAGCCGATCGACGAACAACCCGCTGACGGCAAGGGCCTGGTCGCGGATCATCTCCGCAGGCAGGCGGAAGCGCGACTGACGAGCAAAGAGCCGATTCTCCGGGTCCGCCTTGCGAAGCGCGTCGGATTCGAGCGACGATTGGCGATAGGCGTTCGAGGTCACCATGAGCCTGACGAGATGCTTGACATCCCACGCGTGCGGCTTGCGCTGCCCGGCACTCTCGCGAGGCTGTGTGAATTCGCTGGCGAGCCAATCGAGCAATTCCGGATGCGTCGGCCATTCGCCCTGTGAGCCGGCGTCTTCAAGCGTGCGTGACAGACCGTGGCCAAAGTAAAGGTGCCACAGACGATTGACAAACACGCGTGCCGTCTGCGGGTGTTGAGGCGACGTTAGCCAGCGGGCCAAATCTAGCCGCGTGGCACGTGTCTTGGCGCCATCTTGCGTCATGAAACCGGGCACGCCGGGCGCAACGATCTCGCCCTTCGTGTCCATCCAATCGCCGCGATTCAACACGCGAATGTCGCGTGGCTTCACCGCCCTGGTGATCATCGTCAGACGCTGGCGTTTTTCGATTTCCGCCAGCAGTTTTTTTTGCCTGGCGACTTCGGCAGAATCCTTTCCGGATTTCTCAAGCTCGGCGATACGTGCACGCGCCGCATCCGCGCGATCGCGGTCGATCGGCGAGAGCACCATCATTTCCGGCGGGCGTTTCGTCGGCGTCGCGTCCGGGCCTTTGTATGCGCCGCGCTCGTCGATGTCGGCAAAGAAAGCCGCGAGCCGATAGAAATCCTTCTGCGTGTACGGGTCATAGCGATGATTGTGGCACTGGGCGCAGCCGATCGTCGCCCCCATCCAGACGGCGCCGAAGTTGCGAACGCGATCAGCGGAATAGATCGCGAGATACTCTTTGTCCTGTGCGCCGCCTTCGTGCGTCGTTTGAAGCACTCGGTTGTAGCCCGTTGCAATCAATTGGTCCGGCGTCGGGTTCGGCAACAAGTCTCCCGCAAGTTGCTCCACGGTAAAACGATCGAACGGCATATTCGTGTTGAACGCATGGATCACATAGTCGCGGTAGGGCGAAATATTGTGCTCCTGATCGCCATGATAACCAACGGTATCCGCGTAGCGAACCAGGTCCAGCCAGTACATCGCCAACCGTTCGCCGAAGTGCGGCGACGACAGCAAGCCATCGACGAGCCGATCGTACGCGTTGGGGCTTTTGTCGTTCACGAAGGCATCGACCTGGGCGGGCGACGGCGGCAGGCCGATCAGGTCGAAATAAAGCCGGCGAATTAGCGTCACGCGATCCGCCTGGGGCGACGGTTCGGCCTTGGCACGCTGAAGCTTGGCGAGGATGAAGCGGTCGATTGCGTTCGCCGGCCAGGTTGACTCGATCGCGGGCAGGTCGGGCCGTTTGGGCGAAGCGAGAGACCAGTGGAGATCGAACTTCGCGCCCTGTTCAATCCAGCGGCGTATTAGCTCGATCTCGGCGTTGGTCAGTGTTTTTCCCGATTTTTTGGGCGGCATGCGTTTGTCGCTCTCGCCCGTCGAAATGCGTGCGAACACTTCGCTCTCGCCCGGTTTGCCTGGGACGATCGCCTTCAATCCGGCATCGGTATCGAGCCGCAAGCCCGCCTTACGATGCGTGGAGTCCGGCCCGTGGCATTGAAAGCACTTGTCGGAGAGAATAGGCCGAATGTCGCGATTGAAATTTACCGTCGTCTGGGCGAAGAGCGATGGCGCGCTGCTGACATGAAGAGCGAGGCCAGCGAGCACGAGCAATGCATTGCGCGGATTCATGAAACCATTCCCGGAATTTGCATATTGTTGCAAGGGCAGATGACATTCTATCCTTGCGCATCCGAGTCGCAACCGTAGGCATCAGGCTCCGCAGGATGAAATGCATCACGCGGAGCCTGATGCCTACGCTATTGATCGAAAAAACACGCCGCGCGGCCGAATGGGATGACGGCACGCGCGGCGGATTGTGGGCGTTACGAGTTGCGTTGGGCCTACTTCTGTCCCGGGATGTAGTTCAGTGTGTAGTAGGCGATGTTGTGCAGAAGCGGTGAGCCTTCGTCGCTGCGTACGCCGGCGGCGACGAGCTGGTGGACGTGGCCCTCGGCGAGCTTGTCGAGCTGGATGCGCACGCTCTTGTTGTCTGGCGCGACGGCGACCTTGGTGACGGTGGACGTTCCCTTGTCAACCTCGGGACTGCCGTAGGCTGCCTGGTAGATATAGGTGAACGTATCGACTTTGTAGGATGCCGTGTCGCCGGCCGTCTTCGGGTCAACAGGCTTGGTGAAGGTCAACGTGAAGCCGTCGGGCTCGGCTTTCATCTCCTGGATCTCGAACGGAACTTTGCCCGTCCAAACGAGTCGTTCCAGCGAGAACGGTTTGCCGCCGCGAGCGCCCCAACCGCGATTGGTCGTGCCGGCAAAGAGGGAGCCATCTGGAGCGAAGCGGACAGGCACGGCGCCAGAACTCAGGCCCTGGCGGAACGGGTAGCAGGCGCCCTGGTAGCGGCCATTGACCTTTTCGAGGCTGACACGCATGATGGTGCTATGCGTCTGATCGCCGACGAAAAGCTGCTTCTCGAACGGACCAAACTTACCGCCGGACAGGTCGCAATCGATGCCGGCAGCCGATTGGCCCATTTTGCCATAGGGGAAAATGACGGCGGTCGGCGTGAACTGCGGGATCCGCTTGGCTTCGATGTGGATACGGCTGCCGCTCTTGGGAACTTCGGGCGGCGCGCCGAGGTATTTTGCTTCCGGCTCGCTGTACCAGCGGAAGCCGCCGGGATGACCGACAAAGCCGCCGACGGTAATGTGCTTTAGGCCGCAGGCGCCGTTCCAGGGGCCTTGGTTGTCGGTGTAGAACACGTCGCCTTCGGCATTGAAACCGATGCCGCCTGGCGAGCGCACGCCGCTGGTGGTGGGGACGAACTTGCCCTCGGGCGTGACCTTGCCCGCCCAACCGCGGAACTTGCTATTGCTGTTGAACGATCCGGTCAGGCACAGGGTGATCCAGATGTTGCCCTGCTTGTCGAAGCGTGAGCCGAAGGCGTACTCGTGGTAGTCGCCGTTGATCTCCCAGCCGTCGGCGACGACTTCGAAGATGTCGGCCTTGCCATTGCCCTTGGAATCCTTGATGCGGGTGACATCGCAGCGCTGGGTGACGTACAGCCAACCGTCTTTGTAGGCCAGGCCGAGGATCTCGTGCATGCCGTGGGCGAATCGCGTGAACTTGGCGTTGGCCGGGTCGTCGGTGAGCACGTTCTCGCCGATCCAGACTTCGCCACGGCGTGTGCCAAACGCGACCTTTCCGCCTGGCAACATTTCGAGCGCGCCGCCTTCGAGCACCTCGCCGGGCGGCAGGGGGAATGTTTGCAGCTTGTAGTAGACCTCTTCGCTCTCGGCCGGCTTGTTGGCGATGTCCTTGTCATTTTTCTTTTTCTTCTTGGCGTCGATGTGCGACGTCGGCATCAGGCAAGCGGCGAGGACAAAGGCAAAGAACAAACAATAACGCATCGGACTCTCCTCTAGTGCGTAAAGCTTGGGCAGCGGACGAGATCTCGCGCCAAGCCGATTCGACTCATGGATTCAAAGGGCGATCTCTCCATTCACTCTTCGTCAAGTTCAAGACCGGCGACTACTTCCATGATCGCCTTGCAAGGCAATTTGAACCCGGGCAACAATTTGGTCGCCAGCGTGGATTCGGAATCGAGCCAATTCTCTATCCAATCGGACTTCCCTCGCCGCAGCACGACGACCTGATGGCGCTTGGCATCGACGATCCAGTATTCCTTGGCGCCAAGCGTCCAGTATTCTTCGCGTTTCGCCACGTAGTCGCGATCGCTGGAGCGTTCGGAAACGACTTCAATTACCAATTCCGGCGTCCATCGCCGCCAAAGCTTGTCGTTCTTCGGCCCTTTAGGCTTCGTCAAATAAACCGCGATATCAGGATGCCGTTCACTCTCCCATTCAGGAATCAGAAGTTTGCATTCCATGCCGCCCAGGATGATGTAGACCTGATCGGGATTCAGCGCCTTGTGAACGCTCAACGCGTCTCGGAGCATAGCCACCAGTAATGCATGAATTAGGTTGGCGACTTGCGATACGGTGATGAATCCTCGCGATAGCTCGTAGTGGAAGCCCTCCTCGGTCTCGACGAATTCAAAGGCCTTGAGCGACATCTTCCTTCCATGGTCGCTCGGCCCAATCGTTTTCCGTCTGGTTGCGGTGAGCATCTTCGATCCTCTCCGTATCGCCGCTTCTCTAGCGGCAAATTACCACACATACTCCTGCACAAGTTTCGCGGTGTTGCCCTTGAAGCGGATCGGCACCAGCAGTTCCATCTTCGAACCCGATTGGCGAATGATCGGCTGCCCCTCGGCTTCGATGCGGATGCGCATGTCGTTCACGCGATACCAACCCGCTTTCGCGTCGGCCTCGATCTTGTTGCCGACGGCGGCGCGGTAGTAAAGCTTGTCGATCGGGTTTTCCGTTGAAAGCGTGAACGTCCGCACTATCGACGAGACGCCTTTCGTGTCAACGGCGTTGGGCGTGTCGTCGATCTTGATGCCGTTGAACATGTAGTTGAACGTCGGCCGGTTGTCGTCCGTCAGGCGATAGCCGAGGAACCGGTAGCCAAGCTCCTTCGCCGGTTTCGCGGACCATGCTTCGTCGGCGGAGCCGAGCACGTAGAAGCTCACGCCCGCGGGCATGTGAACGACGTTGTCGCCCATTGGCGGTTCGAAACCCACGCCGCGGCCGGTCCAGTGGCGATTGGCGTTCATGAACGCGCCTTGCCAAATCAGTGCGAGACGCATGTCGTTTGCGTCAAATGCGTAGTGCGAGCGTTCCGGGAAACCAACCGCGATCGCTCGCGGTCCAGCATCCTTGATGAAATTGCGATAAATGATCGCTTCGGCAACCGGCACGAGCGGGATCGACTTACTGTCGATTCCCGTCGGCGGCGTGGCGGCTTTGCCGTCGGACAGGTAAACCCAGATCGCCTCGATCTGCGTGTCGGCCCTGCCGTCCAGAACTTTCTTTAGCAACGTCGTTCCATTCGGGAACGAGGCCGGCATGCGCGTTCCAGGGCGGTACTTGGTCGGATCGAGCATGTAGTTGAAGAACCAATTGTGCTGCAATCGCTGCGTCATGATCGCCAGGTCAATTCCCTGGATGCCCTCGGCCTTCTGTCCGGCGAACGTATGGCATTTCGTGCAGCCAAACGCCGTCGGGCCGACCATGTGCCTCGCCGCGAATTTCGTCTTGTTCAGCGGTTCCGGCAGCTTGACCACGGGCGCCTTTTCCGGCGTATCGAGTGCCATGAACGCTTCGACGACGGCGTGTCCGTGGCTCGCAAATTTCGGCATGCGCGTGTACATGTACGGGCGATCTTGCGAGCCCTGCTCAACGACTTTGCGCAGGTACGTGTGATTCAGCTTGGCGCCGACGCCGTTGAGCGACGGCGGAAGCCGGCCTTCGTCGCCCATTTCGGGTTGGACAGTCAGGAAGAATTTGTTCAAATCCTCCTCCGGCCCGCCGATCTTGTCACGTTCGTGGCACGCATAACAATTGAGCGCCGTCATCTGCTGTTTCACGACATCGGCAGGCTTTGCGTCTTTGGCGTTGGGGAGAGGTTTCGACAGCGCCGCCGTCAGGGCCGCGATCTGATTTGCGGTGAAACCGAACGACGGCACGCCTTTCTTCGGCGCGGCTGAGAGGCATCCGCCATCGCCTTTCATTTTGTCCAGCGCCGTGGCAGTGACCTGAGCTTTTTCCTTGCCCATCTGGTGGCAGTTCGCGCACCCGACGGAGCCGAACAGCGCTTTGCCCTTGGCTGCGAGAGCGGCATCGACGGTGAAAACGGCTTCCTTCTTGTCATTCACCGCGACGGGAAGATCCGCCTTCTCCGTCAGCCAAACGAGCGGGCCGAGCGGCTGCTTTGGTAGGCCGCCGCCCTCGATCTCGGCCTTCAATTCCATTCCTCCGCCGCCGTTGAAAAAGCCGAGGACGAGCTTGTGCACGCCCTTGGTGAGCTTGACCTTGCCTTGCTTGGCCTTCGGCGGATGAATGCCGTCGTTGTTTACCACGACTTTACCATTGATCCACAAAATGCTGCCGTCGTCGCTCGTCGTTGTGAAGGAGTAGTTGGCGTCTTTCTCGATCTTGAGGTACCCCTCGAATTTAATCGCGATGTCATCCGCTCTGGTAGCGACGCGGATATCGAAATCGCTCGTCTCCCCCGTCGCGACGGGCTTGAGCTTGTTGAAATCGGGCATATTCTTGAACGCACCCTGGTAATAGGAATACTTCATATTCGTCGCGGACAGGCCCGGCATGCTGCCCTGAAGCAAATAGTTCGCGACGTCGTTGGCCTCCTTTACGCTGAGCAGGCCAGGCATGCGCCCGCTGGGCCGGGTGTCATGCGGATTTTCGAGGAACGACCGCAGACTCACAAGGGTGTACTTGTCCTTCAGATCGCCCAGCGGAACGGTGGTCGCGAAAAGCTTGTCCGCGTCGCCTTTGGCGTCGCGCGTCCCGTGGCAGGCGACGCAGCCGACCTTGCTGTGAAGATCGCGGCCTGCGTTGATCCCGTTGCGGTTCGGGCGAGCCTGCGAGGGCGTTCCCGTCGATGCGAGGAAATGCGCCAGCGCCGTCGCCGTCGCCTTGCGATCGGCTTCATCCAGGCCGGCGAGCAGATTCGGCATCTTCGTGCCCGGTTTCGTGCCGTGCGGATCGTTGATGAATTTCTCAAGGTAATTGTGCTTCACTCGCGAACCGATCCCATCGAGAATCGGCGCCGTCCGCGCGTCTTTATCGCTCGCCGGCGCCGCCGTCGCATGGCAGCGTGCACAATGCAGCTCGCCGAACAGCAATCGACCACCCGCAGCCGGGTCGGTCTTGCCATCGGCGTGAAATCGCGCGAACCCCGGCACGGCGGGACCCGTCGCGCCCTTTGGCTGAGCAGTGGCGTTCATCGCACAAGCAAACATCGTCATCGACGCGATCAAAAAAATCCGTCCAGGCAGGAACTGCATTGGGTTCTCTCCGTGGCAACGTAAGACAATTTCAAATTCAACGGCAGGCGCTTCGCGACCAGGCCAGGCGAAGTCTTAAAAAATTGTATGCCCGCCAAGCCAAGCGTACAACCCGCCCGAAAAATACAATTCCTTGCGCTAATAACCCTCACCCCCCGGCCGACAGGGCGCTTGGCAATAAGCTGTTGGCCAAGTGGGGCGCCCGGTAAGACTCATGCCCTCGGATGGGCCTGGACCGGCCGCTCGGGTGAGAGCCGCGCCAGGGGGTAGTGCATATTCTCACTTGATGCGGCATTTTCTTGTCAGACAGTGGTTTTTCGTCGCGCTCGGGTTGGGCATTGGCGGGGCGTTGTTGTTTCCGCGGCCATTTCACCTGGCGACGCAGTACTGGGAGCCTCGCACCAATATTGCGGCTTCGCTGTTTCTGATCGCGTGGACGATGTCCACAGGTTCGTTTTTGGTCGAGATGAAGCGACCGCTGGCAGCGGTGTGGGCGGTGGTCTTGAGCTACACGCTCGTGCCGCTCGCGGCGTGGGGCCTCGGCCGATTGTCGGGGAATGCCAACGTCGAGATCGGCCTGCTGCTGATCGCTTGCGTGCCATGCACTCTTTCGGCGGCGGTGCTCTGGACGCGCATGGCGGGAGGCAACGAAGCGACGGCGCTCCTGGCGGTAGTCGGCACGATCCTGCTCGGCTGGCTTTTGACGAGCTTGTGGCTCACGGGACTGACGAGCGCCGCCGTGCCGCTCCGCGTCGGGCCGTTGATGGTCGATCTGGTGCTGATTCTCGTGCTACCGGTGATCGGCGGGCAGGTGCTTCGCCGCATCTCGGCGTGCAAGCGATTCGCCGACATGCATCGCACGGCGATCGGCGTGGTGTCGCAACTTCTGGTGCTTGTGATACTCTTGCGGGCGAGCGCGTCGATCGGGTTTCGCCTGCGCGAGGGCGATGGCGCGGAGATGCCGTGGATCGTCGGAGTGAGCGTGGTTCTGTCGATGGTGCTGCACATGAGCGCGATCGCCGCAAGCTTTGTGACCTGCCGCTGGCTGGGATTCGACCGCGGGCAGCAGATCGCGGTGGCGTTCTCGGCGAGTCAGAAAACGATCCAGGTATCGCTGGCGCTGTTCGATGAGTACTACGAGGCCGCATTTCCCTACGCCATCGTGCCAATGGTTTGTTACCATGTCGGGCAGTTGATCGTGGACACGTTTATCGCGAAAAAACTTCGACAGGAAAAGACGGAGAGTGAACAGACATCGCCGGGATCGACTCACGGCAAATGTTAATACAATACATTTTTCGCCCGCTCGAATAGGCCAACCGAAAAGAAGATTCATGCCATGAGCTACGATCCCTATGCGTCGTGTATTTGCGGCAGCGGCAAGAAGTTCAAGTGGTGCTGCCAGCCGGTACATCAGCAGTTGCAAGCGGTATTTGAACTGGAGCGTCAAGGTCAGCACGAAGCCGCGATGCGCTCGCTTGATGCCGTCAGTGCACAGCATCCCACGAATCACGAAGTGTGGGGCCGAAAGGCGATGCTGCTGTATAACACGGGCAAACCCGAAGAGGCCGAGAACGCGCTCGACAAGGCATTCGAGCTGTTTCCGACCTATCCGTTTGGCTACTACCTCAAGGCGAACATGCGGCTCCAGGAGGGCGAGCTTGCAGGCGCCTTGCTGCTGCTTCGCAAGGCGGCGGAGCATTACGATGTCGCCGTCCATGACGTTCTTGGCGAACTCTATGCGCAGATTTTCAACTGCGAGATGAAGTTGAATCGGCCGATCGCCGCGCATGCCGCGCTGGAGCTGGCGGTGAAGTTCACGCCGGAGGTCGCGGAGTACCGCAACGCGCTCAACGCAACGTACGCACCCGAGAATCCGAACCTTCCGGCGAGCGCGAAGGCGAATTACACGTTCAAAGCGCCTGGTGCATCGGCCTCATCCGATACACGGACCAAATGGGAAGCGGCACTGAAACTCGCCGGTACGGGCAAGCTCGCGGATGCGGCACGAGCCTTCGAGCCGCTCGCCAAGGCGGAACCGGTTGAGCCGGCGGCGGCGTACAACTATGCGCTCATCCAGGCGTGGCTGGGCAACAATGCCGCGGCACTCGAATCACTCGACCGGTACGTCATCGCCGAGGCCAACGAAATCCAGGCGAGTCAGGCGTGGGCTCTGGCGGAGGTATTGCGATTCGGGCAGGGGATGGAAGACCATGCCGATCTGCTCGAGCATTCGATGCAATTCGCGATGCGCGATCCGTCGCCGTTTTTGCAGATCGTTCAGGAGTGGGATAAGCAAGGCCGACTGTTTTCGCCGCAGGTCGATCAGGAGCAGGGATTGCTTGTGGCAATGTTGCTGGACGAGGCCCCGCCCGCTCTGACGCCGGAGCTTGAGGCGAAGCAGAATCTGCGGATCGCGGCGCAATTCATGGTGGCCGGTCAGATGATACGAATCTGGGGCATGAGCCGGGAGAACGTCGATGCGATCTATCGCGGCGTGGCGGCGAAGCTCGGCGCTCTCGTCGTCTCGCCGATGCCGATGCGCGGGCCGGCAAAGTTCTTCGACGTCATGAGCCAGGGGATGTCGATTCCGAATCGTGCAGCCTCCGAACAGGAAGCCGGCGAGCGCATCCGCGCTGGGTTCGAAAATTATTACGAAGGCGAATGGATTCATAAGCCGCTCAAGAGCCTGAGCGGCGTGCCGCCGGTCGATGCCGTTGGCAGCCCGACGCTCCGAAAAAAGCTGCGCGGTGTCGTGCAGTTTCACAGCGAATGCGGCGAACTGGGCAACAAGCCGTACGACTTCGAGCGTTTGCGCCACAAGCTCGGCTTGAACGAAGTCGGAACGCCTTCGGCAGCAGCAGCCCCGGTCGGCGCGAAGCCGGATATCGCGTCGCTCGGCGTCGCTGAATTGGCGGCGCTGGACATCAATTCGCTTAGCTCCGGCGAGTTGGATTTGGCGTGGACGTCGGCCATCAAACTCGACGCCCGAGAGATCGCGGGTAAATTCGCCGCCAGCCTCGTGGAACGACCGGTGTACGCCGAACGGCCCGACCGCTATCCGTTGTATCACATGCTGATCACGCTCAAGCAGGCCGAGGGCAATCTCGATGGCGCTCTGGACTTCCTGAACGCGGGTGAAGCGGAGGATTGCAAGAACAACGAGGGCAAACGCCGCAACGAATACGAACTTCGCCGAGGCCAATTGCTAGCCAAGCGCGGCGAGTTCGACCAGGCCCAGGACGTATTCACTCGGCTGATCGAGCGCGTGCCGACGGAGCTCAAATTCCGCGCCACCGCGGCCGAGACGATGTTGTCAGCCCGGCAAAAGCCACAAGCATTGAAGTTTGCCCAGGATGGCCTGGCCGCGGCGGTGAAGGCACAGAACCGGGATCTCGAAGGGCATTTCAAGGAACTGATTGGGGCGTCGCAGAAGTGATGGATTTCGCGAAGTCGGCAATCCAGCGCACCTGTCCCGGCGTTTCCGGGACAGGTCGGCCTCGCGCTTCCGTAACACGCTCGATCGCGGCATCGCGTTCGACGCCGGTGGCAATCAACACGCAGATCGCAACCAGCGCGGCTCGTCCGATTCCCTGGCGACAATGTACCGCGATTCGTTTGCCTTGTTTCATTTCATCGGCCAATTGACGAACAAACGCTGTGAACCTGTTCATCGAAGTCGGAGTTTCACGATCAACAATCGGGAACTCACCAAACTCCATGCCGAGAGCGTGACAGAGTTGGCTCTCGTCCGACAATTCAAGCGATAGCACCTCGTCTGGCGTGAGCAACGAAACGACTTTGTCAACGCCGGCGAGTTTCCAGGCATGTATTTCGTCCGCAAGCCAATCACTACCACGCGGACGGGGCGCGATCGCCAGGCAGATGGCTTCAGACCGATTAATCCAGATTATTTCAGTTTGCATCAAATCTCGCGTAATAACGAACGAAACAATCTATGAAGCATGCGGGAGTCCAGGCCTATCAACGTGGTCCAAATGGCATGTAGCCATTCACGGGAGTATTGGAAAAATGCCGTATCCGAATGCCGCTCAGCGTGGCGAACTCTCGGTGAATTCCCGGTCGAGAGATGCGGAGTTTGCCCCGGGGTTTCGCTGCTCCAAGTTCGACATGTTCGTGTTGATCGTCGGGACGCTCTCACTTGTAGCCTTGTGGCCCTATATCGCGTGGTTGGCATTTGTCGTAGGGTTCGTCACGGCTCATTTTTTTCTGTTTTGCAACGTCGTTCGCATGTCGCGGCCATTGGAACTTATCTGGGCCTCGATCTTCGTTGTCGGTGCGGGTTGCACGGTAATTTTGGACGAACCTGGGTGGAGCGTCACCGCGGCAATTTCGATCGCCGCAGCGATCGTGCTTACTATTGTCGAAATGCGACGGCCGTCCTTCCACGGAATCGGATGGCGAACAATCAATCCGAATCTAGAAAAATGGTGGAGCGAACAAGAACCCAGAAGTTAGGTTACGGCTGAAAGCTGATACCTGAGAGCTGATAGCTTTGAACCTATCGCCGGTTGGCCGCCACTTCCGGGTTCACCCAGGCGGGGAGCGGTTGACCGGTGACGCCGGCGATGAGGTTCTTCGCGCAGATTTCCGCCATCTGGTTCCGCGTCTGCACCGTCGCGCTGGCGATGTGCGGAGCGACGATCACGTTCGGCAGTTTCAATAGCGGATCATCCATGTTTGGCGGCTCCGGGTCGGTCACATCCAAACCTGCCGCGAAAATCACGCCGTCACGCAGCGCGACGGCGAGTGCGGCCTGGTCGATCAATGGGCCGCGAGCGCTATTTATCAGCACGGCGGAACGCTTCATCCGCTGGAACTGCGCGGTACCGATCATGCCCCGCGTTGATTCGTTGAGATCGGTGTGCAGCGAGACGAAGTCCGATTCAGCAAGCAGCGTGTCGAGTTCGACGCGTCGAGCATTGAGGTCTTTTTCCGCGTGCTCATTGATATAATTGTCGGCATACAGGACGCGCATGCCCCAGCCGCCGTGGCAGCGTTTCGCCATCGCATAGCCGATGCGTCCCATGCCGATGATGCCGATCGTCCGCCCCGCCAAATCCTGGCCGAGGTGCCCTAGCGGCTCCCATGTCTTCCATCTGCCAGACAGCGAATATTGGTGACCTTCAACGACGCGCCTCGCCGCGGCGATGAGCAGGCAGAACGCCATGTCAGCCGTTGCGTCGGTCAGCACGCCCGGCGTGTTGCCGACTGCGATGCCGCGTGCGGTGCAGGCAGGGATGTCGATATTGTTGAATCCGACGGCGAAATTGCTAATCACTTTGAGACGCGGCGCCGAATCGAGAACGGAAGCGTCAAGCTTGTCGGTGAGCAGCGACGCTAATCCGTCAATGTCAGCCAGCTTCGCGCGAAGCACGTCGGCGGGCGGCGGCAGCGGATCGCGCCAGATATCCGCATCGCAGGCGCTCTCGATCATCCGCATGCCGATCTCGGGAAGTACGCGAGTGACAAACACTTTCGGTTTCGGCATGATCGATCTCGTGAGTCGGCGATTGCTGTTGGATTACTTCACGGCGGACACGCTGAGGACTTTCGTTTGCGTCACGCCGTTGCTGGAGCGGATGCGAATGGTGTGATCCCCCGGTTGCAAGACGCGCGCTTTCCATATCACCGTGGAATATTCGGCCTCCCCGGTCAATGGCGCCACGGGCTGTGTTTCTTTTCCCTCGACACGCTGGATGCCTGGCGGAAGCTCGAGCGTCATCGATTGGCCCTGTGCGGGGTCGGCAATAACTGCGGATACCGTGAACAGTTTGCCCGGTTCGAACGAACCAGCTAGCCCCATCTCGTACCTGCCTTCGCTCTCGGCGGTGACGGCGACATTCTCGCCGTAGGCGTAAGCGAGATCGCGTTTCCCGCCAGGCTTGAGGTCTTTCACTTCCCAGAAAACACCTAGCCCGGAATCACCCATGGAAGGCACGGCCGGCATGTTCCACGCGCCGAAGCCCGAGCCGTGGCGGGTAAGGACGAGCCTGGTGGGTTTTTCGTATTTGCCGCCCATGTTGAGCGTCATATGGGCGACGTAACCGGGGTTTTGCAAATTGGGTCGTTGAAGCATTTGAAAATAGCTCGGCAGCGATTTCCCTTCCAGGGTGATGCCGTCGAGAATTTTACCCTTGTGGGTCGTCGGCGAGGCGAACATGCAGCCGTCGTTGTCGATCACATAGGTGTCCATGTAAACGCGCAGGCCGAACGGGACGGTGTTCTTGCCCTTGTTTTCGATGCTGTAGGTGATGAGCACAGTGTCGAGGCGTCGCTTCTGCCCCGGGGCCGTTGCCTTGGAGGGGTGCAGTTCGACGGTTTGCACGATCCGCACGTCATCAATCAGCCAGGAGCTCATTTGCCCGGTGCGCTGCTTGCCGCCGGGGCCTTTCGGCAGCGGAGCGTTGAGGAACTCGAATCGTCCGCCCGCACCCGCCTGTTGGATGAATCGGCCGTTGAGCATCACGCTGGGAAAGTGGCTCAGGTGCAGCGTCTGTCCTTGCAGTGTATTCACGGTGATATAGAAGTTCCCCTGCGACTGATAGCGGATGCGCGGCGTCGGGTCGATCGCGCCGCTGTCGCTCATATCGACAACGACGGATTTCTCGTCCTTTACGATCGACTTGAACTTGGGCTTCGCCGTCTCGCCGCCGAAAGTCGCAATAGAGCCGAATGCAAGCACGGCGGGAAAGAACATGAGCCAGCTATTTCGCAATAGGGAGGACGTATTCACGGTATCTCCTTGAGAAAACATTCTTCCTGATAAAGACGATTGTAGCCGTCGTTTCGCGCGTCCAAAATGGCGTTAAGTACGGATTCGATCTACTTCGTCCGCCCTTTGAACAATTGACGGCCAAGCACGGGATCGCGTGCCGTGAACTCGCCAGGTTCCTTGTCGCGCGTCAGGCATCGTATGTACATTTCCAGCTTCGCGTCGAGATCGTCGGCATGGTGGATGATTAGCACTTCTGGAATCAACGGCAAGCGCGGCGAACCCCACTCCGGCAACGTCAAGTGCGTCAACACGATGTGCTCCAGCATGCGCACCAATTCGGCGTCCACGTCGCCCAGTTCGCGAGCGGTGTCGCGCACCAGATCGCGGCCGAGAAGCAAATGTCCCGTGAATCGCCCATCGGTCGTCGGCTGTACGTTCATCGGATCGTCGTTGAATTCGACGGTTCGGCCGATGTCGTGCAAGATCGCGCCAGCCAACGCGAGATCGCGATTGATCGGCGGCTGCATGTCGGGATAATGTGCCACGTACTTATCGACGAGGTGCAGGCACGAATGCGCCACGGAGATGATATGCTCCAGCAATCCGCCGGCGAACGGGTAAAAATGCTTCAGCGTCGCAGGCAGAGTCTTGATCGCCTGTTTCTTCTTGTCGAGAATCGTCAGCACCAACCGGCGCAGCGGCACGTTTTCGATTTGGCTCTCGGCGAAAGTCCATAGATCCTGGAACATCTCGTCGATGTCATAGCGCGAGTGCTCGACGAATTCGAGCGGATCGAACCCGCCTTCGCGGTCGGCGTCGATCACCTCGCGGAGATTTTGCACATCGATCTGCGGGCCATAGGTCTTGTGCTCGTCGTAGGTGCCGCGAATTTTGTAGAATCGGCCTTCATGCCAGGAAGTATCGCAGGCTTCAAACCATGGGCCATCGCTCCAGACCATGAACGTGGCGGTGCGTCCCGAATCGCGAAATCGGCAGGTGTAAAACGGCTTGCCGTCACGCCGGGCATTGCGTGTTCGTTCACACAGAAGTGCGAAGAAATCCCCCGCCTGTCCCGGCGTCATCTCGGCAAGGCGCACCAGTGAGGGCTTTGGTTTCGACATCGGCAGCGATCTCGCAAGGCCCAGGAAATGACGCTCTTGGTAGTTTAGCGGAGTTCTGGCCGCACACAAGTGGGATTAGGAGAAGGAAGACACATCCTGTTTTTCGCTCTTGGTTTCGCGCTTCGGGTGGGATATTCCGAACGCTAGACCGCAAGCGGAGATACAACATTGGAAAGCTTCGCCTGTGACCTTCTGGTAACGAATGGAGCCAAACCATGCCGTACTTTTCCCGAGTTACCGTTGTCCTTTTGCTAGCAACGTTGACAACAACAGACGCTCGCGCTCAACCCAAGCCGATACCGAGGGTGCAAACGATTCCGTTGCCCTACGATCAGGTTTCGTTTCAGCGCGATGGTCAGGAAATCACGCGCTACCACTTCGGATCGACGCTTCGGCGACCTTTCCTGTACCCCGTCATTGGACCAGCGGGCCGCTCGCTGACTCGCATGGGCCATCCGCATGATCCGGTTGGGCATAGCCATCACAATTCCATCTGGGTGTCGCACAACGATGTCAACGGCACCTCGTTCTGGGCCGACCGCGGCAAGCAATCCGG
Organism: uncultured Singulisphaera sp.; assembly: GCA_964484265.1. Lineage (GTDB taxonomy): Bacteria > Planctomycetota > Planctomycetia > Gemmatales > Gemmataceae > SIAQ01. The sequence goes on from CAZAFH010000008.1 coordinate 42,411, forward strand.
GAAGATCATCCACCAACGCATCGAGAAATTGACCGACAGCGACACCGACGCCCATGTCACGGCGGTCAACGCCTGGATCGATGATTCCAGCAAGAAAACGCTGCTTCTCGAACGCCGACGTGTAAACGTCACCCTTCTCGACAAGGGTGAGTGGTTTGTCACGCTGGATCTCGAACTCGAACCCGCCAAAGAGGACGTGATGTTTGGCAAGACGCCGTTCGGTCTCGTCGCGGTCCGCATGGCCAAGACGATCGGCGTGAGAGACGGCGGCGGCACGATCCGCAACTCGGCTGGGCAGGTCGATGAAAAGGAAGTCTTCTGGAAGCCCGCGAAATGGGTCGATTACTCCGGCGCGATCACGCCGAAAGCGATCGAGGGAATCACGCTGATGGATCACCCGCGCAATTTCAATCATCCCTCCGTCTTTCATGTGCGCAACGACGGCTGGATGGGGTCTTCGCTTACCTTCAACGAAGCATTGAAACTGCCGGCCGGGAAATCGCTGCGGCTTCGCTACGGATTCTACATCCACGCGGGTCAGCCGAGCCTTGCGGCTCTTGAGCAGAGGTGGGCCGAGTTCGCAAAGACGCAGATTGATGATCTGAAACCGAAAAAGAAATGAAAGGATTAGCCGCCTGCCTCCGTGCTCGTCGGAGGCGAGCGGCTAAACGGGAGGGCTTAGATGTCCTTTTTGGGTTCTGCCTTCTTCTTGCCGAAGCCGCCGAACTGGGGGCGCTCCATTTTGAATTCCTCGCCGACCATTTCGCGCCAGGTTTTGCGTTGATCCTTGGAGAGGACGCCATAGATTTTTTCCTTGGCTTCGGTGCGGATTTTTGTCATCTTTTCGGTGATGCCGCCGAAACCGCCTTTGCCGCCGCCCTTAGCGGCGCCTTTGAAGAGTTCCGCGGATTCCTTGGCGCTGTCGTCAAGGATGCTGACGATGCTCTTGGCCTGATCGGAGGAAAGGCCGAGTGCCTTTTGGATTTTTTCATCTTTGAACGCGTTGTTGCCGCGCTGTTGCAATTCGATCTGTTTGAGGCGATTGAATTGCTTTTCGGTGAGAACTTTGGAGATGGCGTTAAGCACTTCCGCCGGGAGCTTGTCCATCTGCTCTTCGGTGATGTTGAGTTCTTTCTTGATTTGATCGTTGTTCAGAAGGGTGAGGGCGCTCTGGCGTCCGCCGCCGAAACCACCGCCGAACCCGCCGCGAGGCTGACCGCCCGGTTGGCCTTCGACCAGGGCAACGCTGCCGAGAATAAGCGTGGCGCTTACGAGGAACAAACTGAATTTTCGCATTGAAGAGACTCCTGTGACATGAACGTTGGTTGAAAGATAGGATCGTTTCAGCGATCACCAGTCGGCATTTAACTCATTGATTTGTCGGAATGCAACAGAAATCCTGTTAGAAATTAATTAGAACCTTCAATCCACGCCCCGTTTACAATTCTCCATCACCGGATAATGTGTCATCACGAATTCACTTCGGACCACTTTCGTCAACGGAGCGATCATGGCTCAGCAACCAATCGGCGACGACATTCACTTCGCCACGATCCGCGACCTTGCCGAGCGCTTGCGCACGCGGCGATTGACGTCCGTCGATCTGACTCAGGCATGCGTGGATCGGCTCCAGAAAATCGGCACACGTTTGAACGCCGTCGTCACGATGCGCGAGGCGGCGCTCAAGGACGCCGCCACGGCGGATCAAGAGATTCGCGCGGGCAATTATCGCGGCTTGCTGCACGGCATTCCCTATGGCGCTAAAGACCTCCTCGCAACAGCGGGTGTACCGACGACGTGGGGAGCGGAGCCGCTGCGCCGCCAGGTCTTCGATTACGACGCCACAGTGATCCGCCGATTGCGTGCCGCTGGCGCCGTGCTTGTTGCCAAATTAGCGATGGTCGAACTCGCTGGTTCCTTCGGCTACAACAATGCCGACGCGTCATTCACCGGCCCGTGCAAGACGCCCTGGAACCTGGGGTACTGGTCAGGCGGTTCGTCGTCGGGGTCGGGTGCGGCCGTCGGAGCCGGTCTCGTGCCGTTCGCCATCGGTTCGGAGACGTCTGGCTCGATCATCACTCCAGCGGCGTATTGCGGCATTGCGGGACTAAGACCCACTTATGGGCGAGTCAGCCGATATGGCGCGATGGCGCTTTCCTGGACGCTCGACAAACTCGGACCGATGTGCCGTTCCGCGGATTGTTGCGGCATCGTGTTGGGTGTCATTGCGGGGCGTGATGCGAAAGACCTGTCCACGGCAAACCGCACGTTTTCCTGGACCCCGATGCCGCGCGATCCGAAGCGCAAGTTCCGCGTCGGCATCATCCGGGGCTGTACGACGGCCATCCAACCGGAGGTGCGAACGAATTTTCTCGAGTCGGTGAAAACCCTCGGCCGCTTCTGCGAAATCACGGAGGACGTTCCATTTCCCAACATGCCATTCGGGCCTGTCGTATCGCTCATCATCAATGCCGAGGGCGCCAATTCATTTCGCGAACTGATCGAATCGGGACGAATCCAGGATCTTCGTACCGAGCAGATGAAGACCGGCAGTGTGGCAGCATCGATGACGCTTGCCGTCGATTATCTCCAGGCAATGCGCGTGCGTACGCGCATGAAGAAGGCGCTCGACGAAGCTTACGCGAAGTACGACGCGCTCATTGCGCCGGCTCGAACGACGGTCGCCTATCCGATCAATCGCGACTTCAGCGAGTCTTATCCGAAATTTCGCGGCGGTCCGCCGATCATTCCCGCGGGCAATATCGCCGGCCAACCAGCGATTTCGATCCCGAACGGGTTCGGCCCGAACAACCTGCCCACTGGAATTCAGTTCACCGGCAAAGTCTGGAGCGAGGCGACGCTGCTCAGCATCGCTCATGAGTACCAACGGGTCACCGATTGGCATCGCCGACGGCCGCCGATGAAGTGATGCGGTTTCCGCCTGCGGAACCCATGGGAATCGTTTAGCCGCGACGCGCCAGCGGAGCGCGGGATACTGCCCACTCGCTCCGCTGGCGCGTCGCGGCTAAACGAACAATCGGCGAGAACTGTCATTTTTTCCCCAGATATTTCTTGACCTGGCACGTCCACCATTTACAATCCTCTTTGCCATTCTTCGTTGCTAACGCCGCGCTTTGCGCGGGTTCCTTTGGAAGGGGTAATTCATGATTGAACTCGAAACCACCGATGCCGGCCCGTCGCGGCGTCAATTTTTGCAGGGCACAGGCGCCGCCGTCACGGCGACCGCATTGACCGGCTACGCCGCCTCCGACACGCCAGCTGCGGAAGTGCAGCCAGGCGGCGGACAAACGCCCTCCGTCGGCCCTGCTGCTGCCAAGATCACGCTCAACGTCAACGGGCGCGACGTGAATGCGACCGTGGAACCGCGCGTCACGCTGCTGGACGCTTTGCGGAACTATCTCGACGTCACCGGCTGCAAACGCGTCTGCGATCGCGCGACCTGCGGCGCCTGCACCGTCATGCTCGATGGCAAAGTCGTCTACGCATGCACCGTCCTCGCCATCGAAGCTCAAGGCAAAGCGATCCGCACCGCCGAGAGCCTGTACAACGACGGCAAGGCCGACGCGGTCCCGACGGCGTTCGCTCGCGCCGATGCCCAGCAATGCGGCTTCTGCACGCCTGGTTTCGTCGTCGCCATGAAGGCAGTGCTTGAAGCCAATCCCCAGGCCACCCCGGCCGAAATCGAACACGGCCTGCAGGGCAATATTTGCCGTTGCGGCACCTACGAACAAATGCGCGATGCGATTTATGCATTGTGCAATCAGAAACGCACCTAAACAAGCTCTTAGCTGTCAGCTATCAGCTTTCAGCTATCAGCCGTTCAATACAAGACTGGGTCCGCAAGCGGTCGCTACCAAGCAATACTTTGCATGGCTGAAAGCTAATAGCTGACAGCTCTTATCACACAGAAAAGCATCACCCTCGGAGGGGTTCCACAATGCCATGGCCAGCAAATCGCCGACTGATCGGCACGAAAGTGCAGCGTCTCGACGGCATCGAAAAAGCCACCGGACGCGCCAAATATAGCTTCGACATCAACCGTCCGCGCATGCTGTATGCTCGCATCTTGCGTTCGCCGCATGCTCATGCGACGCTCAAGACCGTGGACACCAGCGCTGCGGAAAAGACGGCCGGGTTCCGCGCGTTGTACCAGATCAAGAAAGCCGGCGCCGAGGTGTTCTTCGCGGGCGATGAAATCCTCGCCATCTGCGCGGACACCGAGGAGCACGCCGAGGATTGCCTTCGAGCCGTGCGCGTGGAATACAATGTGCAGGCGCACGTCGTGAAGGAAACCGACTCGCTTGCCTCGCAAACGAACGTGACAGGCGGCGCGGGCGCGACCAATATCGTCGCCGCCGGCGATTTCGCGACGGATAATTTCGACACTGTAGGCTTCCAGGGCGCCGCCGCGACGCACCAGGCGAGCTACGGAATTGCCGTCATTTCGCACCAGTGCCTGGAATCACACGGGCTTGTGGCCGAGTGGGACGCGAAGCAAGAAAACCTGACCGTGTGGGCCTCGACCCAGGCGGTGCCGAACACCGCTGAGGGCCTGCGGGTTCATTTCAAGCTGAAGCCCGGCCAGGTCACTTGCATCACTAACTACATGGGCGGTGGATTCGGCAGCAAATTCGGGCCGGACATTCAAGGCATCGCCGCTGCTGAGCTGGCGAGGACAACGCGCCAGGCCGTCAAGCTGATGCTCGACCGTGCCGAGGAAGTCACCGTCGGCGGCATTCGGCCCTCGGCCTACGGAACCGTAAAAGTCGGCGGCACGAAGGAAGGTCGCATCACCGGTTACGAAGTCGATTGCTACGGCACCGGCGGCGTTAATCGCGGACCAACCGTGAACTTCGGTTTGCTGCCTTACGTCTACGGACCGGCGATCCCCAATATCAAACGCCGTCATCGCGTGGTCCGCACCAATGTGCAAACGGCTCGCGCCATGCGTGCGCCCGGCCATCCGCAGAACGCCATCCTCACCGAGCAAGCGCTTGACGACTTGGCGGCGAGGCTCAACGTCAACCCCATGACGCTTCGATTGGCGAATCTTCCGCCGAACGATATGGCCGAGCGCCAGGCCAATCCGCGCGTGTTCCTCGGTCAACGGTCCGACATCTATCGCACGGAGATCGAGATTATCCGCAAAATGTCGGGCTGGGATCGCAACTGGCATCCGCCCGGTCAAGGCGGCAAGGGAACCGTCAAGACAGGGTTGGGCATGGCGCTCCATACCTGGGGCGGCGGCGGTCGCGGTCCGAACCCGACGCGCGTCACCATCAATGCCGATGGCTCCGTCGTCGCTCAATCCTCTTCGCAGGATCTCGGCACGGCTCATCGCACCGTCATGGCCATCATCGTGGCGGAAGTGCTCGGACTGCAACCGACCGACATCACCTGCATCATTGGCAATAGCCAGCACGGCCCCTCGACGCCATCGGGAGGTTCGACGACCTGCCCAGGCACGTCGCCTGCCATTCTCAAAGCGGCGGAACTGGCTGTCGATGCCATGCTCAACGCTCTCGCGGGCCGACTTAATGTTCGCCGGAATCAGCTTTCGATCGCGCCGGGCGTCATCGTCAATGCCGCTAACAACCAGCGGATTCCGTTCCGCGATGCGTGCCGCCAAATGGGTGTTCCCAATGTCCAGGCGAATGGCGATTGGCCCGTCCAAAAGGACCTCCAGAGCAATGCCGCTCTGCGCGAGGAATGGACGACACGCCTCACCAATCAGGGCGTCGGCGGCGTGCAGATCGCCGAAGTCAAGGTGGACACCGAGACTGGCATCGTCAAATGCAGCCGGTTCTGGGCGGTTCAAGACTGCGGAATGATCATCAACAAGCTGGCGTGTGAGTCGCAGGTCGCTGGCGGCGTCATCATGGGCCTGAACTACGCTCTCTACGAAGAGTGCATTTACGACCGGCAAACCGGGCGACAGGTCAATGCCGACATGGAGTTCTACAAACTCGGCGGCATCGCCGACATGCCGAATATCTACGTCCACATGCACGACATGCCCGAACGCGGCGTCATCGGTATCGGCGAACCGCCGACCATCGGCACTGCGGCGGCGGTTGGCAACGCCATCTTCAACGCCACCGGCGTCCGCGTCGCGCACGCACCGTTCACGCCCGAACGGGTTCTTGCCGCTCTCAATAACCGCCGGGCCCAACCGTAACAAATAGCAGATTTCAAATTTCAAATTGCAAATTGGAGACGCTTTCCAATTTGCAATTTGAAATCGCAAAAACAAATAAAGGAAGTTACCCATGAAGAATTTTACCTACTATCGCCCCACTACCGCGGAGCAGGCGGTCTCGCTGCTCGAAGCGCGCTGGGGCAATACCGAAATGCTCGCGGGCGGCACCGACCTGCTCACCTTGCAAAAACAATACATCGCTCAACCCGCCCGCGTTGTCAGCCTAAACGCCATCGGCGGCCTGAAAACGATCGCCATCGGCGAACGCAGCGTATCCATCGGCGCCGGGGCTACCTTGGCGACAATTTCCTCGAATGCCGATCTGCGCCGCCTTTTCCCCGCCCTCACCATGGCGGCGAGCGAAATCGGCGGGCCGCAAATCCGCAACATGGGCACGCTCGGCGGCAACCTCTGCCAGCGCAACCGCTGCTGGTACTTCCGCGACGAACATTCGCCCTGCTTGCTTCGCGGCGGCAACCGCTGCTCGGCCATTGAAGGCGAGAACAAATACCACGCGATCTTTACCCAGAATCATCGCTGCGTCATTTCCAGCCCCTCCACGCTGGCGACCGGACTGATCGCGCTTGGCGCGTCGGCCGAGGTGCTCGGTCCGCAAAATCGCCGGCGCAATATCGAGCTGGCGAAATTCTACACAGCGCCCGTCGGTCCGAACGATCGCGAACATTCGCTTGCGGCCAACGAACTCATCACCAGCGTCACGATTCCTGTCCGTGGTCTAAACAGCGCGGCTTACGAAGTTCGTCAGCGCCAGGTGTCGGATTGGCCGATTGTCCAGGCTGCTGTCGCTTTCACGGGCGGTCGCAACGGCGAAAAAGCGACGGGAGTTCGCATCGTGCTCGGTCAGGTCGCGCCGACGCCGTTGCTCTCGGAGACCGCCGCCCGAGCACTGGAAGGTCGGCCGATCAACGAAGCCAACGCCACCGCCGCCGGTCGTGCCGCCGTCGAAGGCGCGAAACCGCTCAGCCAGAACGGCTACAAGATCCGCCTTGTCGAAGTCGCCGTCAAACGCGCTTTGATGCTGGCCGCTGGATTGCCGCGATACTGGGAAGCGTAATCTTTGGTCATTTGGCCCGCCGTCAATGGCGGGCCAATAAACAAACTGTATAGCCAAATCTCATGCCCGCGCTCGTCCAAGGCGAGCGGTTAAACATCACCTCAACAATGCGATCTGCTTGATGGAATCACCTGCACCTGCTGTCCCCGCCCGTGCCTGGGTAGTCACCTTCGCCGGCACGGCAATCAATCTCTGCCTGGGCATTCTCTATGCCTGGAGCGTATGGAACAAAAGCCTCGTCGCCCCGAATCCGGACCTCGTCGATGAGCCGATGACAGGCCTAAACGAGGGCTGGCACTACCTTTCGAACTCCCGGACAACTTTGGCCTACTCGCTCTGCGGCTTTGTCTTCGCCCTCGTGATGATCGTGGGCGGCAAGCTACAAGACCGCTACGGTCCCAAACTCGGAGCGACGGCTGGTGGACTTTTTCTCGCCGCGGGATGCATCCTCTCCGGATGGATGCAGAGCTACCTCGGCCTGATCCTCGGATTCGGCATTCTCGGCGGCATCGGCATGGGATTGGCGTACGCCGCGACGACTCCCGCAGCCGTCAAGTGGTTCGGCCCGCATCGGCGCGGGTTGATCGTCGGCATCGTGGTCGGCGGTTATGGCGGAGCGGCGATCTACATCGCACCGCTGGCGAGTTGGCTGATCGAGGGCTACGGCATTTCGCAAAGTTTTGTCGTGCTCGGAATTTTCTTCGCCATCGTCGTCATCATCGCGGGGCAGCTTCTCTCTTGGCCTCCCGTGGGATACGTTCCGCCTGGCGCGAAGGGCCTCGCCGCGGCGAGCGCCCCGCCGGCGCGGGCTGATTGGTCGGCCTCGGCGATGATGAAAACAACACAGTTTTACGCGCTTGTGTTTCTATTTCTCGGTTCGGCCCAATCGGGCTTGCTCGTCATCAGTTTCGCCGCGCCGATTCTCAGCCGCACGGCACGGGACGTCGAGTTTCTCGCCGCCAACGCCTGGCTGCTTGCAGCATTCGGAGGCTTTGTCAACGCCATGGGCCGCGTCGGCACGGGGCAGTATTCCGACGTGATTGGCCGAAAGAACGCGTATCTCATTAACGGCGTCGTATCCGCCATCTGCTTGCTTGCGACGCCCTATGTGATGCAGACACAAAACGTCTGGGCGCTTTTCGTCGTCGTCGGCGTCGCCTACTGGCAATACGGCGGCGGCTTGGCGCTTCTGCCGGCGTTCACCGGCGATTTTTTCGGATCGAAGAATTTGGGCCTGAATTACGGTCTCGTCTTCATCGGCTGGGGCCTGGCCTTCGGCGTCGTCCAAATCGCGGGTTATCTGCGCGACCGAATGGGCACGCTCGACTACGCATTTTATCTTTCAGGAATATTGCTTATAATCGCCGTCGGAGTCTGCGCCATGCTGCGCCGGCCGGCGGATCCCGTGGCATGAAGCCGACTCGACTCGATCGGCCATTCGCGGACGTTGCGTCCCGAATCGATAGCGAGTAGAATGAGACCAATCAGGAGAACAGGCATGAGCAATCCGATCACCATCACTCTTGACCTCCCGAACAACTGGAAGCAACTGCGGCTGCCGCGAGCGTTGAATGAGCGGTTGCAAGAGTTGCTGGATCGCCTGGACGAATCGGGACGATTGAGCGCGCGTGAACGAAGAGAGGCTCAGGCCCTCGTCGAGCTCAATGATCTGCTGTCCTTGATGAAGGCTCAAGCCGCTCTATCGCGAACACGGCGCCAACAATGAGCGATAGAATTCCAGCACGTCTGGCTCGGTTCGTTCGCGCTCGCGCTCGTGACGCTTGTGAATACTGCCGGCTTCCTCAACGTACCCAAGAGGCGACATTTCACCTTGATCATGTCATTCCACGAGTGAATGGAGGATCGACGGAGGAAGATAATCTGGCCCTGGCGTGTGTATCGTGCTCGCTCCGAAAAGGCGCGAGAACACTGATTTCTTGAGGTAGAAACGAATTCCTTTCGCCCTTTATTCAATCCGCGAGCCGACGCATGGAGTGATCACTTTGAATGGGGCCCAATGTGGCGAATGATCGGCAAAACTCAAACAGGCCGAAGAACGATTCGGGCACTCAAACTCAATCGGCGTGACTTGGTAAGAATCCGAAGAGCATGGGCGCGCATCGGAGCCTTTTCAGGATGACTTGCGCGGAGTATCCGTTTCACAAACCCCACCAAATCGGAGCAACGCCGATGCCACGCTGCATTTTTTTCGTCACCTTGGTTTTGTTGATTCACCAATCCGCCTTTGCCGACGACTATCGCCCTGCCGAGACCGGCCTGAAGATCATTCCGCTCGATAGCGATAAAACCGAGTCGTTTCTCTCTGTGCGAGTCGATGCGCTGGGCCGACTGTTCGTCGGCGGACGCCAGGGGCTCTTTGTTTACGAACCCAGCGCCGATGGCACGTATCAGCCGCGCAAGCTGCTGTATCGCTTTCCCGCGCACTCGTGGGTTTACGACATCGAAATCCGCGGCAATGATCTCTACGCGCTCACGCTTAGCGCCCTCTACGTGCTGCCTGATGCCGTATCGAAGCGTGATGGATTGCAGCCGAAGAAGCTACTGTGGGGCGTGCCGAATGGGCATGTGCACCAGTGCTTTCACTCGCTGGCGTGGGGGCCGGAAGGCGACCTCTACATCGGCATGGGCGATCCGCTCTGGTACTATGGCGATTTCGCTCGGCCCGATCACTGGGGGTACTGGACGTTCTTCACTCAGCCTGCGGGAACGAAAATCCCCTACCACGGTGTCGGCGGCGTCTTTCGTATCCGGCCCGATGGCACGCGATTCCAGATCGTCGCTCGCGGGTTGCGAAATCCATGCGGCATTGCATTCGACCGCGAGTGGAATCTGTTCGCCAACGACAACGACCACGAAGGCCTGCCGGCGATGTACGTGCCCGGCCGACTTTTGCACGTGACGCCGCACGCAAACTTTCATTGGCCGCGCGGCTGGATGGCGCACAAGACCCCGGAGCGTGCCGACCTGCTTCAGACGATGTTCGACGGCATGGGCCGTGCCGTGCCCGTTGGGCAGAGCTATTACGACGAGACATTTCTGCCCGAGAAATATCGAAACAATCTGCTCATCGCTCGCTGGTGTACGCGCACGGTCGCCCGCTATCCGCTCGAACCTCGCGGCGCGAGTTTCCAGACGAGCGAAGAACCGGTGCTGATTGGCAAGGATATGGTGAGGCCCGTCGGCGTTACGGTTGGGCGCGGCGGCCGAATCTTTGCCACGCTCTCGCGCATGTCTCACAACGAAGGTTCGCCCGTTTACCCCAGCGACCTGGTGATGATCACGCGATCCGACGACGCGAAGCCCTATGCGTTTGCGCCCTACGATGCCGTGACGGCGAAAGCGGAAAAGCTCTGGGAAGAACTCGGCGATCCCTCGTGGCAGCGGCGCTACCGCGCCCACATCGAATTGACTCGTCGCGGCGGTGCGATCTTCAAGGACGCGAACAAAAGACTCGCCGGTATCAAAGCCGACAATCCCGCTCTGCCATCGTTGATCTGGCTAGCGGCTCAGAGCGGCGCCGGCAGCCTGAATCTGATTTCGCTAATCGCCCACCCGAATCCGCGAGTGCGAGCGCAGACGATTCGCGCGTTGACCGAATTCCCCGATCAGCTTCGAGGCGAGCCGATCTTCACGCCCAGCCTGCAGGACCCGGATCCGCACGTGCAGCACGCTGCGGTGCTCGCGCATTTTTCGCGGAAGGTGCAATGGGACCGCGCCATCGGCCAGGTGATCGAACGCAGTCCGGCCCGCAGCGATGACACCTACCTCCGCCAGGCCGCGACTTTGCTGCTCGCGGACCGAGCGACACTCAAGGAACTCGAATCGCTCTGCACCAGCCGCGACGTGGCGACGCGCCTGGCCGGCGTGCTCGCGATCGGGTCGAAGCTGACGATACCCGCGCCGCACATGCCGATTCGGCCGAATCTGCCGCTCGCCGCCTGGCGTGAAGAGTCGGCCTATCTCATCGATTACGCGGACGGCAAGCTCGACCTTCGCAAGACCGGGCGGTTGGGGACATATACCGTTGCCGAGCACTGGAAAGCCGACATGCATACTGTCGAGCAGGAACTGATGTTCAAACGCCTTCGAAGCATGCTGACCGATGACGACGAAAAGATTCGGCTGCAATCTGCGTTCTACCTGTCTCTGCTGAATGACGCGCGATCAGAACCGGAAGTGGCCAAGGTCCGAACGGCGAGCATCGAACGCAAGCTGGCGCTGGCACCGATCAAGGCGATCTCGGAGGTCTGGGCAGTCGGCCCGTTCTTCGATGGCAAGGCTGGGTTCGATGCCGTGCATCCGCCGGAGAAATCCGCCATCGATCTCGCAGCGACTTATTCATCCGCAGACAAGAAGAAGTTCGTATGGACGCCGATCAAGCCTGGCAAACGCCATTTCCAGCTCGACCAGATTTTTGGCGTCTGCGATCAGTCGTCCTTCTACGCAACGACTCGCCTTGAAAGCTCGACGAAACAACGCGTGCAGCTTCTCGTTGGCTCGGATGATGGCGTGAAAGTTTGGCTCAACGGCAAACTTGCATTCGCAAATCCCGTGTCGCGCGCTGCCCTGCCGTTCCAGGACGTCGTGCCTCTCGAACTTGAACCAGGCGGCAATGATCTGCTCGTTCGCGTCAACAACATTTCCGGCGAGTGCGGCCTGTACCTCCACGTACGCCACCTCCACCCTGTTACTCTTCGGCTACCCGAGAAACTCACGACAGCGACTCTCGCGGATCGGCTCAAGAACGCCGACAAAACCACCGGCGTGACCAAGGAATTCCTCGACGTCAACTGGACCGAGGCGGCGGCGGCCGGCGACGCCAAACGAGGCCGGCAACTTTTCGAATCGCTCGCCTGCGCGAAGTGCCACGCCGTCACGCCCGATGCAAACGTTATTGGCGGGCCGAGTCTGGCCGACGCTCGGAAGCGATTCACGGTTCCGTACCTCGTCGAATCGATCCTGCTTCCAAGCAAGCAGATCTCGCCAGTATTCAAGGCGACCTATATCGAAATGAAATCGGGAATGGTGCTGACGGGTTTGGTCATCAACGAGACGGCCGAGAAGATTGAGTTGTTGCTGCCAGACGCCAACAGGCGCACGATCTTGCCCAAGGAGATCGAGACGCGCCGACTGATCGAGCAATCGCCGATGCCGGCAGGCATCGTTCGTCGTCCGGAAGAACTGCGCGACCTCCTGGCGTTTTTGCTTGGCGGCGACATGAAGTGAGTCGTTTACGGGTTTGACGCTATACTCACGATTGAAATCGAATCGATCGAGTTTCACACGATCGCCAGAGGCGAGCGGCTAAACCAATTCGGAGCTACCATGACTCAACACCTCATCACCGCCGACCGAATTTGGGATGGCACGGGGAACTCGCCCCGCGCGCGGCCCGTCGTCAAGATCGCCGGCGACCGCATCGAGAGTATCGAAACCTCGTTGCTCGTGCCGAAGACCTGTTCGGGTGAAATCGCTGACTTCCCAGGCTGTACGATTATGCCAGGCATGATCGATACGCACGTGCATCTCGTCATGTCGGCCCGGCCGACGAACGAGGAGATCATCGACCAGGTGACGCGTGAGACCGATGCCGAGCGGATCGCGAGAATCGCCGCCAGCGCCGCCAGCGCCCTTCACGCGGGACTGACGACGGTGCGCGACTGCGGCGGAACGAAGAATCACGTGCAGATCGTTCGCGATCGCATTCGCCGCAGCGAACTCGTCGGCGCCGACATCGTCGCATGCGGTTCGCCAATCACGACGACGCTGGGGCACTGCCATTGGCTAGGCCTGGTGGCCGACACGTATGACGAAGTCGAGGCCGCCGCTCGCAAGATGCTTGATGAGGATGCGGATTTTCTGAAAGTGATGGCGACCGGCGGCAACATGACAGCGACCTCCGACCCGATGAAAGCCCAGTACGACCCACGCACGCTCTACCGTATCGCTCAGATGGGGCGCGATGCCGACAAACACGCCGCCGCCCACGTGCTGAGCCGGGTGGCGCTGCCCTCGGTCGTGGCAGCGAATTATCGCACGATCGAGCATTGCGACTGGCGTGTCGAGGAATTTCGCTACGAGTTCGATCCCGAATTGGCCAAGAAAATTATCGATCAGAACCAATTCGTAGGCCTGACGATGTCGGGCCTGGCGAGGCGTGCCTTCCTTCCCGAGGTCAATACGCTCGGCATCGGTCCGGTCAAACGGCTTGACGCTCGATTCGCCTGCGAACGCCAAATGATCGACGCCGGCATCCGCTACACGATCCATTCCGACGCCGGCGTCAGGCTCTGCCCCATCGATCGCTTTGCACTCGGACTGCGCGCGGCAGAACGCGAACTCAAACTCACCCCCACGGAGATCCTTCGCGCGGTCACGTCCACCGCGGCCGAGGCGATCTGTCTGCCCGATCGCGGCATATTGACTGCGGGCAAGCGCGCTGACCTGATCGTCGTAGAGGGCGATCCAACTACCGACTTGACCTGCCTGGAAAAAGTCCGCGCCGTGATGAAGGCCGGCGCATGGTGTCATCTGGATAAATAATGTTCTCGGGCGTGAGCCAAAAGATCACGAGGTGTCCAGATGTCCGCCGGTTACTCAGGTACGCCGTTAGCCAAGAAACTCGGTTTCAAGGCAGGCATGCGTGTTTTCCTGGACAATCCACCCGCAAACTACGTCGATCTCGTGGCGCCTCTGCCTGACGATTTCGCATTCGTCGAATCGATGTCGTCCCAACCGGACATGATTCACTTCTTTGCGAATGACTTGAAACACCTGACGAAGAAGCTTACCAGCTACGTCAAGAAGATTCAGTCGAATGGCGTAATATGGGTGTCTTGGCCGAAGAAAGCGTCGAAGATACCGACCGACGTCACGGAGGACCGCATTCGCGAGCTGGCGATTTCGCTTGGGTGGGTCGATGTGAAGGTATGCGCGGTCGATGAGATCTGGTCCGGGTTAAAGCTAGTGGTGCCGGTGAAAGATAGGTGATACATGGTTGAGGATCTCACAGTTACGATTGAGCCGCATCCGCTTCTGGAAACGTGCGTGTTCACGACGAGCTTTCCGAGGCCGATCGGCGAAATGCCGACGCCCGCGGCGATATTGTCGTTGCTCGCTATCGATGCAGCCGTGCCTCTGCAAAGCGATGACGGCGTGCGCGACGCAGTGCGGGCGATGCTTCGGCACGGCGGATTCAAACCGGCGGGACGCAGCAAACCGGCTTCGGAGTATCTGGTTCGCGCGGTGAGCGATGGCAGCCTGGGTTCGATCAACGCAGCCGTCGATGCGTGCAACATCGTGTCGCTGCATAGCGGCTTGCCTATCAGCGTCGTCGATTTGGCGAAGGCATCGCCGCCGTTCCGCATTGCGATCGCGCCGGCGGGATCGTCGTACGTATTCAACTCTGCCGGCCAGGTGATCGACATCGCCGGCCTCGTTTGTTTATGCGATGCCCAAGGACCGACGGGCAACGCCGTCAAGGACGCCCAGCGAACCAAGACCGACGCTGCCACGACGCGAACGCTGAGCGTCATCTGGGGCGCGACGGCTCTGTCAGGCCGCGCCGATCAGGCGATGGCATGGTATCGGCAACTGCTGGAATCGATGGGAGCGGCGACGACAAAGATTTGAATGTCCAGCTTGTTTCGATATAGCCCGCCATTTATGGCGGGTGCGCCGGGACCGGCCATGAATGGCGATCTCTATCGTCACGCTGACCGCCTCAGCGGTGATTCGCTCGCGCCGTGTTCGCGGATATATTTCAGCAGGCGGTCCCACGCCTCGGCATTAGGCGGGATCGCATCGGCGGCGCTATTCAGGTCGGCCAGCAATTCATTCACGTCGCGATATCCCTGATCGCCATCGGCAGCCAGGCGGAACAATACCGAGACCAGCGCATCGGGCAGCGGCTTCGTCTTCGGGCCCTTCCGCACTCCAGCGGGCGTACACCAACTCGACGCGATTCGGCCCAGCGCGCGTAGATCCTCGCGCATGCTTGGTTCGTCGTCGGTCTGCGAGCCGACAAGCCACGCCGGTTCGCCGAGGCCGCGAATTTTGAGAACGCCTTCCCCCGTCAAGAGCAGCGAATCCTCGCTGAGATGACCATGCACCAGCCCCGCGCGATGCCCGGCCGCCAGCCCTTGGGCAGCTTGCGTGAGCAATCGCCAGCAGACACCTGGCGCGGCGGCGAGGGGCGGCCAATCGACGGCCGTCAGTCCCGTCAGCCATTCTTGCAAAACTGCCGGACGGCCGGCGAGTTCGAATACGTCCAGCGTATTGCCAACATGAGGATCGTTGAGCATCGCCTGGCGGAAGTGCTTGCGAAAATCCTCGGGCTTGAGCGGATCCGCAAGGTCGCCTTCGGACAAATGGCGCAATACCGCTTCGACGCCGCGGCGAGGATCAAACACGCGATAGGCGGTTTCATGCGGCGATGTTCGCAGCCGATCGATGACCCGGACCGGCCCGAGCATGAGGCCCGCGAGATTGCCCGTCTCGATCAACGCGAGCTGGTACAGCGTAATCACGCCGCTTGCGAGCAGCACCTGACGGAGTGATCGGCGTTGCCGGCGTGCTTCTGCCAGTAGCGCGGTGAGCGTGTCGCCGTCGATGAGTTGCGCGTCGCGCATCAGCCGGCCCAGGCGGTCATCGCCATGTTCGCCTGGCGGCTTGAGGGCGAGAATGCTCCGGCCCGTTGGGATGATTCCGGGTTCGCCGTCCTCGTCCGCCGATTCGGTCGCCGCGGGAACGGGCAGGATTGCGGGTTCGTCGAGTTTCGGCGCCTCGCCGGGAACCAGCGGGATGCCTGCGAGATCGCGAAGTTTTCGCCGATACCATTCACGCATGTCCACGAGGTGGCGGTCTATTTCCTCGCGGCGATCGGCGACATCGCGTTCCTGCTGTTGCAATTCTTCCGCGTGCTGGGCTAGCCTTTGCGATTCGGCGTTGATGACGCGCGCCTGCTCGTGAACCTGGGCCTGCTTGCGCTCGAGGCGGTTCTCGCCCCGCGCGAGGCTGCGGCGCAACTCGGCGATTTGGCCTTGCCATTCAACGAGGTGCTGTTTGAAGGCGGCCAGCGCGAGACGATGTTCGTCATGCCGTTGGCGTAGGGACTGTTCGTGCGTTTGCAGTTCTTCGAGGTCGTTTTGCAGCTTGCCTCGTAGCTGAGTGAGATCGTCCTGGCATTGGCGAACGTATTGGTGGATCTCGCCGAGGTGATTCCGCAACTGCTCGCGTGCCAAACCGAGACGCTCGGCAACAGCGCCGGCGCGGCTCTCGGCTTCGGGCAGATTCTCCACGAGAGATTGTGCCTCGGCACGGATGGCGTCGTACTCGGCACGGGACTTGGCGAGGTCTTCAAGCGCTTGCCGCTGCTCGGCCTGGAATTCTTCGCGTTCCCGTGCGTGGGCCTGGCGCTGCACGGAGACGAGGTTCATCTGCTCCTGGAAGCGATCCTCGAAGCCCGCGATTTCCGAGTGCTTTTGCTGAAGGGTCTGGGCTTTCGTTTCGAGTTCAGTCCGCCAGGTTTCCAGCTGGGTCTTGAGCGATTGCTCGCGCTCGGTGATTTCGGCGCTCTTCGCTTCGATCGCCGCTCCCCGTTCCTCCATTTCGCCGACGAGACGTTCGATCTCGGCGTGGCGTGCATCGATTTCCTCGGATCGTTTGCGAAGCTGTTCCTGAAACGCGGCGCCGGCCTCCTCGCGTTCGAGCAGGTTCACGCTGCGTTGCTGAAGCGAATTGCGTTCGAGATCGAGACGATCCCGCGTTTCGGCAAGCTGGCTCATTCGGCTATGCAATAGCGATTCCGTCTCCGCGAGCTGGCTTCGGCCTGTTTCGAGGTCCTTCGCTTGCTGCTCGAGCAACAGCCGATCCGCATTGATTTTTTCCTGCGCAATCTTCATCTGCCGAACGGCTGCCTCCATGGCGGCACCGCGCTCGGCCCATTGCTTCTGCTCGCGTGCTCGATTGTCCTGCTCGGCACACATCTCGGCTTCGAGCTGTTTCAATCCTTCCTCCTTACTCGTCAGATCTTCTTCGAGCACGCGCAGGCGTTCACGTTCGCCATCGAGCTGTTCTTCGCGTTTGCGAACATCTTCGCGCATGCGTTCCAGTCTGCCTCGTAGGATGGTCAGCGTGGCCTGCTGGCCCTCGACTGCGGCGGTTCGTTCGACCAGGTCGCGGTTCTGCGCATCTTGCTCCTGCTTCTGCTTGCCGAGACGTTCCGCTTCCTCTGTCAATTCAGTTCGCCAGGCGTCAAGCTTGGCGACTTGCTCCGCGAGTTCGGCGCTATCTTCCCGCAGCTCATCGCGTTGCTTGGCGATGGCGGCAGCGTCCGTGGCATGCTCCGTTCTCTGCGATTCGAGTTCCCCTTGCAACCGATTGAGCCGTAGCACGTCCGCTTCATACTGCTTGGTTTTGCTCTCCAATTCGGATACACGATCCGCAAGCTTTTTCTCGCGCAGGATGAGGTCGCCCAGTTTGGCGTCGGTGTCTGCTTCCGATTGCTTTAGCCGATCTTCGAAGGCGCGGCGTTCCTGCTCCAGTTTGAGCGTGCGTTGGGTCAATTCATTTTCGCGTCGTTCGATGGCCTCGTGCTGGGCGCGATCGCGCTGGCGACGTTCCGCAAATTCTTGCTCGTCGAACCGCAGCTTCTTCTCGCGTTCGTCGAGTTCGATGCGCGTCTTTTCAAGCTCCTCCTGCATTAGAGCCTGGCGATCGCGGCGATCCTGGTAATGCTCGAAGAACTGCCGGCGAAGGTCAGCCAATTCCTGTCTCGCAGCTGTCAGTTCGGCTTTTTGGTGCTCGATCTCGACGGCATGCTCTTCGAGCAGATGCTCGCGCCGGCCAAGCTCGCGCTTCAGACTCGTGCGTTCCGCTTCCCAACCGGGCGACGTATGCGCATGGACAGCGGCGAGTTGCTGCTCCTCGAATGCCTTTTTCTCGTTCTGGAATTTCAACAACTGGGAACGGAACTGGTCAAGCTTCTGTTGCAAGGAATGCTGCGCTTGCTCGATCGCCGGCGAAGATATCGGACGCACCGGCTGAATGTGCGGCAATAACTCCACGGAGCCGATCCTGACGCTGTCTCCATCGCCAAGCTCGTATTGTTGCGGGCATGGCTCGCCATTTACGGAAATCACCTGAGCCGATGTGAAGCGGCGCAGGCGGACACCATGAGGATGCCTGGCGAAACTGCACAAGATCGGTGGAGCGTCAGCGCTCAATCGCAGATCGCAGCCGACGGCACTGCCGATGAGAAATTCGACGCCATCGAGTTCGTAGGTGACGGCGCGAGCGCCGGCTTGCCGAACATCGATTTGGACGTTGGGAAGATGGTGAGTCCAGGAGTTTTCGTCAAGTTGGGGAGCAGCCGCCATGCCGATTTCGCCCCGTGAGGGTGGTTCCATCCACCATATTCGCGCGAAACGCGCAGAAGTCCACGTGGGATAAAAACCTATTCCGGCAAAAAATGGAATAGCGGTTTTTGTGCGGAACCGTTCCTGAGAGCGTCAGCATTCACCAGGGACAGAATCCATCGGGCAATCGGATTGACAAAACGACATTTCTTTTCGCTGGACACGGTATGCATTTGCCGGGTAGAATTTAATCATTGAATTATTTCATCGTTCTAATCCGATCGGACTCGTCAGATGGGCACTCTCCGCAGAGCGTTTACGCTCATCGAATTACTTGTGGTAATCGCTATCATCGCCATATTGATTGCGTTACTCGTCCCGGCCGTGCAAAAGGTACGCGAAGCGGCGGCCCGTACGCAGTGTCTGAACAACCTTCACCAGTGGGGAGTCGCTTTTCACGGCTTTCACGATGCCAACAAACAGTTTCCTTTCGGCGCGAGGAACAACCCGCGCCAAACCTGGGTGATGTACCTTTGGCCCTACATCGATCAAAATGCGCTAGCGTCACAGAATGATTTGACGCAGCCATTCTATGTTGCTCCAGGCACGATCGCGAATACCATGAACGGCCTGTGCGGAGCGATCGTTCCCATCTACAACTGCCCGATGGACAACAACTCGCAGAATCAGGACGCCCCAGGCACCTACTATATGCGAACGCGAGGCAATTACGTGGTCAACTGGGGCAACGTGGACTACGACACGGCGCCAGGCGCGAGCGGGTCAGCGCCATTCGCGCATCTCAACGGGAATCGTTCAACGCCACGCATCACCAAGATGGCCCATTTCTCCGACGGCACATCTAATACGATGCTGATGTCGGAGTACCTGAAACCCTTGAGCGGCGCTGACAACGACTGGCGGGCAGACATCCACAACGATGACGGCGTGTTCCGCTTCCACACGGCAAATACGCCCAATTCCACCGTTCCAGACCAAGTCGGCTGGGCCCAACCCAATGGCGATCCATTGATGCCTATCTTGGCCACGACGCCACAACGCAATGCTGCTCGAAGCCGGCATTCCGGCGGCGTTCATGCGTGTTTCGCTGACGGAACGGTGCGATTCATCACCAACAACATTCCGCTTGCTACTTGGCAGGCTCTCGGAACGATGGACGGCAATGAGGTGGTGAACATTGATTGAGAGTTCAGGCAGCCTTAAGAACTCGTACCGTGAAGTCCGCCAGGCCTGTTAGTCGAACCCTTGCGGACACATATCGCCTTGAATTATCCTCTCCATTTCGGATCCAACTCATGTATGTCCATTGGCAAACGGCAGCATTCTCATCTCTGCTGGCACTCTGCTTCATATCGGGGTGCGGCGATAATCTCCATGAGGTGAAAGGGATCGTCAAATTCGACGGTAAACTCGTCGATAGCGGATCCATTCGCTTTGTCGCCGTCGATAACTCGTCGCCCGCCGTCGGCGCCATTATTACCAACGGGCAATACAGCACGAAGGTTCCCATTGGCGAAATGAAAGTATCCGTCACCGCGACACGTGTAGTCGGCAAGAAGGCGCTTTATGACAAACCCGATGGTCCGTTCATGGATGTGCGAGTAAACGTTTCTCCCGAAAAATACTCCGATGATAAATCAATTCTCCGTTACACCGTCATTCGTGGCACGAATCAGAAGGATTGGGAACTCACCAGCAATTAAGAAAGCGACACGGCTCGGATTGAATCACGGGCCCTCCGCTCCGGAAAAATTGCGGGTCAGAACACTGGCAAACGATAGCCTTACCTCGAAAACGGTGAGTTGTCATTTCCGCACTCGCAGCGTCTTGTAAAGTGTACTGACGAGTGTGTGCTTCGCGTCATCCGCACTCAATTCCCAGAACATCACGCCGCCGAGTTTGCGATCGTT
Organism: uncultured Singulisphaera sp.; assembly: GCA_964484265.1. Taxonomy (GTDB): domain Bacteria; phylum Planctomycetota; class Planctomycetia; order Gemmatales; family Gemmataceae; genus SIAQ01. Next base: position 63,015 of record CAZAFH010000008.1, read on the forward strand.
TACGTAGCTGGCTCTGATGCGAAGCGATTCGGGGTCATCGTAGCTAATCATGATGCCGGACTTTTCGTCGAATAACCAGGGAACCTTCGCCTCGTCATGCCAGTGCCGTTTGTACTTGTCGAGGTAGTTGGCAGCGATGTCCTTGTAATCGAAAACGCCTGCTTCCCACGTGCCTTTCGGCAGGGTCTTGCTTGGTTTTTGGTATAGGCCGGCGTTCTCATTTTTGACACCCGCCCACCCTCGGCCATAGAAAGGCACGCCCATGACCAGTTTGTCGGCAGGGATGCCCGCCTTCAGATACGCGGTCACCGCGGAATCGACATTGAAATGTTTGCGGATCGATTCGTCTTTCGTCGGATCGCTTTTGGCGGGGTAAAGCGGCGCGTTGAAATTCGTCGCCTCGCTCCAGCCGCCGTGAAAATCATACGTCATCAGGTTGATCCAATCGAGATGCTGAGCAATCTTTTCTAGCTCAAGGTTCTGGTAGACGCTCGGGCCTGCCGGTGCAGCTATGGTCAGCAGATACTTCGTTTTGTCGGCCTTGCCCTGGTCGTCGAGATGCTTCCGCAACTCGGCCAGGAGGTGCGTGAAGTTCTGCTTGTCGATCGGGCGCGTCTTGTTGCTCGCTTCCCCGCCGCCGACGGGGTATTCCCAATCGATATCGATGCCGTCGAAACCGTATTTCTTCATGAACACAACGCATGATCTTGCCAATTTCTGGCGCGAGGCGTCCGTCAGCGCGGCATCGGAGAACGGACTGGATAAGGTCCAACCGCCCACGCTGATGAGCGTCCGCAGATGCGGGTGTTTCTTACGCAATTGCTGAAGCTGGTGAAAGTTGCCTCGCAGGAAACCGGCATCCCACTTGTCGCCCGGGTAGAACTTATCGATGGCCGCATAGCTGTCGAAAAGGGCGCATTCGCCGTTGGCGATCTTGGCGAAGGCATAGTTGATGTGGGTGAGCTTGTCGGCGGGGATATCGCTTACGGAGTACTTTCGCTGGTAGATGCTCCACTCGGTGAAGTAAGCGACAATGCGCTTGCTCTGTGGTTGAGCCGGCGCCGACGCGGCAAACGCCATGAAGGTAACAGCCGCAAATAGGTAATTGTGCACGCTCGTGACTCCGGTAGTCCATTGGCGACGCGGAATGCGAAGTCAGAGGCCGCGTAGCGCTTTGGTGACACTATGTTAGGGAGAGCGGCGAGAGATGTACGGGCGCGGGAAAAAATAATCGCCGGCGAGAGTCGCTGTGGGTAAGCGCTCCGCGCCGGCGTTGGAATGATGCGTTTACAGAGGATCCCCGTCTCGGAACCAGGCATGTCCGGAACGTTCGCGCGGCGTCAGCTCGGGCATCCTGCCTTTGCGTGTCGATCGCGCATGGAGGACTCGGTGCGTCGCCCGGTTTTATTGCTATCACCGAGCGCTCCCGTTCCGACGCGAGCATTAAAGATTCGCGCGTCGTTCCTCGACGAGGGTCTGAATCCGTTCAGCCAAGAGAGCAACATCGAACGGCTTCTTGAACGCTTCGTTGAATCCAAAGTTGGACAACGATTCAGGCGCCGCCTCGTCTTCGCTGGCGAGCGCGACGATGAGGGTTTGTTCGTAGTCGGTCTTTTTGCGCAGATTGCTGGCGATCTGCAGCGCATCGGATCGGCCCATCGCCATGTCGATGATGATGGTATCCGGATGGAAGCTCTCGGCCTGGATGCCGGCTTCAAATCCGCTGTTAGCCAGCTCGTATTTGAAGTCTTCATCTTCGGGAAGCAATTCCTTGATGCGGTCAATGAATAGCTTGTCTGCGCCGATGACGAGGATCTTGTGCAAACCCTCCTCTTCGAGCTCGCCCAAGGGCATCCCATGTTCCTTGAGGAATTTGATGAGATGTTCACGCGGGATTCGGCGGTCCTGGCTGCCGGGGATGCGGTAGCCTCGGAGACGACCGGAATCGAACCATTTACTCACCGTTCGCGGCGCGACTTTACATATCTTCGCGACCTGACCGGTGGTAAAAACTTTCTTCATGGCAGGCACTCCGTAAACGTGTAGTGTGCATCATCCCCTACGATAGGGGGACAACGGGGGGAACCACGCCCCGACCTGAGGTTCGCACGTTTTCCACGCGACTGAGCATCACGCGAGGCATCCTGCCGGGGGACAGTGCCTGTGCTATTCTCAAGAGAGGCTCACCTGGAACAAACATTTCACTCAGCGGGCCGACGGTCCTTGCCGACTTCGCCGAACTTTCTTCAATACCACGGTTGCAACTTATATCGGCACGAAACGTCGCCAGATTGAGAAAAAGCCCACAATCTAAGAAACCTCTACACTTCCTGCGTTCCGCGCCACCCCTGCGTCTTGCCGAAGCGTCCTGCCATGACCACGGCAAGTCCAACTTGACGAGCCTCCTTAATATGCCGGGCTTCCGCGGCGTATTTCCCATAAATTCCGCCATTTATGACGGGTTCGCCCGGGCCAGCTAGATGCCGGCCCAACATTCTACGCGCGGCAATCGCAGAAAAATTCCGTTCGATCTAAATGAATCGATTCCACCGGCGAATTACCTGGTGTACGATCGGACGACCTGCAAACTGTTCTGACGGGCGCCGGATCGGTTGAGCTTTTTTCCAAGGGGTTCACCATGAAGAAACTGTTATTGTTCGGTCTGATCGGCGCGTTTGCCACCTTTCTGGTCGCCGCCAAGACCAATGTCGGCAGCTACGTCAGCACGGTCGCCGCCCACGTCAAAAGCGAAACGCAGCGGCAAATTCCGACGCGCTTCGAAATCGAACGCATTCGCCATGAAATCAACAGCCTCGATAATGACGTCAGCAACATGATCCGCCCCATCGCGGAACAGAAGGTCGCCATTGAGCGGACGCGCAAGGACATCACCCGCACGCAAACGAATATCGACGAGCAGAAGAAGACACTGCTTGCCATCGTTGAAGACCTGCAGAGCAATCCGAAATCGCTGGTCATCGCCGGCCGCACCTACACTGCTGACCGTGTTCGCGTGCAGTTGCAGCGCGACATGGAAAAAGTGAAGCACATGGAAAAGCAGGTCAAGACACAGCAGCAGGTGCTCGAAGCGAAAGAAAATTCGCTCCGCGCCACGCAAGAACAGCTCGCCAAGGTCGTCGCCAAGAAGCGCGAGTACGAAGTTCGTCTGGCTCAGCTTGAAGCCCAGCACGAGACAATCCAGATTTCCAAGATCGGCAGCGACATCAAGATCGACTCGAGCCGATCGACGCAAATCGAAAACGCCCTGGCCACTCTGGAGCAAAAGCTCAACACCGATCGCGAGGAGGTTGAATTACGAACCGGTGAATTCGCCACGATTCCGCTCAGCGAACGGGAGATTCGCCCGGCAGAACTTCAAACCATCCGCAACTATCTCGAAGGGAAGGAAGAAGTAGCAAAGACCGCAGTGAATCGATAACCTCGGAATCGGCTTCGCCCCTCCGACGGCTTGGAAGAACGTATAATGTAAAGATTAACCACAGCGACGCCACGGACGATTTTCGCGGCCCTGTGGTTTCTTCCTTTCAGGACTCGATGCCGTGACCCACGACATGCCGACAACCCCGGAGCCGACCGAGCGACGCGATCGATTCGCCTCGTTCGTGCTCTGGATCGACGGCGTGGGCGGATACCTGGTATGCCTAAGCCATCGCGTCACGCTCGGGCATTCGCAAGCGGATACGCCGGTGGATATCGCGTTGATCGCCGACGTCTCTCGCCACCATGCGACGATCCAACGCGATCCCGAAGGCTATTTTTTGGACGCAGTCCGAAAGGTGCAAGTAAACGGCCAATCGATGGACAAACACTTGCTTCGTAACGGCGATCGTATCACACTGGGAAAGTCATGCCAGCTACAGTTCTGGCAACCCGTGCCGGTCAGCACGTCGGCGCGGCTTGACCTTGTCAGCGGTCATCGGCTGGCGCAGCCTGTGCAAGCCGCGTTGTTGATGGCCGACACGCTTGTGATCGGCCCGGCGTCGCAGTCGCATGTGCAGGTGCCGGACATGACGCAAGCGTTGATCGTTTATCGCACGCGTACCGAGCTTGCCGTGCGTTGGCCTGGTGCGTTTGAGGTCAACGGAGTCAAGCACACCGATCGGGCCAGCCTTCCGCCCGGCGCCGCAATCGTTACGGAACAATTGACGATGACGCTGGAAAGCGTGCATTAAGGATTGTCAAGTAGCCCGCCATTCATGGCGGATTCTCGATCCAGAGGGAGCTACCTCATGAAATTCACCTATCGCAGTGGACAGGAACCTTTGCCTGGTTACACCATCAAGCGCGGCATTGGGCTGGGCGGGTTCGGCGAGGTGTATTTCGCTGTCACCTCGGGTGGGAAGGAAGTCGCGCTCAAGTGGATTCGCGCCAATCTCGATATCGAGCTGCGCGGCGTGCAGCAGTGCCTCAACCTCAAACATCCCAACTTGGTGCACCTGTATGACGTTCGCACCGACTCGCAGGGCAATCACTGGCTGATCATGGAATATGTCGCCGGCGAGCCGTTGTCGTCGATTCTTGCCCGGCATCCGAATGGCGTCGCTCCCGAACTGGCCGCCCAGTGGTTCCACGGTCTCGCGCAGGCGATCCACTGTTTGCACGAGCATGGCATCGTTCACCGCGATCTCAAACCGGCGAACCTCTTTCTTGAGAACGGCCTGATCAAAGTAGGCGATTACGGCCTTTGCAAGCTCATGGCCGACAGCCAGCATGCCGGCATGACGAAAGACATCGGCACCGTGCATTACATGGCGCCGGAAATCTCGACGGGCAACTACAATCGCCAGATCGATATTTACGCCGCCGGCGTGTTGCTATACGAAATGCTCACGGGCAATGTTCCCTTCGAGGGCGAGTCCGCGGGCGAGATTTTGATGAAGCATCTGACTGCGGCTCCGGATCTGGGACGCGTGCCGAGCGAATTTGTCGGGATCGTGGAGAAGGCCCTGACGAAAAATCCGGCTAACCGATATCAATCGATCATGGACCTGGCACGCGATGTCGCCAACACCGTGAAGCAGCCCAGTCACGTCGTCACGCCGCCGGCTCTACCGGTGTCCGCCGCGCCGTCGGCGGAGGTGCCGACCGTGATTCCAGTGACGCCAAGCATGGTGTTTCAGCAGCGTCTGGCCGACCTGACCGGGGTCCTCTTGTGGGCCATCGCCGCCTCGGCTGCGTTGGCGGTTGGATGGACGTTGGTCGTCGGCGGCGGCGATTATTCCAAGCTCGTGCCGATCTTCTTCTTGACGCTCGCCTGCTCCTGGAGCGTGCTGATCCCGACCAAGCTCTGGCCGCCGATCGGCCGCGACGACTCGTGGCCGCGACGGCTCATTCATCTGACGCTTGGCATCGGCATCGGCCTGTTCGCATTGTGGCTGGAAGGCTACGACCTACCGATGCCCTGGAATGCGGCCGCACGAATGGATGCGCTTCAGCCCTGGCAGCCGCCGCTCGATCCGCCGGCCGGTCTGCGGGTATTCAATGCGCTGTATCGCCCAAATAATACGTCGATGCCAATCCTGACGTGCTACATCGCCTACTTCGGGTTAATGTTCCTGGTGCTTCGCTGGTGGAAGGCGGCCCAGCTCTATCGCGGCAAGCGATTCTCGATGAAGGCGACGTTTGCTGTGGTTTTCTGGGCGTTTGTTCTGTTGTTCTTGCTGCCTGGCTTGCATCAGCGCGAAATAGGCTTCGTCAGCTTGGCTTTGGCCTCCGTGGTTTGCCAGGTGACCGCGCCATGGAAGGAACGCGTTCCCGTGAAAAAGAAGAAGGTCCGCCTCGCGGCGGCGTGATACCATCGGCTTTCCCAAGTAGGTCGTCGAACATGACGGTCTATGTCCCGCAAGGTCGAAAGGGAATCAGGTCATGAAGCAAATGTTCCTGACATTTAGTGGTCTTCTCATCCTCTGGGCGATGGGCGGCGCCAGCGGTGCACAGTCTGGAACCGTCGCCCTGCCCGAAGCCATCAAGCCGAACGAAGTCAAGGCGTTCGGAGTCGATTCGGCCAAAGCGCGTGAAATTGCAGTGAATCAGGCGACTATTCTGGTGTGTAAACTGCTCGAAGAGAACCACCATACGTCGTTCAAGCCCGATGCGAAATATGTCCGCGAGAATCTTTTGGCGGACGATGGCTATCAGGGACCCGATGTTAGAAACGAAGTCGTCGGCGATGAGCCGCTCAAGCAATGGATCGTGACGTTCAAAGATTCCAACTGGTGGCAGGATGTTGTTCGCCGCGATATCGAGGCCCAGCGCGTACTGCGAGCGGAAGCACGCCAGTCCGTCGCAAAGCAAATCGCAGTCGCCGTCCTGGTTGTCCTGGCCGCGGCGCATTCCTATGTCCGGCTCAACCGCCTGACGCAAGGGCGATTCGCTCGCTGGCTGCAGGCGGCAGGCGTCGGCGTTGCCCTGGCCGTTTTGGCAGCAGCGTGGATTTTTCTGAGCGGGCGATGACTATTCGTCACTCGCGGATCGCTGCCATCGGACGCAAACGTGCGGCGCCATCCGTCGGCGTGTCCGCCAGACTGCTGTCGATGAAGGTTTGATGCCAAAGCTGCGTCGAAAGCACGCCCGCCAACCCCATCTCCACCGACGTGCGCTGCGTTGAGCCGCGGCGCATCTGTCGAAACGCCCGGCGCCAATGCTGCACCGCCTTCACATCGAAATAACCCGATTTGCGCAAGGATTCGGGGCTGAATAGCTGATCGACAAACGCCGGCGGTTGGTCGCAATGAAAGCTATCGAACGGAGCGCGAAACATCGCTTTCTTCCGCCATGAAATCTCTGCCGGAAGGTAGCGATCGGCTACCTTGCGCAGAATGTGCTTGTCGCTGAAACCACGCATCTTGATCTTGGGATTCACGCCTGCAAGAAACGAATAGACCTCCTCGTCGAGAAACGGATAGCGAATCTCGACCGAGTTATGCATCCCGATGCGATCGCCCTTGGCATGAAGTTGCAGGCCTGGCAAATGAATCCGGGCGCCGACATAAAGACCGCGATTGAGCGGATCCCATTTTTTCGCTCGTTCGAGATTCAACCCGACATCGCGGTACGGAATATTCTCTGCCATCACCTCGCGCAACTCCGGGCCGAAGAATCGCAATTTCGAGATGCTGACCAGCCCGTAGATGTCCAGCCACGGATTAGGGCCGCCGATAGCCTCGCGCGAACGCTGAATCACGTCCGCAGGGAAGCGCGGCGATCCGCCGAGCGTCAGAAACAGTCGCCGCACGGCATCGCTAAGCCGGATGCCCGGGACGCAATCAAGCCAGCCGAGCATTTTGTGAACCTTGTACCACGGATAGCCGGCGAGCCATTCGTCCGCACCGTCTCCGGAAAGTGCGACCTTGTAACCCTGATGATGCACCTCTTGCGCCAGCAGGAGTAATGCCGCACACGAAGTGTCGATGACTGGACTCTCGGCCGCTCGCACAAGCCGGGGGTAGGTGCGGAGAACTTCGTCGGCGCCGAAGTTCACGATGGTCGGATTGCAGCCCAGGTGGCGCGAGACGATGTCGGCCTGCGTTGTCTCGTCGAGATTCGGATCATCGACGCGGATCGTGAAAGTGGGAATGGCGCTGCCGCGAATCTTGCACGCCATCGCGACGACCAAGCTCGAATCGACTCCGCCCGAAAGATAGGAAACGACCGGAACATCCGCGCGCAGCCGGCGTTCGACCGCCGCCAACAAGCGCTGCTCCAGATCGTCCACCAGCACTTTGTCGTCACGCCGATCCTCTTGGCCGGCATCTGGGAAATCAATCTCGAAGTGAACTCGATCTGAAATAGTTCGCGATCCCTCAGGTATTCGCGAAATGTCAAGAAAATGCCCCGGAAGCAGCGATGACACGCCCTCGAAACAGGTGACGGGACCGGGCATGGCGAAGAAAGTGAAGATGTGGTTGATGCCGCGAAGATCGGTCTTCGGCGTAATCATGCCCGAGGCGAGAATGGCCTTTATTTCGCTACCGAAGAGAAGCCAGTCGCCTCGTCGCGCCCAGTAGAGCGGGCAGATTCCGAAGCGGTCGCGTGCCAGGATCAGACGTTTCGCCCGGGCATCCCAAAGTGCGACGGCGTACTGGCCGTGGAGGTGATCAAACATCCGCTCGCCGTACTCTTCCCAGAGATGTGGAAAGAGTTCGGTGTCGCAGTGGGTGCGGAAGCGATGCCCTTTTTTCTCGAGTGTCGCACGAAGCTCGGGATAATCGAATAGCTCGCCGTTGAAGACCACGGAAATCGTGCCGTCTTCGTTCGAAATCGGCTGTCGCCCGTCAGCGAGACCGACGATGCTGAGGCGACGGTTGGCGAGCGACACTCCTTCGGACTGAAAATAGCCGTCTTCGTCGGGACCGCGATGCACGATCGCGTCAGCCATGCCGCGCAATACATCGGTAGGAAGAAGCCGTTCGCCTGCCAAATCGACCGCACCGGCAATGCCACACATGATCCGACTCCGTGTTGAAGGTTGCAAACAACCCCCAATTTACCGGATCGGTAAAGTTTCTAAAGACGAATCGGCGCCGGGATGTTGAAGAAACAGCAAGCCCCGGCGGGTTAATCCGAAAACTCCGTAAAGCCGGAATAATCGATCGTAATGCTGCCATCACACGGAGAACCTTACGCCTCCTCGTTCGCTTCCTCGATGACATCTTCCGCAACGTAGATCGGCAGTTTCGCCGTCACCGCAACGGCAATCGCGTCGGAGGGGCGACAGTCGACCTCCAGTGTGTTGCCCTCATGGCGAACGCGCAGTTTGGCGAAGTAGGTGTGCTCGCGAAGCTCGTTGATAAAGATGTCCTGCAAGTCGCCGCCAAGCATGTCGATGACACCGCAAATCAAATCGTGCGTCATTGGCCTCGGGAATTGAACGCCGCGGATTCGGCGATCGATGCTCATGGCCTCGAAGAGACCAACGACGATGGAGAATTCGCGTTCGCCATCCACTTCACGCAGAAGGAGAATCTGAGAATCGTGGATTTCGTTGATGGTGATGCGCCGCAATTCCATGAGCACAGGCACAGTCAGCCTCCTTTTCCGATCGAAAACCGCCAAACACGCGAAACCTGTTAAAGGCGCCGCTCAGGGCGTCCGACGATGATAGTGGGCCAAACTACTTCTGGCATTGTATATCTGGCCCCGGCAGTCGGCGTATTGCGGAGTCCAGTGTCCCTTGCGTTCCGTCGTGGGGATGCTAAGATGAAGAAAAGCCTGTCTGCTCATACGCTCCGTATCTTGGCTGCATGACCCTACCGTTCACGCCAAACCTACGGATACATGAAGGATAAATTGAGGTGGTGTCATGGCCCTGAATTTGAACATCGGAAAGTGCTCCCTTCTCGGAAATTATCGTGAAAATAACGAAGACTCCATCGAAGTGAAATCCTATCCGGACATGTCGGTCTGCATCGTCGCCGACGGGATGGGTGGCCAGGCCGCAGGCGAAATCGCCAGCAAGCGTGCCATCGAGGTCGTACCTCGCGAGTTGCGCAAGAACCTCACGCCCGCTGTCGATGTCGAGCAGACGAAAGCCGTGATTCGCAAGGCCGTCATGCAGGCCAACGACGAAATCCTCACCATGGGTTCGCTCGACCGCGATCTGAAAAACATGGGCACGACGATCGTCATGGCCCTGTGGCGGAAAGGACGCGAAATTCTCGTCGCCAATCTTGGCGATTCCCGCGCCTATTTAATCCGCGGCAACAGCATCGAACAAATCACCGTGGATCATTCGCTCGCTCAGGCCCTGGTCGAGAACGGCACCATCAGCGCCGAGGAAGCGAAAACCCATCGCTGGAAGAACCACCTTTGGAAGTACCTCGGCGGCAAAGAAAACGGCGAAGGGCCCGATCCCCGCGTCATCGCTGTCGAGAAAGGCGATCGCCTGCTTCTCTGCACCGACGGACTGACCACACCCGTGCCGGACGATAAAATTCTTGAGTTCATGCTGAAGACTCCGAACGCGCAGGAATGCGCCGATGGCCTTGGTCAGCTGGCGCTCGACATGGGGTCGCGCGACAATGTCTCGACGATCGTCATCGACGTCACCGAGTAACCCTCAATCTCGATCGCCCGAGATTTCACCCCGGCTCCTTCATCTCCCTTTCCATAATCTGTTGATTAGGAATGTTTACTTCCAGGGAGATGCCATGTTCACATCCCTTCGCGTCATGCTTTGCCAAGCGGCACTGTTGATTTGTGCCAGTCTTGCCCAGGCCGAAGTCGTCGATCTCAGGATTCTGAAACGCGAATCATTCGCCGGCGGCAAGGCGTTCGGCGCGGCAGGGCCGTACGACCAAATCACGGCAATCGCAAAATTCGCCATCGATCCCAAAGATCCGCGCAACCAGCGCATCGTTGATCTCGACTTGGCCCCGCGCAACGCGGCTGGCAAGGTCGAGTTCTCGACTGACGTCATCATTCTTTCTCCAAAGGATTCCGCGAAAGGCAACGGCGCGATCTTTTACGACGTCAACAATCGCGGCCGCCAGCTTGCGCTCGGAATGTTCAATCGCCCCGTCGGCGGGCCATCGCCGGGAGGCGCTAATCCCGCCGGCGACGGATTCCTCATGCGGATGGGCTATACTGTCGTCTGGTCCGGCTGGACGGGCGAATCGCTGCCTGGCGATGGCCGCCTGCTGTTTCATCCACCGCAAGCGTATCAAAACGGCAAGCTCGTTCGCGGTCTCGTTCGCTATGAATTGAGTGCGGACACCAAAGTGAAATCGATGTCGCTCGCACGCCGGCCAGGGCATGGCGTTTATCCGCCTACCAAGGACGGCGAGGCCAACGGCGTGTTGACCAAACGCGCCAACAACGACGCGCCGCGGCAAAAAATTCCACGCGACCGGTGGAAGCTCATCCGCCACCCCATGCGAGAGGCAACGGGCGTCGCGCAAACCTTGCCCGAGATCCACCTCGAACTGGCCGACGGTTTCGAGCCCGGCGCCCTTTACGAACTGATTTGCGAATCCGAAGGATCGCTCGTGCAAGGCACGGGTTTCGCCGGCGTGCGCGACCTTATCGCGTTTCTCCGCCATGACGCGACCGCAATGAATCCGCTTCGCGCGAGCAGCGGCAAACCCGTCATCAATCGCGCCTTCTCCTTCGGCGTTTCGCAAAGCGGGCGATTTCTTCGTCATCTGCTCTATGAAGGATTCAACGAGGACACCCAGGGCCGAATCGTCTTCGATGGCCTGATGCCTCACGTGGCTGGCGGCGGGCTTGGCTTTTTCAACCATCGGTTTGCTCAGCCGACTCGGCATAACGGCCAGCACGAAGACCATCACTACCCGGCCGATGTGTTCCCGTTCACCTACGGCCCATCGACCGATCCTTTCACGAAACGGACCGATAGCATCCTCGGCATCTATGCGAAGAGCAAGTCGCAGCCGAAGGTCATGCACACGCAAAGCGCCGCCGAATATTGGCATCGCTCTGGTTCGCTCGTTCACACCGACCCGCTCGGAAAGGCCGATGCCGAGATTCCCGTGAATGTCCGCATCTACAGTTTCGGCGGCACACAGCACGGCCCGGCGGCGTTTCCGCCGACGAAGCCAATCAGCGACAACTACCTCAACTTTGCCGATTACCGCCCGTTCCTGCGGTCACTCTTGATCGCACTCGACGCGTGGGTTACCGAAGACAAGGCCCCGCCCGCGAGCGTTTACCCTCGCTTCGCGGATCGCACGATCGCCGACTGGACCGCGAAGGCGACAGGCTTCCCAAACATTCCCAGCGTGCGTTTCCCGACGGTCATTCAGCAACCGCAGTACCGCAATTACGGGCCTGAGTTTGGTACGAAGCGCATCATCACGGTGGAACCTCCGGTCAACCTAGGGAACTACATCGTGCTGGTTCCCAAGAGCGATGCCGATGGAAACGATCTGGGTATGCTGCTGCCTCCGGAAGTCGCCGTGCCGCTTGGGACCTTCACCGGCTGGAACCTTCGCCGCAAGGAATTCGGCGCCGATGGCATGCTGGCCAACCTGATGGGGTCGTTCATCCCGTTTTCGATCGCCGAGAAAACGGCCGACCCGCGATCGCCGATTCTCAAGCGCTACGCCGATGCGAAAGCCTATCGCCGGCATCTCGACGACGCCTGCGAGCGCCTCGTCGCCGAGCGTTACCTGCTCGCCGAGGATCGCGCGAACTATGGCGCCTACGGCGATGCGATCTGGAATTTTGTAACGAAGAAGTAAATACAACAAGCCCAGTGGCGAGCGCAGCGAAGCCCTGGGAATTGGCGTGCCTCATCCCAGCGGTTCGCTGCGCTCACCACTGGGCGTGGATTGATCGTGAAACTATTTGCGACCTGTGCTCGTGGATTGGAGAATGTGCTCGCCGAGGAACTGCGCGCTCTCGACGCCGAGCGCGTCGAAGCCGGGCGCGGCGGCGTTCAGTTTTACGGTGACGCCGCGCTGCTTTATCGCGTCAACCTTTGGCTGCGGACGGCGATTCGCGTGCTCGTGCAAATCCTCGAGTTTCCCGTCCAATCGACCGACGACCTCTACGCCGCCGTGCAAACGATCGACTGGACGCAATACATGACGCCGGAGCACACGCTCGCAGTCGATTGCAATGTGCGCGATTCACAAATTACGCATTCCAAATACGCGGCCCTGCGTGTGAAGGACGCGATCTGCGACCAGTTCGTCGCCAAGGTCGGCCGACGGCCAAGCGTCGATACCGAAACGCCGATGATCGGCTTGAACCTGCACATTTTCCGCGACGAGGCCACGCTCAGCCTCGATAGCTCCGGCGAATCTCTGCACAAGCGTGGCTACCGCCCGATCCAAACAAAGGCACCAATCAACGAGGCGCTCGCTGCCGGACTGATCTTGCTCACCGGTTGGCGCGGCGATGTCCCGTTGATCGATCCAATGTGCGGGTCCGGCACGTTATGCATCGAGGCAGCGTGGATTGCTCTCAATCGTCCGCCGGGCCTGACGCGCAAGCGCTTCGGCTTTATGGGCTGGATGGATTACGATGTCGCCCTGTGGACGCATCTGCGCGATGAAGCCCGCAAAGGCGTCACACGATCGCTGTCGAGCACAATTGCCGGTTCGGACATTCGATCGGACGCTATCCATTTCGCGGAGACGAACGCACGCGCTGCCGGCATCGGGCATCTCGTCAAATTCACGCGTCGAGATGTCGCCGACTTCAAGCCGCCAGAAGGTCCGCCGGGCATTCTCATCATCAACCCGCCCTACGGCGAACGCATCGGCGAGGAAAAAGACCTCGTGCCTCTCCACCGCACGCTCGGCAACGTCGTCCGCGAACGCTGCCCCGGGTGGTCCCTATACGTTTTCACAGGCAACGCCTTCCTCGCCCGCCAAATCGGCCTGAAGCCTGCGCGAGTGTTCGACCTCTTCAACGGCAAAATTCCATGCCGTTTGCTCGAGTACCGGGTCGAGTGAGCGATCCGATTCCTATTAAATAGATTCGTTGCAGCCCGAATTTTTGATCAAGATTGACTGGACTCGCTAACTCCTCTTACCAAGATGGTCACCCCGAAGTCTTCCGTGTGACAGAACTCTAGGCCTTTTCATATCCCGTGGTCTTGGCGGTTTTCGGTCCCTGGAACAGGGTGTAGCCAGGGCGATCGCGCCAGCTTGAGGGGCCGGCGAGCACCTTTCCATGACCGAGGACCGATTCGCGGACGACTTTCTCTCGCGCGTTATAACTCGGCGAACCATCGCGGTCGCCGGCGAACAGGCCGAAATCGTTGCTTGCCACCATGACGATATCGATGCCTTCCACCTCGTTCAGGATGTTGTCGATGACGCCAACGCCAGCCGGGCTTTCGATTTGAATCATGACGAGGATGTTGTTGTTGGCGTTGGTGGCATACGCTTCGCCCCAGAGGGTTTTGGCCTGATTTTGGCCCGAGCTGCGCCGTCCCCACGGCTTGGCATTCGGGTTGTCCTTGTCGCCGATCGGGAACTTGGAATACAAGACCGCGTTGCGGGCTTCCTCCACCGATTCGACCATGGGCACGACAATGCCAAGCGCGCCGGCGTCGCAGGCTTTCAGAATGTCGCCGACGTTCGCGGACGGCACGCGCACGAACGGGATGCTTCCCGCTTCAGCGACCACCTTGATGAGTTGCTGCGTTTCACGCCAGGTGATCGTGCTGTGCTGCATCTCGATCCAGATGAAATCCTGCCCGTCGCACGCCTTCTTCGCGGCGTCCAGGTCGGGTTGAATGAGCGTGTTGCTGAAAATTTGCTGACCGGCCTTGAGTTTCGTGATGACCGTGTTGAACGTAACCGAACCAGGCTGCGCGACCATTTTTCTCTGCTCCGTTTGGTAAGTATCGAAAAAAGCTTCCCGACTTGTCTTTGCCGCTTGCGGCTTAGCGCTCAACAAGATGGCGCCCCGCGACATCGCGTGATACCGCGCTCGGATAGCCGCATGCGGCAGAACGCGGATCCTTATTATGGATTCAACTCAATTTATTCGTTGGCGGGTTAGCGGCTACTCTTCTTGCGCATCGAGATTCTTAGTTCGAGCGGGTAATCCGTCAGGATTCCGTCCAGGCCAGCTTCGACGGCGATCCGCCAGTTGTCCGGCACGTTGCCGCTGACAGTGATCCCGGCGATGAAGGAACCCTTCCCGGCTGTACGCACGGCAGCCATCTGCTTGGCCGACGGCAGAAAGCGGAAATAGACCCAGTCGGCATTGGCGGCAGCGAGGGCCTTGGGAAACTCGTCGGCGTTGTTGGCCACGGCAGTCGTCCGTGCTTTTTTGGAAGCCTGCTTGAGGCGATCGCGCACCAGCGGTTCCGAGATGGTTCTGCCGATGAACAGCAGCCGATGCAAAACGCCAGCCTTTTCCGCCAGGCGAACGACCTCCTGCTCGACATTCTCCGCCTTGAGATCGACGGCGATCAAGACGTCGTGCTGCTTGTACTCACCCAAAAGATTGAATACTTCCTCGACCGTCGGCACTTTCACGCCGGCGAATTTCGCGTCGAACCAGCTACCGGCGTCGAGTCGACGGATTTCGTCGAGCGAACAGTCCGATACCTTTCCTTTGCCGTTCGTGGTTCGGTCCACGGTATTGTCGTGAATGCAAACGAGGATCCCATCCTTTGTCTTTTGCACGTCAAACTCGAATCCGAGACGAAGCTCCAGACAAGCACGAAAGTTCGCCAGTGTATTCTCGGGCGCGTGATTCAACAAGCCGCGATGCGCGACGATCAACGGCGGATCGGCGGCGGCGAAATTCGGCGCGAACAGAAGAAGCAAGACGAGCAGAGCGTGATTTCGGATCATGATGCGCCTTTCAAGGAAAAAACGGTTGGGCGTCAGGCATTCTATGGTTAGCCCGGGATTCTCACCACAGAGAACACCGAGAGCACAGAGAGAGGAATACAAAGTAAATAAGGAGAATCGATGAAAAATACTCCATCTTTGCCGCGATCCGAGGCCGTATGTTCTTTGTTGTCTCTCGTCAATTCCTTTGCATTTCTCTGTGTTCTCAGTGTTCTCTGTGGTGAAAAATGCAGGCTTGCGCGCGGCGATTCCCATGCCTGGGATTTACGAGGATGGACTGCCGTCGAAATATGTCAGGAGCCAGGGGGCACTGGTCTTGGGCTTGATCCGGATGGTGGGGATGTGATGTGAAGTAGCTCGATCCCAGGGATTCGCTGCGCTCATCCCTGGGCTTTGCGGTTGAAGTGGTGGTCACGGAGCAACGGAAGCTTCCACGATCAACGGCGTCGTCTCGTTGTCGAGATCGGTTCGAATGAGGAGTTGTTTGCGGATGTCGCCGATTGCCGTCGGCTGAATATTGACGGTCAGCACGAGCGTCGTGTCCTGGCGATTGGGGACGTCCACAGTGATGCCGTCGCCCTGACCGTCCACGCTCGTGATGCGGAACGGCTTGGACGCGCGGATGAATACCTTCTTCGTGAGCACCTCCCCCACCTTGAGATCGCGGACGGCAATCGATCCCGGCGAGATGGCCAGGCCCGCTTGCACGTTGCCCACGATTTGGAATGTCAACATCGGCGTGGCGGCGTCATTCGTTTTAAGCACGACTTCCTGTTTGAAGTTGCCGACCGATGCATCAGGCCTCATTGTTGCGTGGATCCGATAACCGCGCCTCGCCGCGGCGCCGACGAGGCGAGGCAGCGCTTCAACGCGAAGATCGAACGGAGCCGACGCATTTTTCAAAATCTCCACGACGGCCCAGTCGACTCGCCCGCCGGCGTACTCGACGTCGATAAAACGCGACGGTGTCTGCCCGCGGCTGAGGTTGCCGAATTCAATCTCGCTCGGCGAAAAAGCGACATCGCCGCGCGTGACGGCCGAGACGGTCAACACCGCCGTGGAAACAAACTTCGGGCCGACGGTGACATAGACGCGGATTGTTTTGGAGCCGTTGAACTGACGCCCGTCCATGTTCACGTTGAGCATTGCCGTGTCGCCCGGATTGAGCACGCGCGTACTCGGTTCGGCACGTAGGCAGCCGCACGAAACGCGAACGTCCGTGATTTGCAGCGGGACCTTGTAGATGTTGGTAATCTTGAAGCTGTGCTTCATTTGTGTGCCGCGCGGCTGGACACCGAAATCGTGTACGAGTTCGCCGCCAAAGAGTTTATCCGCCCATCCGCCTTGCTGCGCATTCGCGGAGGCGGCGATGAAAAGCATGGTGACGAAAGTAGCAAGATATCTGCGCATGACAAAATCCTTTTCCGATGGCGGCGATAACCCAGCAGCCTATTCGAGGCGAATGAATAGGCAAAGCCCGCTTCTGGCGCGTTCCGTATTCCTCACCATCTTACCCGTTCTTGCCAGGAAGGAAAAGGCGGGTTTTAAGGTTCCAGATCGCTTGGCGCAAAGATGGTAGATATAGAGAGAATAGGGGAAATGGAGCTTCGCGGATGGGCAATGAACTACGAATCACGAAAGTACGACAGCACGATACTGCAAAAGAAAAAGTGCCAATTCTCTGGCCTTTTTTCGTGCATATCTTCCTTTCGAGCTTTCGTGATTCGCATTCCAGGTTTGTTAGAATCGGGCAGGCACTTCGAAGCCCTTACGATATTCGCGCGTCAACATGCGATTGGCTTCCTGGTCGTTGCCAAAGTTTTCCGCCTGGACGTTTACGTTCAGGCGACGCCCAACTGTGAGCTGCGTCTTGGCGAGCGCGACATTGTTGCCTCGCAGGTGATCGATCATCCGCGTGAGCGTGTCGTTGGCGTCGCGGTTTTCGCCGAGCACGCCATTGGCACGGTCGAATGCGACGTTGCGGCCCAAACGGTAGCTGATATTCGCGAGGTGGCACAACGCGCTGGAATAGTGGCCTTCTAGGATGTCGGCGTTGAGGTCCTGACGGCGGCCCGATCGGACGGCGCTGATGAAGTTGCCGAAGTGATCTGCCGTGCCGCTGAATCGCTGAATTTCGCGATTGTTATTATCGAAGGCGATGGCGTTGGTGTAGCTGGTGAAAGCGACATAGCCATCCGCGCAATGGAACACGTTTCCAACCATCGCGCCGCGATAGTTGGCCGTGGGTAGGCCGCGAACTTCAAAGACGAGATTGGAGTCGCCGTAATCGAATAGGCAGAGTTGGGTGTTCGGAGTTTGGCCGTCATCGACGTAGCCGAACCGTCCGCCGACGCTGATGGCGGAGGAGCAAAGTTCGCTCTTGCCGAGGCCCCAGCGAGCGACATCGACCTGGTGGATGCCTTGATTGCCGAGATCGCCGTTGCCGTACTCCCAGATCCAGTGCCAATCATAGTGAACCGTGCCGCGGGGCGTGTTGCGGTGTGGCGGCCGATTGGCGGCGGGACCGCACCACATGTTGTAGTCCATGGTTCGCGGCGGCGCCTGGTCGCCATTCACCCGGCCGATGGAATCGCGACGCTTGTAGCACAGGCCGCGAGCGACAGTGCAGCGGCCGAGCTTGCCCGAGCGGATATATTCAATCGCCTGGCGGATGCCTGGCTGACTGCGGATCTGCGTGCCAGTCTGGCAGATCTTGTTGAAATGCCGGGACGCTTCAACGATGCGTCGTCCTTCCCAGACATTATGGCTCACCGGTTTCTCGACGTAGACATGCTTGCCCGCCTGCATCGCCCAGATCGCCGCCAGTGCATGCCAGTGGTTTGGCGTGGCAATGCTGACGGCATGGACATTCTTGTCATCGAGAGCACGGCGAAAATCCTGCACGACGCGCGGTGCGACGCGCTGCGCCTTCTGCGCTGCTTGCACGGCATTGCCCGTGACAGCCGTGTCCACGTCGCAGACATAGGTGACGTGGCAGTTGTGGCGGTTCGCGTAGCCGCGGACATGCCCCATGCCCTGCCCGCGAACGCCGATGCAGGCGACGTTTATGCGTTCATTGGCGCCGCCGCGATTCGGCTGTGCTGGCTGCGTTTGCTGGCTGGCGTCGGCGGCGTTGTCCAAAAAGTAACCCGCGCTAATCAACCCTGCCAGGCCGGCAGACTGATGAAGGAACTCACGACGATCCAAGAAAAACATGGCTTGCTCCCAAAAAGTTGTGGTGGCAACATGGCAGTGTCACTGTCAATCTAGCCGTGCGGGATGGGATTCGTCAATCAAAGAATAGCCGTTTTTCGGAAAATCGGCTGGCAGGCCAGCGGAGCGGCCTTTGAATCGACCGCGCCTGGAACGGATCCGTTATCTGGGCAGCATTTTATTCAACGATCTCGAAACTCTGCACGCGGTAGCGGGTTTCGCTGCTCCGATTGGCAGCCGGGATCAAGATTCCGCGAACGCGAACCGTCATGCCGTCGCGGAGTATCGAAAAATCGCCATCGCCTTCAAGGAGCACGCTGCCGCCATGCGGGTCGACCTGCTCAACCGGAGCGTAGCGGAGATGCCATTGTTTGCGGAACTGCTGCACCCGTCCAACCAGCGTCCGGTATTCTTCGTTCGAGTTGGCAGGAACTACCTGCGCTTTCGCCGGGATGATTTTTTCGACTTCGTCGGACCCTTTGAGCTGCTGAATGGCATTTGGGCTCTCTGCTTTTGCCGCGGGAAGTTCGCTGGTTTCCTTGATTGTGGCGGGCTCAACGCCTGTTTCGTCCAACCGCAGGGGCGAGGCTTCGATGACCAAGGGTACAATTTCAACCTGATTTTTCGGGTTCGTCGGCGCATCTCGTCCGGACATCGGCAGGAACTTTGGAGCCGACGGAAGGCGGTCTGGCAGTACGGAAGGCATGGTGCCGCCGCCACCGTTACTTCGTAGTACTGGGGTGATAGACGGACGGTAGTACGGATTGGCGATCCCTGTCGCCCACCGCGGTCGTGCGTCTGATTCCTCGCGCCAGTTCCGGAAGAATCCGCACCCGGAAAGGCAGCCGATCATCACAAACGCAGCGGATATTGTGAAGACGTACCTGTGCATGACCTGCCTCTGGGCCCGTGTGCGAAAACGCAATTTCGTTATGGAATCTTCATCGACTTCTTCAGTTCCAAACATGAGGATAATTCGGATAATAGCGAAGGGACTGAATGAACGGGGTATTCCGAAAAGGTGGGGGGAAGGTGGCGCTTGGCCAACAGCAAATGGCCAAGCGCTTTTGCACTTTTTCCCAGTTTTTTTGCACTTTTAGGGGGTGTTGGCCAAGTTGCACGGGGGGAGAGGGGGGTGCATCTGCATGCAGTTTTTTGTTCAAAAATCGAAAAAAGAAGCGCTACTGACTTTGCATCGCTCTCTACCTGCGCGTTACGATGTTGAATATTCGCCCCAAGCCCAAGGGTGAGCGCTGCGAACCCTTGGGATCTGGCCGTCGCTACGCCGTCGAACCGTCCCTCTGCGTGGAACGGCTCGTGCCTTTGCCGAATGAGCTTTCCGTCCGACCGACAACCCCCCGCGCGAACAATCCGGCGTGGCCGGTACTCGCTCCCGGTGCGCCCAGCGAAGGCAACGGACTCGTGCGAAGGGCGAAACGCCATGTTTACCGAGAGAACGCAAGTGCTCCAACCGCTACCGACGTTGCATGCGGAAAAGGAAAATCGATCGTTGCAATGAATGATCCCATCGCAATACAATTCCCCAAGCAAAAACAGCCTGCCAGATTCGTCCGCTCGTAGCGACGGACTGTGGCGTTCGGCGACCCAGCTCTCAGGCTGCGGTCTGGTGGCGCGAAAGACAGCAAAGAGGTGTGAGTAGAAGGTGGCGCGAGTACGATTCTGTCTAGCAAATTTTAGATAGAATCGTACCTGCGGCAACACGCGGAGTCAAGGAATTTTTGCAGTCTTTCGCCGTCAGCAAGAGTCACCTGCTGGTTGGGAGGTCTAACCACGCGTTGAAGCAGAATCGAGATTCGGAAGCTCGGCTCGTCGCCGATTGCAATCGCATCGCCGCCAACAGGCGATTCTGCTTATACTCCGCGCGGGCAGGATTGATGGGGTGCTTCTTCACAAGCCCGACGCGTCAGCGAGGGTGAGGCTTCCGCGGCGCAGGTCCTCGCTTACGCTTCGGGTTTGTATCAAATGAGGCCGCGTAGAGTATAACTTGGTTCGTTTGGCACGGTGCGGTTTATGTCAGACGACTTCCACTGTATCATTCCAGGAATGTCCCCATGTTTCCCATGCGGTTAACCTGGCCTATCGCGGCCTGCCTGTTGTTTGTTGTCTTGATGCCGACGGCACAGGCTCAGCCCAGCTTTTTTCATGAGACAAGCATCGAGGCGATGGTGCTCAATGCCGCCACCGTGGTTGTCGGCACGGTCTTTGAGGTTTCCAAGAGAAAGAAGTTCAACGTAGCGACCATCGCCGTCGAAGAGACGCTCCGGGGCGAACACAAGGCCCGGCTTCAGGTCCGTTTTCCTGACAGGATTTGGCAGTTGGGCGTGGGCGGAATTGACGCGGAAAATCTCAAGGAGATTCAGGTGAAGTCGCTCCGACTGCTAGTAGCCACGCGGGATCATCCCGCCAAGGTATTTGGCCTGATCTACTTGACGGAACAGAACCCGAAGACGGGGAGCTCCGACACGGTTCGCAAAGCAGACTTAACTCCCTTTCAGAAGTCGGCCGATCTGCTCCTCTTCGCCAAGAATACACTGCGAGGTTCGCCTGGCGTCAAGCGCATCGACACGTTTCCGCTGACAATTCCCATCAAAGGAGGCTACTATTTCGGCCGAGGGGGAAGCACCACAGTCGAAGTACCCGTCGATGAGTCACTGGAGAAGAAGGCTGTGCAGTACCTCGACTCCAAGGAACGCTGGCGTCGCGCCGAGGGAGTGGAAGCTCTAAAATACTTCAAATCGGAGAAGAACATTGCCCGGCTGAAGGATCTGCTGAAAGATGCCGATCCTTACATTCGCGAAGCCGCCGACGGTAACGTTGTCGTCGAAGTGCGAATCTACACCGTGCGCAAGGCAGCCTTCGAGACTCTGAAATACTGGGGCATCGCCGTCAAGGAGCCTGTTTTCGAGGAGAAGGCGAAACGGCACACCCCGTAAACCGGATGCGTGACATCCGTGGCTGGAGTGACTGCCTTGGGTCGCCGAACAGTCGCTTCAGCAGTCCCGGCCCGCGTATCCGTTTCTGGGAGTTCGTAGTGCACCTGCGCGGGCCGGGCTGCTGAGCTTGGTCGTTGAACGAAACCTACGGTAGTTGTCCGTATTTCTTCTTATCAGCAATAACACCTATCCCTGCCCGTTCTTCTGCTCCCCCTCCACCTCGGGTCTGGTTCTAACGATTTGCGCCCTGGCACTTTGTTGGCCATAGTTGCCGCAGCTGGTTTCCACGCGCCGGCGGTTCTCTTCTTTTTGGAGGCTGTCATGACGCCATTGCGGCAACGATAGCATGACCGAACGCAGCACGATCAGAGGATAAACTAGCACCGCCGAATCACGCCCACCAACACGCCAAGCACCCTTGGATCCTGGCTCGGATCGACGATGATCGGCGCCATCGTGGAATTTTCGGGCTCGAGCCTGATGTGGTCTTTTTCCTTGTAAAAGCGTTTCAGCGTCACTTCGTTGTCGATCATCGCCACGACGCGTTCGCCGTTAGACGCGGTCTCTTGCTTTTGGATCACGACGAAATCGCCGTCTTGGATATGGCTGTCGATCATCGAGTTGCCGCGAACCTGAAGCACGAACCGATCCGGACCGCTGAAGATTTGGTCAATCTCTAGCCGCTCTTCCTGTTCGGACGCTGGAATCGGCACGCCCGCAGCGACCTTTCCGAAGAACGGCAAGCCTTGTGCCGGCGGACGGTGATCCACGAGTTTGATCGCCCGGGCCGACCTGCCTTCGCGCGAAATCAGGCCTTTTTTCTCAAGTGCCTTCAGGTGACACATGACGCCATTAGGCGACTTGATCTGAAAGCCGTCGCCGATCTCGCGCACGGTCGGCCCATAGCCGCGTGCTTCGATCTTTTCGCGAATAAAATGGTAGATGTCTTTCTGCCGGTCGGTCAGCTGGCTGAAATCGGCCATGGGAAGAATCCCTTTCCTGTTAAAAGGTCAGTAATCGACAGCCTTACATTCTGTACCAAAGTATATTATACAATCATGTACAGTGGAAGAGCAATTTCGCAATTCTTACGGAAAAATTCGGATAGGCCGATAACCATCGCCCGCGAAAACAAATAGCATGGGTGCAAGATAGGCCTGAAAACGGAATCCAATTACGATGATTGAGAACATCACTTATCCGCAAGTACTGAATGCTCTTGGTGCAAATCAGGAGCTTACCGAGCAACAGCTGCGTTGGGTCTTCTCCGAAATGATGGCCGGCCGCTGCCCCGATGCGGTCGCCGCCGGCTTTTTGATGGCGCTCAAAGTGAAAGGTGAATCCGCTCGCGAGATTGCCTGTGCGGCTCGCGTCTTGCGTGAACTCATGATCGCCTGGGATCCCGATCAGCCCGACGTGCTCGATACCTGCGGCACGGGAGGCGACGGGACCGGCACGTTCAATATCAGCACAGCGACCTCGCTCGTCGTCGCTGCGGCGGGCGTGGCTGTCGTGAAGCATGGCAATCGCTCCGTGTCGAGCCGGACCGGAAGCGCGGATGTCTTGTCGGCCCTGGGTGTTCGCATCGATGGCGACGTCGAGTTCGCCCGCCGCTGCCTGCGCGAAGCGAACTTCGCCTTCTGCTTTGCGCCGAACTTTCATCCCGCGCTCAAACACGTCGCCGGGGTTCGGCGAGCGCTCGGCGTTCCCACCATCTTCAATTGTCTCGGGCCGCTCGCGAATCCGGCTCGGGCCTCGCGGCAACTCATCGGCGTCGGGCGTCAGGATTTGCTGGATCGGATGGCCGGCGCTTTGGCAGAGTTGGGTACGTCGCGCACGCTTTTGATCTGTGGCCGCGACGGACTCGATGAAGTCAGCCTCGCCAGCGAAACGCTGGTTCGCGAGATCCGTGGCGGTGTGGTGCACTCGATGGAATGGACCGCAAGCGATTTCGGCCTGGAACCATGCACGCTAGCGGAACTTGCCGCGGACGACGCCAATGCGAGCGCACGAATTATTCGCGACGTTCTCGACAAGAATGCCGGGCCCGCCCGACGCATTGTGCTCGCCAACGCGGCGGCGGCGCTGTTGGCGGCAGAGCGCGTCGTTTCGCTTCGCGATGGCGTTACGCTCGCTGCCCAGGCAATCGACTCCGGCGCAGCGGCGATGACGCTGCACCGGTTGCAATCGCTCGCAGCGGCGTATCCCGCCAATTAAAGAATCCTTTGTTTTTCCAGATATGCAATCAATATCGCAGCCGCTTCTTGCGGCAATGTCGCCGTTGCGTCAAGCATCACTTCGGGGGCGGTTGGGGCTTCGTACGGATCGTCGATTCCAGTGAACGCCATGCCCTGCCCCGACGCGACAGCCGCTCGCGCTTTTTTGTACAAACCCTTCGGATCGCGTGATTCACAAGTTTCGATCGGCGTCGCGCAATAGACCTCGATGAACGGCATTCCCCCCGCGGCATGCAGCGCTCGCACGTTGTCGCGGTCCTTCCGGTAGGGGCTAATGAAACTCGCCAGCGTGATCACGCCCGCATCCGCAAATAGCTTCGCAACCTCGCCGATGCGCCGAATATTCTCCTCGCGATCCGCGGCGGCAAATCCGAGGTTCTTGTTCAAACCATGGCGAATGTTATCGCCATCGAGAACGTAGGCCAAATGACCGCGCATAACGAGCGAGTGTTCCAGGGCAAACGCAATGGTGCTTTTACCCGATCCGCTCAGTCCGGTGAACCAAAGCGTGCAGCCTTTCTGTTTGAGCAGCGTCTGCCGATGCTCGCGCGTGACATGGCTTTCGTGGCGAGTGATATTCGTTGCCTTGACGTCAGTCATCTCAAAATAGGTCCCGTATATGATACGGGCGAGCCAGAAGCGTAAGCGACTGGAGGAACCAAGTGAAACCGCGTAATTCCTCCGGTCGCTAACGCTCCCGGCTCGCCTGATTATTAGGTCGTCTGACCGCTCGCCGACGCCCCGCCTCGGATCGAATCAAGCCGGGCGAACAGGGATTCCAGCTGGCGTTCCATTTTGGCGGCTGCGCCTGCCACGGCTTCCTCCAAGCTCGCGGCTTCGTTGCTTGCGACAACGGGATCGTGCGCCGAAGGCCGCACCTCCAGCGTGCAGTCCAATAGCTGTGCGTGATTGTCGCTGCCGATGTTCTTCAAGTAAACCTGGGCACGCGTCAGCCGCTGCGAGTGGCGAGCGAGCTTTGCCTGGATTGCGGACACAACTTTACCAAGCGTGGCATCGGTGACCGGTTTGTCCGTATTGACTTCGACTTTCATGGCACACCCCGTTTCCGTTTTGGGCGAGACGAAAGAACAAGATTAACTATTCCGTCGAATGCCCAAGAGCCTGCGTATGGACGCCCTAGTTATTTTCGCCATGTACCTCGACAATTGCAAGGGTGTCGCTTGTCAACTGCTCCGGATTGAGTTCTGAACCACTGACGCGCGTCGATGCGGCGGCAACGGTCGGAACAAACTACGGTGAATTGGGCGATAAAAGCATTCCTATTATTGCTTTCGGCGATAGTGCGAGACCATGAATTGCTG
The DNA here is from genome assembly GCA_964484265.1 of uncultured Singulisphaera sp. Lineage (GTDB taxonomy): Bacteria > Planctomycetota > Planctomycetia > Gemmatales > Gemmataceae > SIAQ01. The sequence goes on from CAZAFH010000008.1 coordinate 88,043, forward strand.
CCAGACACCATCCGCTCCTTGAACGCGGGCCGTGAGTGTGCGGTGGTCGGGCGTGAGGAACTCGATGATGTCCTGGTATTTCAACAATATGCCATCGCCGGAGAAACTCGGGCCTTCGGAATCGAGGGTCAGTATTTTTCCCGAAGCGTCGAGTGAGCCGAGGTAGGGCCAAAAGTGTGTCATCGCGGCCGTGACGAACGAGCCGACGAAGCGATTCGTCCGCGGATCAAATCCAAGCGTCATGATCGAGTCGCACGATCCATCCTGGGAATTCGCTGAGCCCTCGCCAATGGTCCAGAACGTACCCAGTGACCGAACCCTTTCACGCCCCTTCATCGTCATCGGCGGCTGGTCCAGCCCCATTCGGCATTCCGATTCGACCGTCCATTCGCCGACGAGTTGCTGTAGCCAAAGATGCTGCGCTTGCGGTTCGGGGATTTGCATTGGATCTCCGTTGTTAAAAAAGGAAATGTACCACGAACTCAGTGATCGCTCCGCGTTATTTTACGACCGTGGTCTTGGGAAGTGCCTTTCGGAGTTCGTTTATTCCTGCGTCGGTCAATTCTGTTCGGGTTAGCCTGCATTTCTCTCCACAGAGAACACTGAGAAAACGGAGAAATGCGAAGTAATTGACACGCGGCAACTAGCAACATTGAACCTCTGATCGAGAAAAAGACGATGTGCTTTTCATCGATCCTTCCTATGTTCTTTGTTTTCCTCTCTCTGCGCTCTCGGTGCTCTCTGTGGTGAGAAATCCGGGTTAGGACGAGCCAAAACAGATGCTTGAGTCGGGCAAGCGGCCGTTCAAGGAGGCGTACGGCATCGTCGCGCCTTTCCGTTGCACGTTTGGATTGGTGGCAACCAGCTTTTCATGGAGGTCGAGAACCACCGCTGATATCGCTTCAGATGGCGTGCTCATGGCATTTCAGCTAATCTCGTGAGAAGGATCGGACTTGAAAGAAATGATATTACTCGCGCCGAGACTCGTCGCCAATTCACTTTGCCCCCAACTACGCCGCGCGGGATTTCTCGGCGGCGATCCGGCGTCGCATCACGAGAGCGGATGGCGCTTCGTCAGGTATGGCGAGCGTGGGCGGCGCGACGAAGAAGGAATGCTCCAGCGCGAATTGGCCTCGCAGTTCGGCGTGGCTGATGCCGTCAGAAAAGAGCAGCCAGGCAGACCCTGGCGGGAAATGCACGAGGTGCTTTGGTGCGAGCTCCTGATATTTGCCGCTGTTCTTCATGAATCGATGTAGGCGCAGCATGAATTCGTCGTATTCCGTGCGCTCGCGCGATGTCGGTTGAAACAGTCCCGCCAACCCCTGACCGAAACGCCGTACCCAGGTCTGCCGCTCACTCATCGGCAACCCGACGGCGTCGCCATATTTTTCGAGCACGGCCTTGAACGTCTCCGACGTCACCCAAACGCGATCGTCGGTAGGATTGATATTCACATAGAGCCGTAAGATTCGGCTGCCCTGAGTCGGACGCGAAGGGAAGGCGTCGAAGTGTAGCAGGTCGTTGCGTGCCGTCAGCCGGAGTTTGCGCGTTGCTTCTTCCTCGGTCCGCAAAGTGACGCGATCGAGTTGCCAACCGCAAGCATAGGCGGGGAGTTGTTCCGCCAGCCAATTTGTCGCTTGCCGAGAGAACTCCGCGAGCAGGCTTTGCAGCCGAGTTGCCTGCGTGTCGGACTGCCAGAGGAAACCCGTGGTCTGCCTGTCGAGGGGATTGAAGCTGATGCTTTTGTGCGAAGAGCCGTAAAGTTTCTGCTGCAGGAGAAACGCCAAATCGTCCTCGGCGGGCAAGGCGAACGGGCAGGGATTGAACGAAACGATCTCGCTGCTTTCGAGACGCTCCGCCAGGCTCAAAGGAGATTGCGTCATGTTTCTCTCCGCGTCATTTGAGAGCGCTAGCGAACGGAGTGGATTCCGGCGGTGCGACGGCATCGGTGTGATAGCCATTGCCATTTACCGCACCTTCCCTCGCTGCGGCGCGGGGTAAAGTCAGCACGAAACGCGTCACGTCAACGCCATCGCTGTCGATTCGCACATCGCCGCCCTGCTGCCGGGCCAATCTCCAGGCGATCGGCAAGCCCATTCCGCGGCCCCGGCCGGCGGAGCGTCCGGAGAAAAAGGGATCGAACATGTGTTCGCGAGCCGAGGCGCTCAGCCCCGGACCGTTGTCCTCGACGATCAACTCGATTTCGCCGGCGTGATTGACATCGACCCGCACTCGCGCCCATCCTCCCGTCGGCGCCGCCTCGATGGCGTTGCGCAGAATCGCCGAGAGCGCGATGCGTGCCTGCGTCTCGTCAGCCGACACCGATTCGTTGAGCCGAAGTTCTGGCGCCGAGAGGTGGACGTTCCGTTGCTGAGCCAATGGCAGCAACGACGACATCGCCTGGTGGACAAGGTCGTCCACGGGCACGACGCGCATCCGCGCCGACGCCGGGCGTGCGAAGAGCATCAGGTCGGTAAGGATATTGTGGATGCGCTGGGTCTGCCCGATTACCTTCTGTAGCGAGGGCACGATCTTCTGCCTCAGGCTCGTCATGTACTCGCCGATATTTTCGATTTCTTCGGCGGGGACGTCGAACCAATCCATTTGCTTGAGCACGTACTGCGCCTGGCCAGAGATTACGGCGAGCGGATTGTTGATTTCATGTCCCGCGCCGGCGGCGAACTCGGCCATCGCGGAGATCTTCATCTCCAGCAGCCGCTTTTGTTCATCGCCGTACAGATGCGAGAGTACGCCTTGCAAACGATCGATATCGAGTTGCAGACGCTCGATCCACTGGGCATCGTCGCGCCGGCGCTGTTCCAGAGCGAGACGAATGACGTCGCCTGCCAGAGGTGTCTCCGCCAGCGATCGCCAGCGGATCGTCGGTATCTCCGCGATGAGCGCGGCGTTGGCCGAGGTACGTACTTCGTCGGGCGCCAGCCGAAGCAGCGAGCAGAGTTCGCCGATCGACGTCCCGATCGTCAGATTGAAACCCTCGCCAAGCTCTTCCAATGACGATACGGCGAGTTGGACGACTGCGAAGAGCCGTTTGTCCGCTCCAAGCCGCTCAGCGACGTCGACGTGCAGCGCGAGGTTGCCGACGAGCGTGGACAGCCAAACCGGAAAACGCCAGGAGCGCGCCAATCGGCGTGCAATAGTGTCGTGGTCCGTACCCCAGCGTTCGCGGCGCCAGCGAGGCGATTCGTTATCGCGATCGGATGAATTGATGCCATCGCCGGCCAAGCCTGACAACGTCGCAGACATTCCCAGCCAGCCAAGCGGAGCAAGGAAAGCAGACGTCCAGGCGAGGCGCTCATCCACGCCGGCATTCACGGCCAGCTGTTCCGCGAGAACTGCTTGACGGTAACAGAGGCGATAAACACCTTGATTGCTGGAGACCGACCAGTTGATGAAACCGCGTGCGAAATCGGCCTCGCGTCGCAAGATGGCGTCGAGGAGTGGTACGTCGATCTCTGTTGAGTCTGGATTTTCGCCAAGAGTCCGGGCGAACAAGGTGAGGATACCCGGATCGAATTTGAGGGCGGGCCAGGCGGAACGGAATGGCATGCGGGCCAACGTCAATATGGAATCGACGTTTGGGGCCAGCCAGGGCAGTTCCATTGCCGCTTCGCCCAAGGTTTTCATGAGACTTCCATGTCAGGCGTCCTTAGTCCTTGGTCCTTAGTCCTTGGCAAAGAACTACGTGTTGTTTTTGCCAAGGACTAAGGACCAAGGACTAAGGACATTTCCTTCATTACGCGGTGACAGCTTCGGGGACTTCCATTTCGAGCATCTTGCACATGCGCTCGATCAGCTGGTCGGCGTCGAACGGTTTGTGCATGAAATCGTCGGCGCCGGCCAAACGCAGATCCTGAATCTTGTCGTCTTCGATCATGCCGGAGATGCACAGGATACGGACGTCTTCCATCGTGTTGTCCGCACGCACGCGCTGGCATACTTCCTTGCCGTTGATGTCCGGCAGCATGACGTCGAGGACAAGCATGTCGGGCCGATATTCTTTCACCAGCATACCGGCATCGAAACCGGTGGTGGCGATCTTGACCTCGAAACGGCCGTCTTCTTCGAGGAACTTTGTCATCACTTCGACGAGTTCGACATCGTCGTCCACGAGCAGGACTTTACGGCGGCCCGATTCGAGCGCGTCGGTCGGGATGCCGTTGTCCTTCATGAACTTGTACAGCATTTCGCGCGGGATTCGGCGAAAGCGCGACCCAGGGACTCGGAAGCCCTTGAGCTGTCCGTTGTCGAAGCAACGGATGATGGTTTGTTGGCTGACTTTGCAGATTTTGGCGGCTTCGCCTGTCGTGAAAACGGTCTTCATCGGTATATCCATCCCTACCGGCCATGGCCGGCGACATGAGACAGGCCCGCAGTTCCTCTCTTCCACAAGAAGGCGGCGGACCGAGATCTTCCGTGACTGCCTCTTTCCATTTCCCAAGGCAAGTCCGGCCTACCCGCACAAGAATACCGAAAACGCCTTAAACCGATCAATCCCGAAATTCCGCGTTTTCGGCCATCTCATCAAAGTTTGCCAAAATTGCCGATGGTGTGGATTATAACCACTCTGCAAATGATGTCAATGTGAGTCTATTTCAACCCGATCCCGTAACTCTATTGTTTTCATCAACTTGCAGAATTCACCCACGTTACTGTTCACGAAAGTCAATCGTTCCGCTTGTGCAATAGTCCTCCAACTCGCAAATTTTTCAGAGCCCTACTATTTTTCTATCGTCATCCATTTTACCCGACTTGAGCGACTTCACGATTTTCCCATTGGTGAAATGGGTAAATTACGATGCCTGGCGGTGACGTACCAAGCGGCGAGCCTGGCCGCGTAAGCGGCAGGTTGAACATACGATTTCAGATTCAACCTGCCGCTTACGCGGCCAGGCTCGCCCTTATCTCGGGGTTGATTATTGAGGAATGGATAGAGTGGAGATAAACGAGACTGGAATTCTCGCGACATGGATCGAGGCATTGGCGGCACGAGATGAATTTCCGTGCCACCGTTTCCACTCACCGCCGATACCCGGCCCGCAGCACCTTTGGTTCGTCAACAGTAACAACGCCGCCTTGCCTCGGCGACAGGCTCTCCGTCGCCATGATCACTGCGTTCGAGAGGTTGAGATCGACTTCCTTGGTGGCGGCGGCGATTTCGCGAGGCACCGTGCCGGTTTGCACGGGACCGAAGCCCATCACGTTCCAATTGTTCTGGTCCGAGCGTGCGAGGCTCGCGCCGAACGGCGTTAGCGGAGCTTTCGTTTTGGCGTCGTACGCGTTCACCAGGATCTTGGCCGTGCCGTTCAGCTTGTTACGGGTTAGCAGCGACACACGCGGAATCGCGATGGGCGACGGCGGCGGCAGCGGGATCTCCGGAATGCCGATGAACAACTCCTGCATATCTGTACCGACTCCGCCCGACGCGATCTCGACAATCACGTCCGCGGTCTCGGCCTTGTCGATGAGCTTGGCGTTCTCGTGCATGATGCGTTGCCGAATCGAGCCGATGACGTAATTCTTGTCCACGCATTCAAGGTACTTGGTCTCGAGGAAGACTTGCTTGTTACGCAGCGGCGAGTAATCGACGTTGTTCAGCGACCGATCAATCGCGCTCGATACGAGCAACTGCTCAACGCCAGTACGTGCGGTGTGCGATTCCTTTTGCGTGGCGCAGCCCGAATTCAGGATCAAAACCATCAACAACGAAAACAGGTAACCGAGGCGCATGATGCCCCCTCCGTTTTGCACGATACCGCACGAATGTAGAATGATTCGCCAGTGCGTATAACATCGCCAATAAATATTGGAAGAGGAGTTTCTGTCGAGACAGATTCTTTCTCGTCGAGCAGAATAAAATACATTTGCCGATTGCGTCACTCCGAGGTCGAATTCGTGGAATGGCTCGAAACCTACTGGCCGTGGTTTACGGTGGTCGCCGAGATAGCGGTCAATCTGGCTGTCTCGCTGCACATCGTGTTCACCAAGCGTGACGCGCGGTCGGCAGTCGCCTGGATTGCGATTTTGTGGCTTGTGCCGTTCCTTGGTGCGTTGTTCTATTTCTTGTTCGGCATCAACCGCATCGAACGCCGCGCGCGCCGACTTCGCCGCAAGGGGCCTCGACCGAAGTCGCTTGCCGAGGCGTTTCGCGTCGAGGCCGACACCGATGCGAAGCCCGTGGCAGAGGTCGGCGAAACCGCACACCTTTCGTCGCTGATCCGGGTAGGCGATACCGTCACCCAGCAATCCCTCTGCGATGGCAACAAGGTGCTGCCGCTCTGGGAAGGCGATGAAGTCTACCCGGCCATGCTGCAAGCCATCGAGGAAGCGAAGCAATCGGTCGGCCTGAGCATGTATATCTTCAACGATGACCTCACGGGCAACCGATTCGCCGAGGCCCTGGGTCGAGCCGTCGCACGAGGCATCGAGGTGCGGGTGCTTGTCGATGATCTCGGCGCGGGCCACCTATTTTCCTGGCGCACGATCAGCGAAACATTGCAGAAACTGGGTGTGCCAACCGCGCGGTTCCTGCCAACGTTTTGGCCTCGCTCGATCGCTTACGCGAATCTGCGCAACCATCGCAAATTGATGATCGTCGATGGGTCGATTGGCTTCACCGGCGGGATGAACATCACCGACGAATATTGCCGCAGTATTCAAACGAAACGTGCCATGCACGATGCCCAGTTTCGCATCGAAGGCCCGATCGTCGCACGCATGCAACAAGTGTTCGTGGAAGATTGGAAATACACGACCGGAGAATCGTTACAAGGCGAGCGCTGGTTCCCGAAACTCCACGCACACGGCACGACGCTGGCGCGCGGCGTGGCGAGCGGACCGGACGAAGATATCGAAAAGCTACGCCTCGTTCTACTCGGCGCGCTCACGAGCGCTCGAAAGCGTGTCGTGATCGTGACGCCGTATTTTCTCCCCGATGCCGACCTGGTTGCCGCTTTGAATATCGCTGCCTTGCGCGGCGTGCAAGTCGATATTTTCCTTCCCAGAGAAAGCGATCTCCGCCTCGTGAACTGGGCAGCGATGGCCCAGTTGCCGCAAGTCTTGGAGTACGGCTGTCGCGTCTGGATCACGCCCGGGCCTTTCATCCACACCAAGCTTATGCTCGTCGATGGCTTTTGGACGTTGCTCGGTTCGGCAAACTGGGACGCCCGCAGCCTGCGTCTGAATTTCGAGTTCAACATCGAATGCTACGACCGCGCCCTGGCGGAGGCGGTGCAGACCCGGCTCGAAGTGAACTTCGCGAAGGCGGAACCGATGACTCTGGCAAAACTCAATGCCCGCCCATTCCTGCACAAACTGCGTGACGCCGTGGCGCGGCTGCTGATGCCGTATTTATGAACCGGCGAGCCAAGAGCGTCAGCGACTGGAGGAAAGAATCACCATTCGCTTGGTGTCCCGTTCTGCGATATATTGTGGTGTTGAGTCGCGTTTCATGAACTGATGGATGAAAGGAACATGACGATGGAGAAATGGCGATTGTTCCTTCATGTTGCACAGTGGACCGTCAGCGTCATCGGTCTCGTGTGTCTGCCCTTGCCAGTACTCGTTGCACAGGAATCGGTGGAACTCAATTCAGCCGAATTGATCAAGCACGATTCGGATGTTCCAAGCATGCTGACAATAACCACCTTTCAACCAGCGGTGCAAGATCGGGTGGTTCTCAGTTTGCTGATCGTATTTGTTTGCGCGAACATGCTAGCCGGACTTGGATGGCTATGTAGTGCCGGTTCGATCACGTCGCGGATTGTGGTACAAGTTATCGGATTAATGTTGCCGTTCGCATGTTGTGCAGGCTCGCTTTCGACACTTGCACCCTGGCGATACGGAGAGCCTGTGCGAGGCGCTGACCACGAATCGTACTATATGATGGAGTCAAGTTTTCTTCAGGGCCAAACACTCGTCCTCGCCAGGCTTGAAGAGGAGGACTGGCTGCGACGCACTTCAAAAGTACTTGTCGAGACGAACGGCGACAATCCACGCACCTGGCAATCGATGATTAGGCCCGCCGGAGCCGAGGAGGCTTATGGTCTGACGGTGGCTCTTTCGCCAACCGGAATGGTGCTGGGATTTCGGTATGACAACCACTGTTTCTTCGCCTACGATGTCGCTGCGAACGAGCCCTACGGACGCAATCGAATTCGCGGCATTTCGCCATTCGTTCTCCTGGCTGCGGACACGCCATTACACAGCCTAGATGTCAAGCGGCTTGAAAAAATCGTCCAGGCCCATGACTCACACACCAGTGGTGTGCCGCAGAAGGCACAGTTGGAAGACGCGACGCGCCATCCGAATCCTTCGGTTGCAACTTTGGCGAAAAAACTTCTCGCTGAACGAAAGCAATAAAATCAGGGTTGTACCTACTAATGGAGACCCAATATGAAAAGCCCCTTTCCTGGCATGGATCCGTATCTGGAGCAGCGTTGGCGCGATGTGCACACGCGGCTTGCGTTGTACTCGTGCGATGAAATTCAGACTCGTCTTCCAGCGGACCTTTTTGCCCACGTTGAGGAGCGCGTTTATGTCGAGAACGAAGGATTGCCGGAACGATCGATGAGTCCCGATGTGCGCGTGCTCGAATTGCCGCATCGGCAATCGGCATCGGTCGCCGTGCTGGATGAGATCGAAATCGCCGAACCGTATTTACTCTCTGTTGAAAATGAACCTGTGACCGAAATCTTTATCGAGATCCGCGAGGTCGGCACCGGGAATCGAATCATCACGACCATCGAATATTTGAGTAAGACTAACAAGCTCCCAGGCGAAGGACGGCAGCTTTATCAGAAGAAACTGGCAGACCTTCGCAATGCTGGCGTCAGCCTGGTTGAAATCGATCTGCTACGCTTGGGCGGATGCGGGTTAAGCATCGCTCCGCATGAAATTCCCGCACATATTCGAGCCCCTTATCACGTAATCATCCGTCGCGGCTCGAACTGGGGCAGGGCGGAAATATATCCCTTGCCGCTGCGTCAGCGTCTGCCGGCATTTCGTATTCCGTTAAGGCCATCGGATAGCGATGTCACGTTGGATTTGCAGGCCATTGTTGAAATGAGCTATGTCAAGGGCCGATACGACACGTTGATCGATCACCAGCAAGACCCCGACCCGCCGCTGGAGGGCCACGAAGCGGAATGGGCCGATGAGCTGTTGCGTGCGGCGGGGAGACGGAAATGACGTTGCCGCAGCTTGACTACCTGATCATCGCCTGCCATCCCGACGACGCGGAGATTGGCGCCGGCGGGGCGATACTGTCGCTCAAGTCACGCGGCGCGAAGGTCGGCGCGCTGGATCTCACCAACGGCGAGCCGACGCCACATGGCTCGATCGAGATTCGCGCTCGGGAATGCGCCGCCGCCACCGCGATTCTCGGCCTCGATTGGCGAGGCCAACTCGATCTGCCAAACCGCTCGCTCGTCGCCGATCTCGACGCACGGCGGAAAGTCGCGAGCATCATCCGCCAGACGAAACCGCGCGTGCTGATCACGCATTACTGGGAGGACGCTCATCCCGATCACGTCGCCGCTAGTGCGCTCGTCGATGCGGCACGGTTCTGGGCCAAGCTGTCGAAAACCGATATGCCCGGGGAGCCGCATTTCCCTGCGAGGCTTCTCTATTTTCCCAGCATGCACCTCAGGCTCCATGTAAAGCCCGCAGTTGTGCTGGATGTTACTTCGTATCACGAGCGGAAGAAACAGGCGCTCGCATGCTACCATTCGCAATTCATTGCCGGGCGTTCGCAAACCGGACCGACAATATTCGATGACATTGACGCTCGGGCAAGATATTTCGGTTGGCTAATCGGCACAAGCTACGGCGAACCGTTCCTCACGCGAGAAGAGATTGGCGTCCACGATTTGCGTCACCTTTGCTAAATTCGAAGATTCGCGCGGAATCTGGGGCGACTTCTCCGAAGAAATGCATGCTGTCGAAACTCCCCATCACAACTTTGTCAGCCTATCTCCAAGTTACCTCACTACGCAGTCGATAGAGAAGAGGACGGAAGCGCGTCCCGACGATTGTGGGGTGGAACTTGGCGAATGAACTCAACGTGCTCGCTCTGATCAAGGGAACGGAACACTACATTTTCGTTTACGACGATCAAAGCCGGCCGAGCCTCATCGACAATTTCCGCGACCTGGCGGCAGATCCCTCGGTGAATCTGTCCTGGTTCGACGCAACCGTTTTGACGACGAAAGCTCGAGAGCAGGAGTCGATGGAGTCAACGCCGTTGGCCGATCTGCCCACCCACCATCCCACCGCGCGGTTTTGATTCGACCGCGCTGAAAATGGCCGGACACCGACACAATGGAAGAGGCACTCGCTGAGTTCTTGCGATCGCTGGCGCTGGAGAAGAACGCATCGGACCACACCGTCAAGTCCTATCGAGAGGATTTGACGCAAGCCATCGAGTTCTTCCGAGTGAAATACGAGGGCCAAAAACTTACTCCAGGGCAGATCACAAGCCGACACCTGCGGGCGTTCACGGTTTGGCTTCACGAACAGGAATATGCGAAGACGACTATCGCCCGGCGTGTGGCCGCCGTGAGAACCTGGTTCAAATTCCTCTGTCGCCAGGGAACCGTGACGTCGAACCCGGCCGAGGGATTGCGAGCACCGCGGCAAGACAAGAAGTTGCCGCATTTTCTTGGTGAGGAGACGCTCGACAAACTTCTGCAAGCGCCGCCTGCCGAGGATCCGCTGGGCAAACGCGATCGGGCGATTCTCGAGATGCTGTACTCAGCCGGACTGCGTGTCAGCGAATTGACGGGACTGGATATCGCCGACATCGATCTTGACGCCAGCGTCGCAACGGTTCGCGGCAAAGGCAAAAAGGAACGGCTGGCGTTCATCGGCGGCGCGTCGCTCAACGCTCTCAAGATCTGGCTTCATGCCCGCGAAGACCTGTTGACGGAAAAGCTCGGCAGCTCGCCGCGACGCACCGATGCCGTCTTTCTCAACAAGAATGGCACTCGGCTAACGAGCCGAAGCGTCGGGCGAATGCTGGAGAAGTATCTCGCACAGGCAGGATTGGATCCGCGCACAAGCCCGCACACGTTGCGGCATAGCTTTGCAACACACCTGCTCGATCATGGCGCCGACATCCGCAGCGTGCAGGAATTGTTGGGCCATAGCAGCCTGGCGACAACGCAAATTTACACCCATGTGACGACGCAACGATTGAAAGACAGTTACGACAAGGCGCATCCCCGGGCGAAATCGACGGATCGAAAGTGAACCGAGGAATGACTGCGATAACAGTGAGGCAGAAGCAATGCTGAAACGAAAACTTCCTTGGATGTTGCTTTTGACGGGCGTCATCGGCGCCGCCGTCATCATCGTGCCGAATTTCCGCGCACAGGACGTCCCCGCCATCAAATGGCGGACCGACTACAACGCCGCCCGGAAAGAGGCCGAGGATCGCAAGCTTCCCCTGTTGATCGATTTTGTGCGGCCAAATTGCGGCCCGTGCTTCAAGATGGAACAGACCACGTTCCGCGATCCGCGCATTGCAGCACTCCTTACCGACAAGGTCGTGCCACTTAAGGTCGATGGAACTGTGCAAGTCGAATTGGCGAACAGTCTGAATATCAACCTGTTCCCGACAATCGTCCTCGCTGGACCTGATGGCCGAATCACTCAATCGCTGATCGGCTACCAGGAACCGGATGTCATGAACGAGCACCTCGTCAAGCTGGCGGGGTCTGCCGAGCCGACCAAACCCGCCCCTGCCATCGACCTGATGCGAAAGAACTACGAGCTCGCGCTGCGGAGCGAATCGACGGGCGACTTCGTGCGAGCCGTCAGCCTGGCCCGAACCGTCATCGACGAGGCGAAAACACCGGACCTCCGCGACGAAGCCAAGAACCTGATCGCGAAAATCGAGAAGGCCGCGGCAAACCGACTGGCATCGGCACGCGAGCTTCATGCCAAAGGGAATTCCGCCGAGGCGATAGAGGGCCTCGCACAGCTTCAAAAAAGCTATCTCGGCACCCAGGCCGCTCGTGACGCGACAGATGCGATCGCGCAGATTACTCGCGCCAACGTCGAACTCAAGGCCGAGTTCCGCACGAAGCGTGTGCGCGAATTGTTGACGCAAGCTCAGGCATTTTACAAGTCCAACGACTACATCCCCTGCCTCGATCGCTGTGAGATTATCCTCGCGAATTTCGGCGACCTGCCCGAGGGCGAGTCGGCCTTCCTTCTCGCGTCGAAGATCAAGAACAATCCCGAATGGCTTCAGAATGCTGCCGACGTAATGGCGGATCGCCTGGGCGGAATGTGGATGACGCTCGCCGAGACGTATCTGAAACGAGCCGAAGTGTCGCGTGCTCAAATAACGCTGAACCGCGTCATCCAGGCCTTTCCCGGTACGCGCGTCGCCGAATCGGCACAGCTCCGCCTCAGCCAGCTCGAATCGATCACGCCGAAAACGAAAGAGATGAGCGCCGGGAAATAACTCGGCTGAAATAGGGGTCCGGCCTGGCTCGCCGGACCTACTTTCGACACGTCCACACGCGGGTCGCCAATTTGTTTCTGAAATTCCCACGCATTTTTCACTCGCTTTTCGATTTCTCGAATTTACAATCATCATTAATTCGACGCATCTTACTCAACTGCCAACCGTGGGGAGAATGCCATGCGTAGCCACTGGTGGAAATGTCTCGCAGCGTTCGTGCTTGCTTTGCCGATCCTGTTCACGGGGACAAGCAGCGGGCAAAAGGGGGCGGCGAAGACAACGCCGAGCGTCGTCTTTGACGAGAGAGCTGGGCGGAGCATTGTGAAGGGGCAGCTGCTTGTCACTCTGCACGATGGCGTTGCCATCGACGAGCTTAAGCCGATCTTCGAACGCATCGAAGCCAAGTACGAGGTCGTTGGCAGCAATGCGAAACTCAATCATTACATCCTCGCCACCGATCACGAGCGGTTGCCCGAGATCAAGCAACGGCTCGAAAACCATCCCTACGTGGCGGCGTCGGCATTCAACGACGTCATCGAGGTCGAACGCATCTTCAACGATCCCGTTTTCAAGAAGCCCGACGACAAAAAAGAGGACAAGGACAACTGGAACCTCTACCGCATCAACGCTCCAGATGCCTGGGACATCACGACTGGCGGTTCCCTCGTCGGCATCGTCGATTCCGGCGTCATGCTCGATCACGAAGAATTGGTGGGCCGAACCACGAATCCCTACAGTTTTGCAACAGGCAACGGCACGATGCAGGAGGGGATGAAGAAGATCAAACGCGGGACAAACAAATATTCCCAGGACGAGGTGCGCGATCACGGTACGCACGTCGCCGTGACGATCGGCGGCGCGGCTGACAACGGTGTCGGCACGTCGGGCGTTGCTCCGCGCAGTCCGCTCATGCCGTTGCAAGCCCTCTTTTACGTCGAAAATTTCCCCAAAGAGCAGGCCGGGAATATCACCTCCACCGGCGATAGCATCCACAAGGCGGTCGCCCTGGCAATGGACCGTCAGGCGGCCGTCATCAACATGAGCCTGGGCGCCTACAATGATGAGCTTGTAAGGCAGTGGCGCAGTGCCAAGTCGGACGCAGAGAAAGACGATCTCGGTAACAGGCTGCTCGCTCAGGCTGAAGACCGTGCTAAAGCCGTTGCGCCGCTCATCGACCGCGCCAACCGCTCTGGCGTGATTATCGTGAACTCGGCGGGAAACCTGAATATCCCTGCGGAATTCGGATACCTGACCTACACTCGCCGCACGATCAGCGTCGCCGCGACGACGCGCGATGATACGCGTGCTATATTTTCCAATTATGGCGAGGCAACGACGGTGTCGGCGCCGGGCCACGAGATCTGGAGCGGCTTTGCCGAGCCGGGGAAACCGTATGCGTATCTGTCAGGGACATCGATGGCGGCGCCGCACGGCACGGGAGTGGTGTCGCTGCTGAAGACGATCGACCCGACATTAAAACACGCCGATGTGGCGGACATTCTGATCAAGACCGGTCGGCAACTCGAGACAGACGTGCCAATTGGACCGCTGCTGAACGCGAAGCTAGCGGTGGAAGAAGCACAGCGGCGAAAGAAGGAGATGGTGCGCATGCCCGAGCCTCCGCCGTTGATCACGCAGCCGCAGATCAACCCGACGCAGCCTGGATTACCCGAGGATCCGACGAAAGTGCTGGCCGGCCCCGCGCCGTGGAACGACCCAAACATCCAACGAATCATCCGCGTTTGGCTGGCGTTCGCCATCGCCCGGCCGCCGGCAGGAACCGACCCCGACGTGCGGTGGTTCTTCAATCGCCTTGGCCAGCCGGTAAACAATCAAAACATCCTTCTCGTGCAGCGCCCGATCTGGTTCCAGTTCAACTTCCGCATGTTGTGGGAAAACGCGAATCGACTCGAATCGCTCAACATGGGCACCCTGTTCGAGTTCACCGTTGGCACATTGCGCCAGGGCAAATTCGACCCCGCGCCGGCCCGCGTGCCGGAGAAATTCCGTCCGAAAAAGGACGATCCGCTCCCGCGTCCGAAGGGACTGCCGATGGATGCCGGGCTCGGCAAAACCAAGTGGGAAGCCAAGAACGCGAAGGGCGAACCCGTCAACTTCGATTTCAATGGCAAAGGGGAGGCCCAAATCACGCGAAATGGGAAGTCAAGCCCCTATCTCGTGAAGATCAATCCGTACGCTCATCCGATGACGATTACGTTTTATCCGAAGGCGGGCGGCGACCCTATCCGTGCTTTGCTACACATGCCGGAGCTGGGACAGATTGCGCTCACCACGGATTTCACGAAACATCGCCCAGCCAAGATCGTGCCCAACGATCCGCGCACGCTTGCCCTCAATCGCTCCGGCGCCGCGCCAGTCGCCGCGGCCCCTCGAGGATTCCAACCCGACGACGGCAAGACGATCGATCCTCGCTTCGCGGTCGCCCTGGTCTCCGATGGTACGACCGACTGCGCCGGCGATTGTGGAATTTTCGCGGGCAACAATGCCTCGGCGGGCCCGCGCACCGGTATTGCCTCCAAAAATATAGCCAAGGGCATTCCCGTGGTCGGCCATCACTGGGTCGTCCGGAAATTCACGGATGGCGCCGGTCCTCGGCAATATATCGCCAAGATGGGACGCGACCCGCGCTACACCACGAAGACGTTCGACAATGGCCAGGCGGGCTTTATCGTCAAGGCGCGCGACATCGGCGCCGATCACATCAAGGATACCAACGAGGTTTACAGCAAGGTGGGGCAGCCGTTCGAGCAATCGTCGCACACCTACACTTTCATCTATCGGGATTCGTTCCTGGTGACGTTCTCCCTCTGGGAAGGCAAACGCGGCCACGATTTCTCCGCCGACTCGAAGCGCATTGCCGATCGAACCAAGAAGCTGATCGACGAGCGATTTCCTTAAAATGACGAGGAGGATTCCTTAACAAATTTTTAACAGGCCGCTTTGGCGGATCGGCGTATATAGACTACGCCGACTTTGGCTATCATCTGTTGAAAATACATTGGCAAAGGAGTCGATAGTGATTCAACGAATCGCGGGTATCGCTGTAACAACTATTGCATTCGTCTTCGGGCTGAACGTGATCGCGCCGTCACAACTGGCGGTCGTCTCGGCGCAGGAGAAAAAGAAAGAGAAAAATCCCCTCGAAGGCAAGAAAGGCACCTTCATCGGAACGCTCGTGTCCAAGGAAAAAGGCGGCATCGAAGTGAAAGCACCAGGCGACGAGAAGCCGCGGCGCTTTGTGCCTCACTGGCGCGGCGGCCAACCGGCCAAGGGCGGCGGGCCTGACAAGGCGATGCTCAAGGTCTTCAGCGAACTCAAGATCGGCAGCCGAATCGAAGTCGAGTGGGTTTTCGAGGAACGATTCCGTGCCGAGAAAGTAACCGTGCTCAAAGCGCCTGCGAAGGACAAAGACAAGTAACGGCCCGAAGCCCGAGGGCGAGCGACGCCGACCCTCGGGATGCTCCCTTATCCCACCACCTGGATCACACCCATGCATCTGCGCATCACCTTGGCTCTTGCCGCAGGCCTCTTGTACGCTGGGTCGGCCTCCGCGCAAAGCCAATCCATGAAGCTCGCGAACCAGTACCGGTGGATGACCGACTACTACTCGGCAAAGGCCGAATCGCAACGGACCGGCAAGCCGATGATGATCGTCTTCCGCTGCGATCCCTGAGGGGATTGCTACAAGTTTGACGGGCAGGTTGTCCGTCTGGAAAAACTGGATGGCGTGGCCGACCAATTCGTCCGCGCGCGCGTCGTGCGAGTCACGGGTGTCGATCTCAATCTGTTCGAGTTCGACTGGGATTTGACCTGGGTGGCGTTTTTCATGAATTCGTCGGGCAAGATCTACGGCCGATTCGGCGGGCGCGACGCCAAGGGACCGGATTCACGCAATTCACTCGAGGGGCTGCGCTACGCCATGGAGGCCGCCCTTGCCGAGCATCGCAAGAATCCGAGCGCCAAGCCAAACACGCCGGTGCGTGCGCCGCTTTACATCGAAAAGGTGCCCTCCGCATCGGGGCATCGTGGTTGCATCCATTGCCATCAGGTCAAGGAAATTCTGCGTGCCGAGGAGATCAAACGCGGCACCTGGCATCGCGACAAGGTATACACCTACCCGCTGCCCGAGAACGTGGGCATTACGCTCGACCGCTTCAAGGGCAATCTCGTCAAGGAAGTGATACCCGATTCCGCGGCGGCCAAGGCAGGTCTGAAACCGGGCGACATGATCGACACGATCAACCAGCTATACGTGCGATCCTTCGCCGACGCGCAGTACGCGCTCTACAAAGCGCCGGCCAAGGGGCAGATCGACATCGCCTGGCAACACGACGGCAAGCCCGTCACTGCGAAACTGACCCTCCAACCCGAATGGCAACGCACCAATATCACCTGGCGGCCATCCCTCATGGACCTCCTGCCCTCAATCACCATCTACGGCAGCGACCTCACCGCCAAGGAGAAGAAAGACCTTGGCCTCGCCGAGGCCCGCGTCGCCTTTCGTCAGGAAACGCCGATCCATCCCGCCGTCATGAAGATGGGCGTGCGCGTCAACGACGTCATCATCGGCATCGATAACCGCACTCTGCACCTGTCGATGGATCAGTTCCTCGCCTTCATCCGCCAAAACTACCTCATCGGCGAAACCGCGACGCTCAATATCCTGCGTGACGGAAAACGTTTCGACCTCAAGGTGACGTTCAAATAGGCCGCGCTCGCGTGGAAAATTCGAGCGCTAAACGGCAAGCCGAATACCATATCCTCATGGCTATCTGGACCCTTGCGAAGAAAGACCTGAAACTGCTGCTGCGCGATCCGCGTGCACTCATCATTTTGCTCGCGATGCCGTTGATCTTTATCCTTGTGCTCGGCATTTCCCTCGGCGAGAATTTTGGCAAGAAGTCCGCCGAGGGTCTGAAGATCAGCGTTCTTCTGGAAGATACCGGAGTGCCTCGCTACTTCGATCGGCCGGCGATGACGCGCGAAGGCATGGCCTGGCTGTCGCTCTCTCCCAATCCCGTCACAGGCGTGATGCAGACATTCAGCGCCTGCTCTCTAGCGACGGCCAATCATCTCTCGTGGTTTCCACACAAAGACTGGTCGCAGCTTCTACTGCACGATCTCAACGAAACCGCGGACATCCGCGTCGAGTTCGTCTCTGATCGCGACACCGCCAGGCATCTGGTTCGCTCGGGGCAGCGCCCGGCCGTTCTCGTCATCGGCAGAGAATTCAGCAAACGCGTCGAACGTTGTTCGTTTCTCGCCTCCGGCTGGCCGGAGACGTTCACGTTCCTCGCAGCGTTTCCGCACCCGGGCGACCCGTTCGCGCTGGCATTTCGCGGCGCTTTCGACGAATCGCAAGTCGTGTTTCCGATGTACATCCACGACGGCATCAATCCATTCCATCGCGACGGCGTCAACCTCGCCGTCCTCGATGTCGAGGTCCTGCGCGATCCGACCCAGCAAACCGCGGCAGCGATCATCGATCAGGTCGCGCAGGGAAGTTTGCTTCGCGTCGTCATGCCGTGGATGATTGGCCGCGCGTTCGAAAAGATCGGCGAGCCGCAGTTTATCGACATGGTGAGCCGGGAAAAGCTCAATGTTAGGGTCGGCGGATTTCTGGATCTAAACACCGTGCTCAAGAATTTTCCCGCGTCAGAGAAAAAGGCCCTGGCGACGGGCATGCAAAACTCGCTGCAAGGCTTGTTCCCGCGTTACAACCTCACCGCAAAAACGTGGGCGGCGCTCACCAAGGAACGCGAACTCACGACCGACAAATCGGACAAGAACAGCGCGTTCCGCGAGGACGGCATCGGCTGGCTCAAGCGCGGCGGCAGCCGCTACCAGCTGCTCGTGCCATCGTATCTCGTCATGTTCGCCTTCTTCCTCATCCTGACGGTGGGCTGGCTTTTCGTCGCCGAGCGCCGGCAGGGGACGATGAAAAGGCTGATCGCGGCGCCATTAACGAGGCTCGAGATCTTGCTCGGCAAGATGTTGCCCTGCCTGCTGCTGTCGCTCTTTCAGGGTGGTTTTCTGCTGATCGCGGGCAAAGTGCTGTTCGGCATGAGTTGGGGCGCCGCGCCGGTCTGGCTGATCGCCGTCGTCGCCGCGACTTCGTTCGCCGCCATCGGCCTGGCGATGTTGACGGCGTCAGTTGCTCGCACGGAATCCCAGGTCGCGATCTACGGCACCCTGGTCGTGCTCGTTCTTGCAGGATTGAGCGGTTGCATGATGGGCGACCGCGCATTGATGCCCGAGACAATGCAGCGCTGGAGCCGAGTCACACCGCACGCCTGGGCGCTGGACGCTTACCGTCAACTGCTGACCAATCCCGCGCCGGTCATGGAAACCGTACACGTAGCGTGCGGCGTTCTATTCGCGTTCGGCCTCGGATTCTTGGCCGCTGCCTGGTGGTGGTTGAAGCTGGACGAGAACTAATGGCGTCAATCGGCGTCGGCGAGCAGTGGGCGTAAGCCCCCCGATTTTGGGGTGGGGTTTTTCACGGCTCGCAGAATCAGAGGGCTTGCGCCCCCCGCTCGCAGAATGCTTGCGACTCGCAGTGAACTCTGCTTGCGATGGCCGTCGGCATCACGTAAGATAAACCACAGGCGGAGGTTGTCCGTCACTGCAGACTGGCCATGCGAGGAACACCGATGTCGAGCAAGACACCGAAGACGAAAGTGGTTGCTTTCAAGGTCGAAGAGGAACTCGCTGAATTCCTGAACAATCTGCCCAACAAGAGCGAGTTCATCCGCAAAGCGATCGCGGCCCAGATGAGCATTGCCTGCCCGCTTTGCAACGGGTCCGGCCAGGTGAGCCGTTGGGCCCATGACCATTTCGCTCCGTTGCTCGTCGAATGGAATCTCCGCAAATGCGACGGCTGCGGCGACAAGCTGAAACTGCCTCGAGATCCCGGCGATCTAACGAATGAGGATCAGCATCGTCTCGAGCAATACTTCCACGGCGGTCCGCTGCTGTGCGATCCATGTTACGAAAAATCGCCGCCCTGCGGCGATTGCGGCTGGCACATCACGCCGGAAAAAGCGGACGAGCATCGCGAACACGTTCACAGCCACTAATCATGTCCGATTCATCGCTGGAGAGCCTGAGACTCGCCTGTGCCAATCCGGTGATTCCACACGCGCCTGATTGGCCTAGACAGGCCAGCGCCGAAGTTCTCGATTCGATCCTTCGCGATTACGAAAATCTCGACGTCTTGCCGATCGGCAAGACGGCATCTCGTCCTGAAATGGATCGCCACCTCGCCGAGCCGCCGCCGGAGCAGGCGTGCGATTTCGCGCGTCTGCTTGATGAGTTTCACGCGAAAATCGTCGGCAATTCGTTTCGGCCGAGTCATCCTCGCTTCTGGGCGTTTATCGGCAGCGCGCCGACGTTCGCGTCGATCCTTGCCGAATTTCTCGCGGCGAATGCAAATCTTTTTGCTGGCGTGTGGAAGGAAGCTGCCGGCGCCGCCGAGGTCGAACTCGTGGTGCTCGAATGGTTTCGCCAATTTCTCGGGCTTCCCGCCGGCACGCTCGGCCTACTCACGGGCGGCGGTTCCGAGGCGACGCTGACGGCGCTAACGGTCGCTCGGGAAAAGTTGACATGCGACGACCGCTCGCGCTGCGTTCTCTATGCGTCGCAACATCGGCACTGGTCCGTGGACCGCGGCGCGAAAATCATCGGCTTGCGGCCCGACCAGATCCATGCGCTGCCCTGCGACGCTGAATATCGATTGCGCGTCGAAAACCTGCAGCAGGCGATTGACGCTGATCTTCAGCGAGGTCTTCTACCCTGGGCGGTCCTGGCGAATGCGGGCACGACGAACACGGGCAGCATCGATCCGCTCGTCGAGATTGCCGCGACCTGCAATCGGCATCGCCTCTGGCTTCACGTCGATGCCGCCTACGGTTGGCCGATGGTGCTGCTGGAGGAAGGTAAGCGCCTGCTCGCGGGAATTGAGCAAGCGGACTCGATCACGCTGGATCCGCACAAGTGGTTCGCCCAGCCCTTCGACGCCGGCTGTCTGCTTGTTCGCCGTGGCGAACTCTTGGCAAGGACGTTCACGATGCGCCCCGAATACATGCAAGACGTCGTGCCGGGCGCTGACGAGATCAACTTTTGCGATCAAGGCATCGCGCTGACGCGCCGGTTTCGCGCATTGAAGATATGGATGTCGATGAGGCTGCTCGGGGTCGGCTGGTTCCGTTCGCTGATCGCGCACAATTGCACGCTTGCACGCTACGCCGAGGCACTTGTGCAATCGAAGGATTGCTTCGAGTTGACCAGCACGGCCAAGCTAAGCATCATCTGTTTCCGCTACGTGCCGAGGGACCGCCAATGGCCGGCGGCGGAACTGGATGCGCTCCAGCAAGCGATCGCCGCCGACCTGCTAGCAAGCGGGCTGGCGTTCATCTCGACGACTCGCTTGCACGGCCGCTCCACGCTGCGATTCTGCTTCGTCAACTGGCGCACCACCGCGGCGGATGTCGACGCGGTAGTCGCCGCCCTCACGGAGATTGGAGACCGATTATCGGGAACGAATTCGCTATTCTCCATCCGAAAGTAAAGGGCGAACTTTCCTGCACTCGCGGAGACGATCATCGTCCCGCGTTCCACTTCAGGTAGGCGTTCGCCAGGACTCGCAGCGTAGCGGTGTCCGTTGGACCAGGAAGCGGGATTCGCCTGGATTCGAGAAAGACTTTCGCCAAAGTTGCAATTGTCAAGTGCGGTTCACCTTGACACTCGGCCGTTTTTGGGATTGATTCTCTGGAAAAAAACTTCCGGCGCCTCTTTCGCCAGAGTACAGTTGGATGTGCACTAAGCAGGTTTCTTGCGTACGGCTTGGCGGAATGATGATGACGCAGGTGCGTTCGACAGGTAGAATTGCTTATGACGGCGATCGTGAAAGGGGTTATCCAGCCCTTGAACGCTACCCACGTCGCGGGGGGGAATTTGGTTCCCGTCAACCCACGCGGTTGTTTTGAATAACCAGCAATGAAGTTGAGAGTCAATATCGCAAGACAGTAACCGCATCAGCCCCCGTAGCTCAGGGGATAGAGCATCGGTTTCCTAAAAAACCATTCGCAACTCTCAAAAACTCAAGAAAACAAGCAAATTTCCAAGCGAAACGCACTTTTTAGCCTATAGGTAATACCGCCTAAAAACGCTCGAAAATGCGCGTTTTCGGTTGTCAGTGACAACCGCCAGAATCCTCGTTTTTTTTCTTCCGTGCCGAGCCGTCCTCGAAAGCGTTGCATAAGGCAAAAGGTTGTGCCCTACTTCGCCCTTCTTGCTTCTTTCCAAGCCCGCCATGCTTCCACGGACTCACTCACCGATCCTTGCAACTGCGACTCGGCCGGTGAGCTCTTGCCGTCGGCCCACGTAGTTAAAACGAGTGCCATTGACCAGCCGCTTCCCGATGCGTTGCTCAATGAAAAGGATCGTGTCGGGATTCCGACGGCCAGTCCCTTCCACGACGAATCGCACATGTGCCGTAGTGGTTGTAGACCATCCACTCGATGAGGATCGGCAGCGACTCTATGCCCAGCGATTCAAAGTTCCTGCGAATCGCGGCGCGGTCGCGTGGCACATTCTTCGGCAAGCCCAGATCGTCAAGGACCATCGCCCGGACCACGGCGTGAACTTATGCCGTCTCCTGCTTCGTGAGAATCGGAATTTCGGGCGCTTACGGGTAGAACTTGTGCTGGGGTTGTTTGCTTTGCCCGCTGACGTCAGCGGGAATGAGAGCCGCGAAAAAAAAAGGCTGCGTAGAACACTCGCATGGACGATTCTCCTGAGCTTGGGTACCTCGTGAGTGCTACGATTACTTGATCGTTGGTGGACCACAAACGGAGCATGGCCCGTGTTTCCCTTGTACTGCCGCCAAACTGATCGGTATTCTGCTTTTGGTCAGAAATTGGCATTCGTTCCAATGGTATTTTTCGCCGCTATTTGTGACGAAGACTTCTATCGCAGTCGGCGGCTTTATGCCTCGTCGGAAATCCCACGGAGCAACCGGCGTCGCACCTGATGCCCACAATCCCCGCTTTGCTGCCCTAGCCTCCTTCTCTGCTTTCGCGAGTGTAGCATCTTTGATATTCTGCGAGTCATGCCATGCCAATCCACTCCTGACAATCTCTAAGCCGATATTTTTTTCAGCAAGGAACACCTCTGCGATGATCTCTTTTTCTTTGTTCCGCTTGGTCCAAACGACCTTCACCTCTTTGCCTTTGAGCATCTTCGCGAGTGCGGTTTTGGTGTAATGGTCGTGAACTTGTCCCCATTCAGGTGGAACGATGCCGGAGATTCGAACGGTGTGAGACTTTTTTTCATGCGTGACGCGGATCATCGAACTCCCCGCGTATTCAGCCAATCCCGAAAAGCTTTTCGGCGGGTCTGCCACTTGTGATGCCAGGGCGACAGCGGACCATGAAAAGAGAATTGCGGCGAGGCAGATACGCACATTCATTTGTTTCTCCATCGGAATTGTTGGGCTATTTCAGAATCTGACGCGCGAGTATTCCGGCCTAGGATTCCTGATCCGTCCACACCTGCGAAAGGACCTCTGCCTGTTCTAATACCGTCTGCGTTGCTTTTTCCTGCTTGTCTGGCCGTGCTTGCGGAGAATCCGCTTGATGACGACTCGCAGGTTGGCTCGAACGTTTTCGCGAACGGTCCAGTCGATTGTCAGGTTGCCTCGCACAGTCTTCACGAGGTCCTGGGAGATCACCTTGAGGATGTCGTCGCCCTCCCCACGATCCGCTCCGCGTTCGGCACCCGCAATTCGCAGGCCAGCTTGAATTCGTCAAATCGAATCGGTCCAGGCGTCACTTCGATCTCCTTCGAGCTTTGCGCTTTTCCGCCTTCCGTCGATCGCGAAGGATCTGCGCTTCGCTGCGCGGAAACTGAATCGCCGAGTCGAGGCGATTCTCCGCCCAAAAGCGAATCGCGGCAAAAATCCGATCTACGGCCTTGTATTGCGCTTCGCTAACCATCGTGAACTCGGCCACGAGCATGTCAGGATTCGCCGGATCAGGGAATACCCGAACGCCTTCGCGCCGGTTCGTTAAATCGTTTGCAAGAGACTTCATCGCTGCCAATTCCTTTTCGCCGCCCTTCTTGAACTGAATTTCCACGCGCACATCCATCACACCGCCCTCCCCACAATCCGCTCCGCGTCCGGCACCCGCAACTCGCCGGAGATCAGCTTCGGCAACAGTGCATCGCGGAGAGCAGCCAGGGTGCGGGACTGATTTATCGTCGCGGACATGCTTTGCAACATCGGCAGAATAATTTTCCCGAACGCCACGAACAACCCATCGTCAAGTTCCGGCGTAGCGAGTTTGTATTTGCTCAGGCTGTCGGCCGGCACTCGTTGACGGCCGCTCGAACCAGTCATCTGCTGAATGGCGAAGTTGCGGAAGTCTGTGGTTCGAGCCAGCGGGTAAGCGAATGGGGTCGGAATCACGCCGCGTGGTCGCAACACGATGTATTCGGTGGACCCCCAGCCGATTTGGCCCTCTGCGAGGAAGTCTACATACGCAGTCTTGCCGTTCTCCAGGCAGGGAGTAATGCGAGCAACCAGTGTGTCGCCGTTGATGAACTTCATCCCCGACCCCATCGCAAGGGAATCTCGTTCGGATCGGGCGAATAATACACCATGACTTGATGATGCTGGACGAGGTGGGACAATGGCCAACCGGCGGCGACGGTTGCGAATTGCTGCGTACCGGGGACACCGGTTCACAAACGAGGGCTAATCCGCGATGGACTTGGTGCGTCTACGTGCGGTTCCGCGGCGACTCAGCCGCCGTCAGCTGGCGGTTTTCCACCTCGAAACGTGGAATTCCCGAGTCGTCAGCTGGCAAAATCACCTTGAAAAAAGTTCATGCTCACCGCTAATTCTACGATACTTCGTCAATCTCCCTGGATTTTTCCTGAAGTGGTTGATTTTCTTGATATATTGAGCGGGCTTAGGTATAATTTAAGTCATTCGTCTCCCTTAGCATAAGTCTAGGTTTTTCGAAGCCCGGTTATGTCGCCTACTCATTCGATCAAAGATTCGCCTTCCCGCTCCCCGCGAATAGCCGAACTCCCTATTTGACGCGACGATTGAGAGGTCGCGGACACGGGTTTTATGGAGACTCCGAATGCTTTCCAAAAATCACTACCTCGATCTCGCCGAGGGCAAGTTCAAGGGGACAACGGCAGCCGACCTTGGCCCGATGTTCGCGGCCCTGGAGCAAGGCCCCGTCAAAGATCACATCGTCGTTCATCTGCATGGTGGGCTTGTCTCGCGCACGTCGGCCGAGCAGTCCGCTGAGGTGCTCCAGCCGTACTACGAAGCCGGCGGCGCTTATCCGGTCTTCTTTTTTTGGCGGTCGGACCTGTGGTCGGTGCTTCAGCATAACATGGCCGACATTGCCAAGGAGGACGCGTTCAAACGCCTGGTCAAGCGCCTCATGCAACTTGCGGTGGGAAAGCTCGCCAATTACGCCGGCGCTCGCTCGGGAGGGGTACTGGTGTTGCCGTCGGAGGCCACCATGCCGGACGACCTGGAGGGGTTGGCTGGTTATGCCGCGACGCGCGAGCCAACTGCAGGGCCGAAGCCCGAATTGCAGTTGAGCGCCCAACAAATCGAGCAGGCGGAAGCAGAACTGGAGACCGACGAAATCCTGCAAGAAGAATCGCAAGCCATTGTCGCGACGGTAGTGCCGCCGGCAGTGGCCTCTGCCACACGGGCGCGCGCCGGTGGAGCGCCCGTCACGCCCAAGCCTAGCCTGATGTCGAAGAACGTGAAGCAGGAACTCGCCGCAGAGGTGACCGGGCCTGACGCGCGGGCTGGCATCCTTACCTTTCTCACGCTGGCCAAGCACGGAATCGTCATCCTCAAGAACGTTATCGTCCGTTTTGCCAAGGGCCGCGCGCACGGCATCTACACGACCATTGTTGAAGAGGTCTTGCGGGACCTCTACCTCGACAGCGTCGGGGCCATCGCGTGGGAAACGATGAAGGGAGACACGGTCGGCGCCTTCAAGGAGGATCCGCAGGTATACGGTGGCACGGCATTTTTGCAGCACCTCAAAGCCTGGTGGCGCCCGGGCCGACGGATCACGCTGGTCTGCCACAGTGCCGGGGCGATATACGGCGGGAACTTTCTGACCAACGTCGATCGCGTGCTCCCCGCCGACGCAAAGCTCGACGTGGTGTACCTTGCGCCAGCATGCACTTTTGAAACCATGGCGTCGCTCCTCCCCGTGTTTGCCAAGCGGGTGCGCCGCTTTCGAATGTACGCACTCAGCGAAACACTGGAGAGCGGTTACTGGGAGGTGCCCGTGATTTATCCGGCGTCGCTACTCTACATGGTGTCCGGTTTATTCGAGGGGGTGGCCAACGACATGCCGATCGTGGGCATGCAGCGTTATTACACGGACGCCGATCCCTACATCGCGCCGGAGATTCAGCAGGTGACGAAGTTTCTGCAAGGGAAATGCGTTTGGTCGGTTGTTCAGGGAGGACCGGGATGGAGTTCTGCGGCAACTCGGCACGGCGGCTTCACCGGGGACGAGGAAACGTGTAAGAGCCTGCGCGATTTCTTGCGCAGTACGGAGGACAATTGACATGCCCGCGGCGGAAGATTTTGGTTTGGTCGTCGGTATCAACGATTACAAGAATCAGCCTTTCGAGTCGCTCAAGGGGCCCAAGGGGGATGCAGACGACTTCGTTACCTGGCTGAAATCGCCTGCCGGCGGCGACTTGCTTCCGACAAATGTTGATCCGTTCATTCATCTGTCCGACGAAGAAGGCAAGGAGCCTATGTTATCGCACCTATGGATATTGCTCAACAAGCTGATCGAGTCGGCCCCCAGCCGAAGAGCCCGGATTGGGCGGCGGCTCTATGTCTTCCTTGCCGGTCACGGCATCAGCCCATCGGAACAACTCGATGAAACGGGCCTGATCACCGTGGAAGCCAAGGGAAAACTCGCCCCGTATCTGCCCGGAAAGCTGTGCGCAGATGGCTTCTGCAATGGCGGACACTTCGACGAGGTCCTCCTGTTCATGGATTGCTGTCGAGTCTCCACCATGTTGGTAGGACCCATCGGCAAGATTCCAATCTTCGAGAAGCCCGACGTCGCCGCGGCGGGAGCAGCGTCGCGGTTTTACGCCTTTGCGACAGCCTTCGGCAAAGTGGCGCGTGAGACGCCAGTGGATGGCAAGGTGCGCGGCAACTTCTCCCGTGCGTTGATCGAGGGGCTCAACGGGCGGGCCGCTGATGGCGCTGGCCGACTCACCACCAATTCACTGAAACTTTGGCTTGAGCATAAGATGAGCATCAAGATCGAGGGGGAAGCGCAAAAGCCCCAGTTTCCCGCCTTGATCGACTTCGTTATTCGCGAAGGTCTGACCCCCAATCGAACCGCCGTGAACCTGACGCTCCCGCAGCCCATTGATCGCCTCGAAGTCCTCGATGGAGGAAACGCATTTGTTGAAGTGATTCCGCAAGACCAGATCGCGACGCCGCAGGGACTGCGATTTTTCTTGCCTTCGTTCAGAAGTTACCTGATTCAGGGATTTCAGGCGGACAATCGGCGCGTCGGTAAAGCGGTCAGCGTGAGTGCTCTTTGGGAGGACGTCAATGCCACCCTATGAAGCAACTACTGTTGGCGCCTATCGGCTCAACGTGTATGTTCCGGATGAATGCACGAGTGTCGAGATTTTGGACGGCGCCATGCGTCCCGTACCCGTGGCGAATCGCATGGGGGATGTGTCGGTCCAGGTGCCGCCCGGCATTTATTTGGTGCGCTTTCGGCAGGGGAGCAGCATCACGGAGAAGTTGGCGGCGTTGACGCCGGACGAGCCGGTGCTGGACATCCGGCTCGACGCCGCGGAGTTGCCTGAATTCGCCAGTGCGACGCCGGTCCCCAACACAACGACGACACACGAGTGGCAGGCAGAGCCGGCGCAGGACTTGAGCCGATCCGTGCCGCTGCCGCCGCCGGCTGGCCACCGGGGAGGCAGCCACCTCTTACTGTTTTTGCGCGATCCCTTTCGGTCCGGCGACTTGCCCGCCGGCGTGACGCTTCATGAACTCGAGAGTGAACGCGTCCTGTTCGATCTTTCAACCACCGAGAATCATAATCGGGACGGCCAGTGGATGGGTGCCCATCTCAATCTCGACGCCGGCGCGTACCGCTTGCGACGTGCCACGCAGCATGGAATTTCGGTCGAACAAATTGTCTATACACGGCCCAGTTGGCAGACGCAGGTTTTTCTCATGGCTGGGCAGGGCAATGGCGGCAAGAAAGAGATCACACGCATCTCGATCTTGCTGGCCCGTGCTGGCGTCGGTTTCCTATCCAGCCGTGATGACATGCGCTGGACCGAGTCGGCCCTGCGCGCCCTCAAAAGTAAAGGCAATGTCCCCGGCGCCATTCGCAGCGAGATGCTCTGGGCCAAGTTCGAGAACCCGATGCTCGGCATCTACGCCGGTTTGCTTCACCTGCGCCGCGACACGATCGACACGCCGCTCTTGCGTCTGGTGTTCACCAATTTGCACGATTTGGTCGGTCCGCTCCCCGATGTACTCGCCATCGGCTGGGCCCTGGTTTTGCGTGACGCACCGGCCCGAAACGACGCGGCCCTGATGGATTTGCTGCGTGTACCCGCGTCCTTGGCGACGCCTCCCATGCTGCGCGAAAGCTGGGAGCACCTGGTGCGCGCCAGTGCCACGCAACGCGATCTCATTCCGGCAGGATCGCTCTCCGATCGCATCGGCGGACAGCTCGTATCGGGGACCCCCTGGGTCACCTGGCTCGGCACGCTGCCTGCCATCGAAGTGCCCGCGATGGATCGATCGTCCTTCGAGGCTTCCGCGGCGACGGACTCGGGCGACGGGGGCTGGGCCGGCTTCCTCACGAAGTTCCTGCCCCAGAAGATCCTCGACTCGGTATCGAAATTCACGCTCCACGGCGCCCTGCCGGTTCTGGCCAGGCAATTTGCGCTCCATCCGGAAGTCCGCCACTGGCTGCAGTCCGATCGTTTTGACGATGTCGAACGGGCCGTGGCCTACTGGCTCCAACCGACGCTCGATCCGCGTTTGTCCTTCCTCCTTGAGGCCAACCCGGAGCTGGCCCGCACGATCGGTGCGTCCGCGGAAGCGCGCGCCAAGACCGAATCGATCCTGCTAACCGATCTCAACTTGAGCGCGACCACGGCCCTGCGCGCCGCCTGGGGACTGGTCTCCAAGTTGATCCTGGACCCGCTGGTCCCCTCGCAAACCATGCTCGACGCTTTTGTGAAGAAGCACGCGAGCGGCCAAGGAGTCGAGGCCGAGATCGTCCGCGAGATCTTTCGCCATTTGAAGGAAACGCCCTCCCGCGTGCACCACCCGGCGAGCGGGCGTCGGCTGACTTTGCTGGAGTTGGTGTATCTGTTCTACCGGGCCAGCTCCGGCAAGAGTTGGTTTGAGCCCGGCGCTGCCGAGCAAGTGACGGCACAACTCGTCGACTCGGGCTTCCAATTTGACCAGGAGGACCTGAGCACCGCTCGACTTCTCCAGGACGTTGACGAGATGAAGAAACAAGTAGTCGCTGCGATTGCGCGTGCGGAACAAGACAAGAAGCTCAAACTGCCGGACGGCTGGCAGAAAGGCTTCTTGTCCATGCAACCTGGGGATTCGAGCGAAGTCCTCCGTTCGCTGCGGATGGAGGCAAGCCAACCCCAACCCGTCGCGCCGCCGGCAATTGCCCCGGGGGCCGCGGCGGCCTTAGCCAGCAAGGACACCGAGCGCGCCCTGAAGCCGCCACCGCGAAAGGCCGACCTGCCCGCCGCGAGTGCCGTGCCGCCGGAAAAGACGTTGGTCGACGCACCCGGGCCGGATGTCACCGATGCAATGCGCCCTGGCGACGCCCCGAAGAAAAAAAAGAAGCCCGGCGTACCGCCCCGGCGCGGCAAGAAGCGGCTCGCTCAATTGGCCAATCTGAAACGGCGCATCGCCAAGGATGGGCCGGTTCCGGTGGAAATGGCCGTCGGTGTCCTCAAGGAGGTCGCGCACGCCAAGTTCGACGAAACGGTCGAGATCCACATGGTGCTCGGCGTGGACACCACCCAGAGCGACCAACTCATTCGCGGTACGGTGCCGCTGCCTCATGGCGTCGGCAAGGCGGTGCGCGTCGTGGTTTTTTGTCAGGGAGACAACATCGTCAAGGCGACGCAGGCCGGCGCCGATCTCGCCGGCCTAGACGAGCTGATTCTCAAGATCAGTAAGGACAACTGGCTCGAATTCGATGTCGCACTCGCCACCCAGGACGTGATGGGCAAAGTCAGCCGGCTTGGCAAAACCCTCGGCCCACGCGGCCTGATGCCCACCCCTAAGGGCGGAACAATCATCACTGGCGATGTGGCCCAGGCGGTCCAAGAATTCAAAGCAGGCAAAGTCGAGTTCCGCGCCGATAAGGGGGGCAACGTCCATGCGGGCGTCGGCAAGTTGAGCTTCGACGGCGATAAACTTGCCGACAACGTGGCCGCCTTCGTTTCTGCGATTCGTGCCGCCAAGCCCTCCGGCATCAAGGGCAACTACGTCAAATCGGTCACTTTGTCCTCCACAATGGGACCCGGAATTCCACTGACCTTGTAGGTGTCGCTACCCCGCGTCGAATGCCAGCATTGCCATGTCACTCGCCAAGTGAAACTCGCGCCTTGGATTTGTCGCAGCACATGACCAATGAGGACGTGGCCCGCGAGGCGGAAGAGCCGGGGCCCGCAACCTTGCGTGATGACATTGGGGGAGTGCCAGATCGGACAGCGCAGGGTCGCCCGATAGCGTTCGAAGGCAAGCAAATTGGGCGGCGCTGTTGTTCGCACCGTTCTTTGACAATTCGGTTAGCTAGCATCTCGGCCGACCGCAACAAGATTCCGATAGAAATCCGAAAAACCGCCTACGTTCACGTTGACGGCATTCAGCGCCCAAACACCCACGAAACCGAATCCGCGTGTGAATTAATAAAGACTCGGACGCGCACGGGCCTGCTCTGTTCGTTTCAATCCGCCTCTTTGCCCTTGCCTGGTTCATTGACTGGTGGGTCCAGCGGGCGCCTTTCTTCGCTGACTTCTCCATGGCCATCGCATTCGTCGCGCATTGTCTCCCGTGCGGCGAGCCCGGCTCTCCTCTGCTTTATCGACGAGCTAGTGACGTCCGCTGGTGAGCCAGTTCAGCCGAAGGAACCGAGAGCCAGCAAGTAGCATTCCCATAACCTTAAAGCAGAAGAATCAGAAATGCGGAAGGAAATCAAGCTCCTTTTGCCTCCTTCATCTTCGCGAATACGTCATCCGTCACCTGCTGCTCGTCCAGCGAAACGTAATGCTTCATGAGCGTGTCCACGTTGCACCCGTACGCGCCGAACGTCGATTCCTGCCTGCCATGCCATCGTGAACGCTCGCTTGCGGAACATATGGGACGTCAGCCTCGGACGGTCTTGGTGGGCCTTGTGATACTCGGCGAAGAGGTTCTCGATCCAGAAGTACAGCCGGTGCGGGGCGAACTCTTCGTTCATTTGATGGGTAACGTGCCTTTTCTTTTCGAGGATCGTCCGAAGCGCGGGCAGGTAATTCTCCCAGAGCCATGTCTTGCCTTTGAAGCCATCGAGAATCGCAATTAAGTCGTCGGGCATCGGCACCGATCGATCCTTCCGACCCTTCGTGAGATTAGCGGGGAAGGTCAATCGTCCCGGTTGCAATTGGGTGGATTTCAGCGAGCAGAGATCCATCAACCGGCAACCTGTGTGGCCTTTCACGGCCAGGAACAATTTCGGGAATGGCCAATCGCCGTACCGTTCCGCGATCCATGCGTAGAAGTGCTCGATTATCTCGCCGGTCGCATATGCGCTCCGGTGAACAGGTCGATCACCTGCCGCGGAAAGGCATGAAGCCAGACGGCATGCCCTCCGATTCGGCAACCGGTTTAATCCGACGTGATATGCTCTGCCGACTTGAGGTGCACTTTGGTCTGTTCGTATACCGGTTGAAGTTTTTGGCCCGCTAACGCGAAAAATGCAAAAAGAACGGTTGCTGGAAAAGTAGGATATCTCGTTTGAGCGATGAAGGTGCTTGAGCCAAGCAGTTTACTGCGAATCGGAAATCGCACGGAGCTTTTCCCGTGCCACCGAATGATTCGGGTCGATCGCGAGGATTTGTCCTAACTGTTGCTCGGCGGAGCGTCTGTCCTCGGCAACCCGTAGGAAAATGTCGGCAAGAAGCAATCGCAGCCAAGTCGCGTTCGGAAAACGAACAACAGCGTCTTCGAGTATCTGGGTTGATTGGCACCAGTTTGTTTTCCTCAATGCCGTGCGCGCTTGGATGCCTGAAACGACTGGCTCGATTCCGGGAATGCTCATGAGGCGATCGTTCAACTTGGCCAGATCCCCCTTGCGTTGCTGGGACAGGTAGATTTCGGCCAGGCCAAGCCAGGCGGGGCCGAAGCTTGGAAAAGTATCAATGATACGAAGCCAATGAACCTCTGCTTCGCGGTGATTGCCTTGGTTTCGACAAATCACCGCGAGATTGTGGCGGGCGTGATGAACAAGATCAACGTTGGAACCGACAGCAACGCCCTTCGTTTTTGCACGCAACACGTCATTGAAGGCCCGGTGTGCCGCTTGCGTATCGCCACGATGGAGGAAAATGTTGCCCTCCTCGAACAAAAGATCGGGATCGCCAGGGAATTGTTTTTGGCCTTTCTGGCAGATTTGCATGGCATCGTCGTACCGGCCCATATTTGCATGGATCTTCACGAGCAGCAGATGGGCCTTGGCGATGTAGGCCGAATCACTGGGCGCGTTGGTAAGGCAAGCTGTCAGAAGCGGCAAGGCTTCCGTCCATGCGCCGTCGTCGAAGAGCGTGTTTCCGATATTGAAGAGGACGTACAGATCGCCTGGAAACGCCGTGGCGTCCATACGCAGCAAGCGAAGGTTTCGCTTCCGCTTCTCGGCATTCACTAACGAATGGCAATAGCCAAAGTGGTGAATGACGATGTTGCTCTGTAGCAGCCGTGTGCCCGTGCATCGCAAGGCAGGCAGAATCTGCTCGTGGACTCGATACTTCCAGATATGCGCCGAGTCGTTTCGATACAGCCGAATGTGGTCGGTGACAAACGAACAGCCGTGTAAGTCATCGGGTTCCGACAAGATCGCCATGAAAAATGCGTCGTTGTTATTGGTGAGTGACGCAAATAGGCGTTGCAGTTTCGCCTGGTTTTCCTTGTCGATACGTTCATCAGAATCCAACCAGAAAATCCAATCTCCCTTGGCGTGACGAGTCGCGGCATTTCGAGCGGCGGCGAAGCTGTCCTCCCAGCCGAACTCAACGATCTTTGTGCTAAACCTCTCGCGAAGTTCCGACAAGCATTCACTGCCTCCGCGATCCACCACGATGACGATATCGTGAAAAAAATGAGCAACCGGCTCGATGCAGGCGATCGTGTCCAGCTGGTCTTGTTTCTTGACGATCATGCAGAGCGAAACCGTGTTGAGTGTCGGATTCGAGTAATGCCCGTGCGTCACTGGTAAGCCCACCGGCTCGATTGGTAAAGTTGCGGATTCGTCTGGCGTCTCCGTCTGAAGGTTCGCGGCGATGCGATTCAACGAAGGGGTGACGATTTTCATGGGCATCGGTCCTGACTGGGAGAATCCGCCGCGCGGGAGGCTGGACTTCGTGGAAAAAATCGACAACCGACTTTGCGGTCTGGATTGTGCTTGGTTATTGTTGAAAAGGATGAAGGAAAAATCTGTTTTTTTGGAATTATCGGAAAACTCCTCTTGTACGGGAATTTATTTTCGTTAAGGTATTGAGAGTTTTGTCGGTGGATCTTGAAAATGGATAGATTCCTCACAATTCCCTTGGCAGTTTTTCGTTCGGGACGTGACGATCTGACAAGCAAGAAAATATTACAGGCTTGAAAGGTTTATTCGCCCTTAGACCATGATCGTAGAATTCGCCATTCTTGCGGCGAATGAGTTGCTTCGAAACTGGACCTCCCCAAATTCCTTCAGGATGAAGGAAATTCCCAGCGCCGAAGGGACATTTCGCACCGCAGGTTTTCCATGTCCAATGAAAATTCCGCGCGCTCTGAGTCGATTTTTCGTCGATGGTTCAAGGCCGATCGGTTGCTTGAGGCGCTGCTGGCTTACCGAGAGCGTGGTTTTGCCGGTCTAAAATGGGTGCTTGGCCGGATTCCATTGCTCGTGAAGCGGCTCCGCAAAAAGAAGCCTCGAAAACCCGCGCAGGCCAGCTTGCTGGCGGAAGTGTTGGAGCCGCGCCTGGTCCCGTCCGCGAGCGGTGTTTTTCAATTCGCGCAATCCAGTTACACCGTTAATGAAAGCGGAACGTCGGCAGCGATTTCCGTGACCTATACTCCGGATCCTGGCGACGATCCCACGGTGTATGTTGATATCTACACGACCGATGGAACAGCGAATTCGAGCGATTACACGGGCACGACAGGCTCGACTTTGACGTTCAGCTCGACGGTTACCACACAAATCTACTACATACCGATCACCAATGATTCGACGGACGAGCCCGATGAAACCGTGAATCTCTTTCTTACGAATCCGGTCGGCGGCCCGTCGATTTCCGTAGGCACGCCGCCTGTGCTGACCATCGTCGACGATGACAATGCCGCGCCGGTGAACTCCGTTCCGACTTCGATATCGGCCACCGAGGACACCGATCTGGTGTTCTCGACGGCGAACTCCGATCTCATCAGTATCTCGGACGCGGACGCCGATACGAGTGCCGTGCAAGTGACATTGACGGCCACGAATGGCGTGCTCACCTTGAGCGGCACGACAGGGCTTTCTTTCAGCTTTTCGGATGGCAATGGCACCAGCGCGGGTGACGGCACGAACGATTCGACCATGACGTTCCGTGGTACCATCGCCGACATCAACACGGCGCTGGACGGATTGACGTTCACGCCGACTGCCAATTACAACGGCAGCGCGTCGGTTCAAATCGTGACGAACGACCTGGGCAATACGGGAGCGGGCGGGGCCAAGACCGATTCGGATACAGTGAATTTCACCATATCCGCCGTCAACGACGCGCCGGTGAACAGCGTGCCGAGTCCGCAAACCATCAGCGAGGACGAGAATCTTGTCTTTTCGTCGGGCAACGGCAATCTGATTTCGATCAACGACGTGGATGCGGGGTCGAGTGAGATCCAAGTAACGCTGACCGCCGTGAGCGGCACGCTCACCCTGAGCGGCACAAGCGGCCTCGACTTCGGGTTCACGCCCGATGGCGACGGGACGCCCGCCGGCGATGGAACCGCCGACACGACGATGACGTTTCGTGGAACCATCACCGACATCAATGCGGCGCTCGTCGGCATGACGTTTGCGCCAACCGCGAATGTTTACGGCAGCGATGTCGGCTCGGTCCAAATCGTGACGAGCGACCTGGGCAACACCGGTTCGGGCGGCGCGGCGACGGATGACGACACGATTTACATCACAATCACTTCCGTGAACGATGCTCCCGTTGGAACGAACAACGCGGTGGAGACCGCCGAAGACACTCCGTATGTCTTTACGGCATCCGACTTCGGATTCACCGATCCGAACGATTCGCCGGCCGATGACTTCACGCAAGTGAAAATTGTCTCGCTGCCAAGTTACGGTACGCTCGCCAATGATGGCACGCCGATCGGCGCGGGTGATTTTGTTACCGTATCCGATATCACCGCCAACAAACTCGTATACACTCCGCCCGCTGATGCCAATGGTTCGAGCTACGCGAGTTTCACGTTCAAGGTCCAGGACGATGGCGGCACCGACGACGGCGGCGTGGATCTGGATGTCACCGCGCGGACGATGACGATAAACGTCACCGCCGTCAACGACGCGCCGGTTCATACCGTTCCGGGAGCGCAATCGACCGACGAAGATACCGATCTGGTGTTCTCCACCGAGAACGAGAACAGCATCACCCTTTCGGACGTTGACGCCGGTGGGTCGAATTCGATCCAGGTGACGCTCACGGCAACCTACGGAACCTTGACACTGAGCACGACGACCGGCCTGGACTTCGCGTTCACGCCCGATGGCGACGGCACGCCAGTGGGCGACGGAACCGCCGACACTACCATGACCTTCCGTGGAACCATCGGCGACATCAACACCGCACTTGAGGGCCTCGTCTTTACACCGAATGCGAATTATCACGGCACCGAAGCAGCCGTTCAAATGGTAACCAGCGATCTCGGCAATGCGGGATCGGGCGGCACGCTCACCGACGACGATACCATCTACATCACCGTCAATTCGATCAATGACGCTCCCGTGGCGATCGACGATCCGACCGGGGCGACGGCGGCGTGGTGGAATTTCGATGAGGGAACCGGCAGCACGGCAACCGATTTCATCATGGGGTTGCAGGCATCGTTGCCCGATGGCGTGACCTGGTCGAGCGATGTTCCCAGCATCTTCGAAGATGGCTCCAGCCTCGAATTCAGTTCGGCCGCAACGCCCATTTCCCTGGATGGCCTCACGCTGCGCGGCGGTGATTTTTCGATCGCGCTATGGGTGCAGTTTACGACGGTGTCCAATACGGTCCTTCTTGCCCAGGACGATGGTGCGGGAAATCTCTGGAGTCTCAGCCGCGAGTCGGGCAATCTGAAATTCAAGGTCGATTCCAGCGCCAGCGAACTGACGACCGTTCTCGATCAATCCTGGACGCCCACGGAAGATCAATGGTATCACCTGGCCGTCACGCGCGAAGGCAATGACTGGACGCTCTACATCGACGGAAGCGAAGCGACCTCCGGCGCCAATTCGTTGATGATGCCGACGCTGGACGGCGTGGCGTTCACACTCGGTTCGACGACGTTTGCCGGGCGTTTCGACGACTTGCAGATCTTCCATTCGGCGTTGTCGTCCACGAACGTTGACGACATGAACGAGGGGACATACACACCCGTCACGCCGCACCAAACGAATGAAGACACGCCGCTCTCCCTCGCCGCGAGCACGCTATTGGCCAACGACACCGATGTGGACGGCGATACGCCGTTCATCACGGGGTGGAGCAGTTGGGTTTCTTACGACGACGAAACCGCGTATTTCACCTACACCCCTTCTCCCGACTTCAACGGCCGCGATTGGTTCTCCTACACGATCAATGACGGCTATGGCGGCTATTCAACTGCGACCGTGTTCATCGACGTTCTCCCCATCAACGACGCGCCGACCGCGAACGACGACTGGGGCATGGCGGGCGACGCGATCGCCGTGCTGGCCAACGACACCGATCCCGATAACGATTCACTGTCGATCTATTCCTTCGGCGACGGCACGTATGGCACCGTCAGTCAATCAGGCGACAACCTGATTTACACGATTACCGACGGTTTGTTCCGTGGCAATGACAGCTTCACTTACACCATCTCCGATGGCAACGGCGGCACGTCGGAAGGCACGGTCATCGTCACCGTCGGCGAGGGCCAATGGGCCAGCACCGTCATCGACGCCTCGTCGGAGTGGACCTACAGCGGCCCCTATTCCTGGTATGCCGTGCAGGCGCTCGGCGAACCCGACACCTGGGTGTACGGCGATGACGTCACCGCCTGGGCACCGAGCGATGAGAACAGCACCACGACCGAAACGCTGACGCTCGGCGTCACGCAGCACGTGCCGGCCATCGGCGTGCTCGTTCACGAGAACTATGGCAACGGTTTCATCACCCAGATCGAACTGCAAGACACCAGCAACGATTGGCATGTCGTCTGGTCTGGCACCGACAGCACTGCGGCCGATAGCGTCGGCAGCTTCGTTGTGACATTTACCGAGACCGCCTACGATGTACAGGCCGTGCGCATTTCGGTCGATACATCACTTGATTCCGACGCCTGGGAAGAAATCGACGCCGTGCGCATCTTCAGCAACGACGCCACGTTTAGCGCGAACACTGCGCCCGTCGCGACTTCCAGCCCGACGATGACGCTCGACGAGGACGATACCGAGAACATCAATATCTCGACCCTGGCCACGGATTCCGATAGCGATTGGTTCACCCTCGAAATCACCGCCGATCCCGAGCACGGCTACGTCACCATCGACGACAACGCCACGCCGCACAACCTCAGCGACGACTTCATCACCTACACGCCCGACGCCGACTACAACGGCTCCGACAGCTTCAGCTACAAGGTCCGCGATATTCACGGCGGCACCGCCACCGGCACGGTGACCATCACCATCGATCCCGTCAATGACGACCCCTACGCCTTCGACGACGATGCTGTCGGCTATGCCAACACCGCACTTGTCGTCTCGGCGCTCACCAACGACAGCGACATCGACGAGGACACCCTCGAAATCACCGCCAAGACCAATGGCGCCCACGGCACCGTCACCATCACCGATAGCGACACGACCGTCACCTACACGCCCGACACCGACTGGACCGGCATCGATTCCTTCACCTACACCATCTCTGATGGCAACTCCGGGACCGCCACGGCCACGGTCATTGTGTACATCTACGGTCCCGGCCAGTGGGCTAGCTCCGCCTATTCCTTCACTTCGCAGTACGCCACCACCCCAGACACCGACTGGGCCGCGTCGCAGGCCACCGGCACGCCCGACATCTTCGCCTACGGCGACGACGCCCTCGCCTGGGCCGCGTCGGAGATGAACAACGACGAGGACAGCGATCCCGAACTGCTCGTCTACGAGTTCGCCACGCCCGCGGCTGCCACCGGCTTCGTCGTCCGCGAGACCAATGGCTCCGGCTTCCTCACCAAGGTCGAAGTCTGCTACGAGGGCGACGATCCCGAGGACGAAGGCGATTGGCACGAACTCTGGACCGGCACCGATCCCGCCACGCTCGATCATCTCGCCGATGTCGTCCTCCGCTTCCCCGAAACCACGTCGAACGTCCAGTACGTTCGGCTCAGCATCGATCGCGGCCACGACGAAAACGGCTGGGAAGAAATTGACGCCGTCCGCCTCCTCACCGGCGGCAGCCCATCAAGCACCACCATCACCGCCGTCAGCCTGAACGACGACCCGTCCGCGGCTGACGACGATGCGATCATCGACAAGAGCGTGCCCGCCAATATTTACGTGCTGGCCAACGGCTACGACCCCAACAACGACGCCCTCACCATCGATAGCGTCACCCAGGGCGCCCACGGCTCGGTGACGATCGACGACAACGATACCGCCCTGGATCCGAGCGACGACTTCATCACCTACACGCCAGACACCGATTACGTGGGCGACGACGAATTCACCTACACGCTTGCCGATGGCCAGGGCGGCACGTCCACGGCGACCGTGACCGTCCACGTGTTCGACAACCACGCACCGGTTGCGGTTGCCGACACGGGCATCACGACCGATGAAGACACCCCGGTCAATATCGACGTGCTCGCAAACGACTCCGATGCCGACAGCGACGATCTGACGATAGGAATTTATTCTTATCCTGAGCACGGCATGGTCGAGATCGACGACAACGAAACGCCAGAGGACCTCAGCGACGACTTCGTCGTTTACACGCCCGACTCGAATTACAACGGCGAGGACAGCTTCATCTACAGTCTGACCGACCCCGATGGCGCCACCAGCACGGCCACGGTCAGCATTACGGTCGATGCCGTCAACGATGCGCCGGCGGCGTTCGATGACTACGCCTACACCGACAGAGATACCGCGATCGAAATCCATGTGCTCGACAACGATGGGGATGCCGAGGACGACGAACTCGAAATCACGAGCAAGACCGATGGCGCTTACGGAACCGTCGCCATTACCGGCAGCGACACGACCGTCACCTACACGCCAACCAGCAGCACCTTCGCTGGCGACGAC
>CAZAFH010000009.1:0-93044 GCA_964484265.1 uncultured Singulisphaera sp.
GTGAGGGCAACCTGACGCACGGGCAAGTGATTTGTTGCTTGCAAAAGGCCGAGTATCCCTCACCCCAACCCTCTCCCGGAGGGAGAGGGAGCACTTCGCGCAACGATTTCGGACGTTGGATACTGTCGCGTCAATGCGAGTTTTCAATAGTTTTCATCAGACCAGAAAAGGGGGATGGCCACGCTCGGCTTTTTACAAAAAAATCGCCACAACCAGCAAATCGAATACGCGGCGCGGTAGACTTTTCTTGGAACCGTGGCCCGTTGCTGCTTCGGCCACGATGCAATCACGACGCGGCCGAATCCCTATCGGCCGAACCTCGGATCATTGCGAATTTGATCGATGGTCCGTCCGGCGTCCGTCCGCCACTGTATCAGTCGGAGCAAGCGTTGGCGCACGAGCGGATCCATGCCTGCGGCGCCGATTCCCCTGCGGATACGTTCGAGGTTCTCAATCTCCACAACTGTCGTGTCCACAAACGCGACGCCCTGGTTCAAGGCGGCGAGCGCATTTTCACCGATTGAAACGAGCGTCGCGAAATGCTTGACGTCGTTCCTAGGATTAGCGAACGGTTCGGTCATGACATTGACGAGATCCGCGGCGATGATCTGGAGGATCTTGCCTGACTGTCGGCGCACCGAAGCATCGATATCGTTCACACTGCTGCCGCGCAGAGCCTCAATCGATCGCCCGGTATCTTTGGGATCGTATATTCCGACATACAAGCCGGCTGCGGCGCCGCGGCGCATCGCGGGATTCGGGTACGTCAGAGCTTCCAGTAGAGTCTTAGTGGCCTCGGGATGGACCGCGTCCTGAAAGAACCCGCGTTGCGTCCATACCTTCGCCAAAACTTGGCTGACCGGCTCGCGCGGTAGGTTCTCATCGTCCAGAAATACCTCGAGCAGATACGGGATTGCCGCATACTTCATCGCCGCGAGTGTTTTAGCTGCCGCAGCACGTTCGTCGGCGTCGGCTTCCAGCAGTTTCGAAGCGAGTTTCTGAATCGCGGGGTCGAGCGGGGTCGGGATCCGGGCCTGCTTTTTCGCGGCAAGTTTGGCGTCGGGTTTTTGCGAATGCTTCGGCAGTGACTCGGCCTTTGCCAACTCAGTTTTTGCCGGAGGCCTGGACTCGGATTTGCCCTCGCTCTGTTGTTTTTCTGCGGCAGAAGCTGCGACTTCGGCAGGCGGAGCACTGGGCGCCGTCGCCTTCGACTCGGAAGCGCGTTCTCCACACCCACTCGCTAACGCAAGAATCAACGGCGAAAGGCGTTTCCACCACATAACAAGCTCCTGATGTATTCAGTCCCGTTTACCACATTAGGAGATGCGGAAAAAGGGATCGAAACCCGTCAGATGATTCGTAATTTTTTGACCTTGCCCGATTCCCGATGCATTGCTTTTTTCTACCTGTTGAATTCCGCGCGGCAAATCTATTCTCCGCTGGAAACGCCAATTGCCCTGGCTACTTCATGCGTCACTCCCGGGCCTCGGGATGAGGCGTCGCGTCTTGGCACAGCTTTTCCCAGGGCAGCAGCGGTAGATACATGCACAGGGCGTAGGGGACGAACCCGCCGAGTTCCATGGTTGCGAAGATGCCGAGGTGGAACACGACGCCCATGACGAATGCCGCGATGCGTGTCCACTTCGTGATGAGCAGCACCGGGAACGCGACTTCCCAGGCTAGCACCGTCCAGGTCATGATCCGCGTCAGGAACAACGGTATCGGAAACGCTGCCTGCGAAAAGCGCGTCAGCGTCGCATCGCCGAGCACGTAGTACAGGCTGTAGCCTTGCAGCCAGCTTTCGCCAAACACCTTGTACAATCCGTTCATGAAATAGATGTAGACCATCTGCACGAAGATCATGCGTAACGGCCACGGTTGCACATACACCGGGGCGGCGCGGCGATGGATCAGGGCATCGACCGACCAGGCGGCGCCACATGGAGAGAGCATCAGGTAGAATTGCAGGATCAGGCGAATCGTATCGCCGGCGTTGTCGAGGTAGGGGTTTGCAGCCGCGAACGACATCGACAGCATCCACGCCGCGATCGCCGCGAAGCGCGACAGAATGCCGAGCAAGAGCAGCACGGCCGAGAGCAGCCACAGCCACATCGCGAACATGGTCAGGCCGGGATCGTTCTGCCAGGATCGCAGCAGTTTTAGCCAGTCTGCCGACTTATCGATCGGATCTCCCGCCGATAGCCAGTGCCCGAATGCCGCGAGTGCGCCGCAGACGAGGACCGACGTGAGCATCATCGCCGGGCGGAGGCGGTAGTTAGGATCGCGCAGGCGGTTGGCGTAATCGAGCATGTGCATTGCCGTCAGTACCGTGCAGCCGATCAACGGGAGAAGCCAGGCGGCGTAGTCGAGTTTATTTGGCAGCATCGCTGCCCATTGGCCGAGGATGTAGACCGTGAACGAGCAGGTCCAGAGCGGCAGGGCGAACCCGGTGCGATCGTCAGGCGGCGACTTCTCCGGACCGAGAACCAGACGCGACGCTGAATTGAAGAGAATCCAGCCCGCAAGGGCGATGCAGATCGCCAGCGCGAGATGCAGCGTGGCGTGGTCGCCGACGCCGCGCAAGAGCGACCAGTTCGCGCGCGGCGCGTCGAATCGCCAGTTGAAGATCGTCGGATCGCCGATGCCGTTCTTGGAGAAGAAATCGAGCGTGGCCGGCGCGTAGTTGTAGGCGATGTCGAAAAGCAAGCAGAGCGCCACGCCGATTCGCAGGACCGCGAGGCGCTCGGCGCGGACAGGCACGGTCCACCAACTCCACGCCGAGAGCGGCCAGGGCAGCCACGGCGCGATGCCGACAATGGACGGGGGTGGGTTGTTTTTCGTCACGGCTGCACGAACTTGGATTGCGTGAAATCGAAAGGTTCGAGTTTGTTGGCCAAACTCAAGATGCGCATGTCAGGCTGCCAGCGTGCGATGGGCACGGTGTACGGCCCGTCCCAGCCGCGCTGTTCGTCTGGCCCGTGGATGCGGTAAAACCGATGCACGAGCAGGACCTGTTTCGGTTTGGCCTGGCCTGGATTCTCGTTTTCCCAGGCCCGAAGCCGCCAACGCAAATACTCGAGCGCGGGATCGTGATAATCCCTGAGCAAACGCTTCGTCCGCCGCGATAACCGCTCGGCGAGCGTCTCTGGCGGTTCGGGTTCGCTCGGCGGTTCGTCGAATTTGCCGTACGGCTGCGGATTGAAATAAAACTGACCGTCGTATCGCCGCACCCGGCACTTGCCGACACGGAAATAATTCGACAGGTCAATCGGCTCGTTGGGCGAGAGCAGCAGAATCGGCGTGCCCGCGGTGCGTTCGGATTGGGCCGCGACGAACGCCAGGCGATCCCACGACGTATTAGCGGCGAGCAGGCCAAGCATGCCATGGGCGCGGAGCGATGGCGCTTCACCCGGGCGTTCCCATAGGCCGCAGAAGTTGAAGCCGTTGCGCTCATCGTACGTGACGAAGCTGCCCGGCAGACCTGGGCCGTCTTCGCTTGGCCTGTCCCACAGCAGCACGACGGCTGGGAATCCAGTGGACTTGGAAACCGATGGCGCGAACAACGCCCACGCCTGGTCCTGGCCGGTCAGCTGCACCCATCGCCGAATGTTCGTGTCGATCTGCTGCGTCCACTCCCACGTATGCCCCTGCTCTTCGGCGAAACCGGGCGCGAGACGGTTGACGGCCTTCTTCGGCTCGCCTTTCATCTCGGTCGGCGCCCATTTGATCAGGTCGAGAAAATTGTTGACGAAAAGAAATGCCAGCTGAAAAAGAATAAACAGCCCGAGCAACACCTGGCGCGGCGATGCAGAACCAGCCGATTCCTGTTGCTCGCTCATAATAATCACCACTTCGCGCGACACGAAAATTCGCATGTGCAGTCGGAGAAAATCAACACCGAGCCACGACAACTCACGGCATCGGGTTGGCCGCTTACTTACGCCGGTTACGCTCCCGGCTCGCCTGAATCAATTGCCATGCCGCAGCGCCATGAACGCCGCCGGGATGGCGGCGAGAATCAGAAAACCTGCGACGAGCACGCCCAGAAACGGGAACAGCTTCGCTCGGCCTCGGCGCAAGAAACCCATCACGCTCAACATCAGCGCGAGAAGCGACGCCGGCACGCTGATGCACGACGCGAACACCAGATAGATTGGCAGATCCTTCCGCACCGCGGCGGCGCTGAACAGAAACAGCAGCGTCGTCAACCCGATCGCGAAACCCGCCGTCCCGATGCCGTTGGTCGCGCGGTCGTCGCCCCGCTGCTGCCGC
Source organism: uncultured Singulisphaera sp. (assembly GCA_964484265.1). Taxonomy (GTDB): domain Bacteria; phylum Planctomycetota; class Planctomycetia; order Gemmatales; family Gemmataceae; genus SIAQ01. Next base: position 4,273 of record CAZAFH010000009.1, read on the forward strand.
GATTCGCGCAAATCCTTGGCCTTCTCCTCGGCCAACTCGGACGACTCGTTTGACGAAACGACCACCGGTAGTATCACAGGCTTCGGCGCCGGCGAAACCTCGGCGTTTTCCAGCATCCTGGGCGGCTTCAATTTCGCACCGCAATGGGAACACTGGATCACGCCGCCTGCCAACGAAGCTGCGTCGAGCGCGTTGCCGCATTGCGAACATTGAAAACCCATTGCGATTCCTGTTTGGTTGAGATTATCGGCGAATCAACACCGGCACGATCCTCATGAAGAAACTACCACGCATCTGAGGCGATCGATTCGTTAAAACTTGGAATTTTGTCAGATTCGTCTGGTCAAAACCGAGAATATCAGTTAGCGTAATAGTATCAGGCAAGCAATTTTTCCTTTTTGCGGAGTCCATACCGGTTATGGCGAAAGAAGAAGCATACCTGGCGCAAGGTAAAGTCGTGCAGGCCCTGGCGAATACGCAATTTCGCGTCAAGCTCGACCAAGGCCCCGAAATCGTTGCGCACATCGCGGGCAAAATGCGCAAGAACTTCATCCGTATCCTTCCAGGCGACGTCGTCACTGTTGCCATCTCTCCTTACGATCTCACCAAAGGCCGAATCACCTACCGCGGTCCGCTGCGCCAGGCTAACAAAGAAGCCGACGGCACGGGCGACGTATAACGATTCACCTCGTCAACTCCAGCACGCTCCACAAGCTCGGATCCTCCCAAAACGGGAACTCCGGCGACATGGACAATAGCTGCTCGCCGAGTTCGTCGTCGCGTACCGCATAGAAGAATCCGAGTCGGCGATGTTCGTCCGGGTCGTATCCGTTGAGGATGCTGGCCGGTAAAAACGCCTCCATCAAGTACCCGCTTTTCTTCGTGTGCACTTTCAACAAGACCGTGCCGGCATTCGCCAGCGTAGCGTCCTCCGAGGCGCGGTTGATGCGGGTCTGCGCGAACGCGGGTTCGTCGTGTTCCGATCCGCCTCCCGCAGCGAGGAAATGGAACTGGTGGCAGTATCGGCTCGCACGATGATTCGCTCGCGCATCGCGCGTGTCCAGCCACAACGTGACGCCATCCGACCCACGCGGCCTTTCGAGACTGCCGACCGGAAGCTGCTGCTTGCCCCGCACCTCCACTTGCAGTCCTATGCCAAGCTCATTCCACGCCAGACGCACGTCCGCGAAGTTCTTTTCGTTATCGATGCCGGCAAGATTATCGATGACGCACGTGTCCGGAAGGTCGAGAAGCCGAACGTCGTCGCGTGTCGGCATGGTTTTGAAATAGGTGCAAGGGTGAGCGACGCGCAATAGAAATCGATACGGAATCAGCGACATCGACGATTGCTCCAGATGACGTCAAGGGCGATCCGCGCGTGGTTTGTCAAGATCGTATTTTCAAAATCACGCACGAAAAAACGCCTATCAACAATATCGTATTGTAGCGAATCGTCGGGTCGTTATAATCGTGGGTGTGAGCGTTGTTGGACATGAAATCATCGAAGTGGACCGCTGCTACATGAGCCTGGTGATCACACGACCGCGCGTTGCGGAACTGGTGTTTCAGTTGCATGGCCGACCGCTGCATCCCGAGCTGTTCGACATTCTTGCCGAACGGCGCTTGCAGCGCGAGGAATACTCGCTGCGCATCTGGATCACGCGGACAGGCCACGTGATCACCTGGGAAAACGACGCCGTCCTGCTGACCGAAGTCGCCGACATCGACCAGGGATTCTCCGATCGCCGGCGATTCCTGAGCTACCGCCTGCGCGGCGAACATGGCGGAAGATTCGACTGCTGCAACGACATCGTCTACCAGACGACGTTCCAGGTCGAGACGCTGCCCGACGCCATCTTTCTCCGCGTCAGCGACGAGATCCGCGCCGACGGCCTGAAACGCGGCTACCTGCACTTCTTCCAGCCCAACCATCGCTTCGCCGTCGCGCCGCTTGGCTATGTCGTGGTCGATGCGACGACGCGATACCTGCATTACTCCACGTTCCATACATTTCCCGATGAGAACACCGTCGTCAAATCGCAAACGCTGATCGAACGCGCACGCGGCTGACGATCGAAATATCCACTCAGACGAAATCAGGAAAGAGTCCCGCAATGCTCTCGCGGATCGACGCCGTCGCAACCGAATTCCTGGCGTCGCTGCGTGAACGCGAGGATTCGCACGATCATCCCGACGCCCGCCAACGCTTCGGCGCGGCTTACGCCGCGTTGACCGATCTCGCCGCCAATGCCGAACCGATGCTGCGAGATCGGCTGCTCGTGATGCTTTGCGACGGTTTCCCGGCAACGCGATCCAATTTCGAGTTCGGCTGTCTCGCCAATACCTGTGGCCAAATCGTCGAAACCGGCGCCAATCCCGCGATCGCCCTCGATCCCATTCTGACTCGAGTGACCGAGCAACTGGCGCGCGTCGGCGATTTCGTGGCAGTGATGCAGCAGCACCTCCACATCGAACATCCGAATCGCGTCGCGGAGCAAGATTGGAATTTGCTAGGCCGGGAACATCCCGAACACGCCTGGGTGATCGGCGAGTGGTTCGCACTGCGTTTCATGGGCACGGCCGCGATGACGATGCTGTGCCGCGATGTGGACGCACGCAATTCAGCGCGGCATCGCATAGAACTCGTGCGCAACGCCGAGGCGGCGCGGAGCGATAATCCCTACGCCTATTACCTGGCCGAGACGCTGGGGATGATCGACGACGAACGATTGCTCGTGCTGGACACGCAGCGCCACCTGCGTTTTCGCGTCCATCTGACGGCGATCCGCAATAACTTCCACCTCTTCACGCTACTGCAAGACGCGCTGCTCTCGCATCCCTCGGCAAACAATTGGCCAGGGCCGAGCGTACGGCCGACGGTCGTCGCCGTGGCAAAGGGCGAGCGGATGATATCCGATGTTTCGCCGAACGAATGGGCGGCACAAGGCGCGCTGACCGATTCAGGGGGCGTCAGCGATTCGGCACTCTGGGACATCGGCTCCGCAGAAACGCCGCCGACGTGGATCTGGGGCGAATTGAAACCAACCGACATCCCGCAAGTCGATGGCGAGAGAGTCATCGTGCTGCGCCCGCTGGTAACGCCGCGCTCGTGGGATTTGGCATTTTTCGCGCCGTTGCATCCGGCTTTGCGCAGCAGTGTTCGCGTCGAACATTGCGAGCCAGGGGCGTGAGAAACGAACCGTGTACCTGTCCTGATCCATCCGCCCCACCAGCCCAGAGCGCAAGCGACGGGATACCTTCGAACCTACAGGACACCTCGCCCCGTCGCACCGAATGGGAAGCCTCGCTGCCGCCGCGTGGGAACACGTCGGAGCCCGAGCTCGCAAGGCTGTTTGGCGCCGTCTCGGTGTTTTTGCTTATAGGTAAAAACGCGTACGAAAGGACACGGCCGCTCGAACCATCCCGGTGGAGCTAACGGTTCGGCCTGCCTACTTGGCCAGCTTCTTTACCGCTGGCAGCTTCCACGTGCCGTCGATGATCGACGGGGCCGCTTCCTTCGGCCAATACAGCCGCATCATTAGGACGAACCTGCCCTTGGGGGCGGGCAGCCAGTTGGCCTCCTTATCTTTGCCCGGCGATTCGTTCTGGATGTAGATGTCGAGCGAGCCATCGGCGTTGTACTTCAGGTCGTTCCGTGGGCTGACCGTGTACCTGTTGAGCGGGTTGTCCACGAAGAAGTAATCGGCGTTGTACATGGTGATCGACCAGAAGGCGTTGGCCGGCGGGGTCTGCCCTTTGGGGAAGTGCACGGCGTACTTGTTCGCTCCGCTAAACGGCTTGCCGTCGGCGTCCACCTCCGAGGTAGGATAAACGGCGTCCTGGGGCCGGTTGGCGCCGAGTCCGATCGCCGTGATGAACGCACGTTGCAGGTAATCGGTGCCGTAGACGCCGGCCTTCGTCGTGAAGATCCACCCGTTGACGTCCGAACCCGCTGACTTGAAGTGACCCATGATCTGCTTTTGGGCACGCTCGGGGATGAGCTTGGCGGCGGCGGCCGGGAGCTTGCTCGCGTCGAAGTCCTTGCCGGGCACCAAACCGATCCTGGCCAACTTCTCGACGATCGGGGCGTCCGCCTTGGCAGGTGGGTTGTCCTTCATGAGCTTCGCCAAAAGCGTGAAGTAAGCGACCGCGTCCATCTTGTGAACCTGTTCGCGGACTGGAGTCTTGGTGTCGATGGCAGGATCGACCATCTTCGCCGGTGGCGTGTAACGCTTGCCAAAGGCGCTGAGCGGCACCAGTGCGTATTTGTCCATGACGGCGTGGCAGGCCTTGTAGTCCTCGGGGGTGCCCGTGCAGTAGGTCCGGCCGAGAATCCACACCATGTTGGTGGGCGCCTTGAGTTCCTTGACCCCGACGGGCAGCTTTCCTCTCCAGTTGGGTCCCGTGATCGCGTACGCCTGCGCTTTGGTGCCGGTCGTCCGCTTGCCGGGCACTTCGAACACTTCAGTCCAGCCGCTGAGCATCGGCATGAGGAAGTAGCGGCCGTCCATGTCCGGCAGGCTCAGGATGTACGGCTCTTTGGCGAGGTCCAGCCAGGCGGTCGAATACAGCGTGTCCGCGTTCGGTGCGGTAACGTCCTTGAACGCAGCGTCGGGGTATTTCCGCATGAGCAGGAACTGGCCCATGGGCGCATGAGTTCCTTGCGGAGCGGCGACGTTGGTCATCACGCGGCGGGTCATTTCCATCGTGACGAGCGGGTAGCCGTAGACATAGGCTTCAACGCCTATGTCGGTTGCTCCCTTCTCGTTGCCCTTCTCCTGTGCGGCGGTCGGCGCGGCCATAAGCGCGATGGCCCCGAGAGCCAAGACAGCAAGCCGCGCTAACGATGACTTCATGCGAAACTCCTGTTGCTGGTAGAAATCCAAACCCGATGCCCCTGACTCAGATCGTTAAGGATTCTATCCGTCGTGCTCCGCGTGCGAGTATGGTTGCTCGTGCGGTCGCTACGCCGCGGAGTACGACGGATAAAATCATGTTGGACTGAACCGCGGACGCGGACTCCTCCCATTATCCACCTGCAATCGCCAGCGTCAAGCAGATTCGGGGCGTTTCATTCGTGCGATTTCCTGGTCATCCTCGCGTTCCAGGTCCGATTGCAGTCGGTTTGCATAGATGAGCTTGGCACGATCGATGATCGACTTCCCTTCGAGTGACACTATCGTCAGTCTCCCTTGTTTTCAGGGCACGTCAAGCGTCAGAGCCGAGGCACCAAACGCTTGCGGATTTTTCGCCGATTCACGGCGCCGCCGGGATCGAATGGAGCGCCCCGATGGCGTCGATGTCCGCTCCCGGCTTTTGGCTGTTGTTCGACAACCCCGCCTTGGCATCGGTGAGACGCACGAAGCGAAACTCCGCACGCGGCGTCGCCTGTAACAGGCCCGACTTCTCCGCCGACCGGACGAACGGCTCGATGTCCACGGCGCAGCGGGCGCCTTTGAGTTGCCCCAGCGTGATCCAGGTCGTGCCCGTCGTGCTGATGGCGAGGTCCATCGGCTCAACCACCGGGCCGACCTCGAAGACGACCAGATCGTCGCCCGGCCCATCGATCAGGCGGTTGTCCACGAACTCCACGACAAGTTCGCCGCCGTGCCCCATGGACAGGCAGGTTTTCCCCTGAATGCTGAGCTTGTAATCCGGCTTGCCCAGCGTCGTCTCCGGCGTCGTGCATTGCTTGGCCGCCGGCTTGCCAGGACGGAACGACACCACGCGATCCGCCCACGGGTCATGATCCGCCGTCACGCGCACCTTGGCGCCCTGATCGGTCATGTACTCCATCAAGTTCAGCTTCGCCGGCTCGCCCTTGTCCGTCCCGCGCCGCTCAAGCACCGTCTTCGGCTCCTCCCGATCCGGCGTGTTTTCCTCCTCCGTGCCGGCCTGAGTCCGCCCCGCCCGCGTGGTACCAGCGTCCGCTTGCTTTGGCGGTTCAGCCGACGAGCATCCGAGCAGTCCGACGATGAAAAGAAATAGCAGTAAACATATCGTGGGCCGTGTCATCGCCGTCTCCTTCGGTCATGCTTGGTGGAATCTTGATATTGATATACCAGCCCGGAGCGCGAGCGACGGGATGCCGCGTCCCGAATAGTCGCGAAAACCCCGTCGCGGGCGCTCCGGGCAAGTGAAAGCCGCGAGACTTGAACACCGTTAGCCGTTGCATGACTCCTCTGCCCCTACCGGGGCAGCCGTTCGATTCGACTCATTTCCACGGGTTGCGCTTCGCTCCACCCGTGGCTACAATCCAACGCTCCTTCGGAGCTAAGAAAAATGCGCAACTTCGAAGAGCGCAAGCGAAGGGCAATGGTGCGTCGGCGCTGCCCCTGACACACCCTACTTACGCGGCCAGGCTCAATACCATTCAATCGAGAATCATAAGCTAAAGCATATGATCTTTACCCCGAAGGGGTTACATATCATAGCCCAGGGTTCGATGTACTCATCGAACCCTGGGTGAGACGATGAAATTGGGAACCAACCCCGAAGGGGTTGCATCAGTACAAATGATCGGCGTCTTGAATCCCTTGGTTTTGCAAACAGCGTCAATCACGGGTCGCATGACGGCATTGGCCAAGTGACGACCATTCCATGTTAACAGATATGGGACCGCCTTTGTCGCAAAAACCGATGCCCGCTCACGACGGTGGTCTCGATGTAGACTCGCTCAGCCATGATTGCTTTCCGGTGGGTGGAAAACGGAGCGGCAGTTGGTAGGGTGCGTCAAGCGCAGCGCCGACGCATCAAACGCTTGCGGGTTCACAGTGCGTCGGCGCTGCGCTTGACACACTCTGCGAACTCCTACGAATTTTCACTGCGTGATGCCTCCCATGTGAAGCGCGGCTCGATGCCCGATTCGAATCGTAAACGACCGCCGAGACGGATACGACTTCACGGCCGCTTGCACCGCCTCGTCGAGCGTATCGCCGAGAAAAAACTCTCCCGATTCCGGCTCGATCGACACGAACCGATTGAAATGATCGCGTTCCAGGTCCGATTGCAGTCGGTCCGCATAGATGCGCTTGGCACGATCGATGATCGATTTACCTTCGGGTGATACCATCGTTCGCCTCCGTTGTTTGTAGGGCGCGTCAAGCGCAGCGCCGACGCACCAAACGCTTGCGGGTTCATTGTGCGTCGGCGCTGCGCTTGACACACCCTACGAGTTTACTGCACTCTAATGGCACGGCGATACACACCGGCCGCGGCATTTCACGCTAATGGAGCCAAGGCCTCAAGCTCATGCCACTTTCTTTCGAAATTGCTCTTGGAATACCAATTCGCCTTGTCGGGTTCAATTTCCAGCCGATGCTGCTCGACGTGGGCGCCGGTGCCAACGCCGACCGGCTTGGACGGGACGCACACCACTGGTGCCAGCCCATCGAGTTGAAAGCCGATCAGTTCAAAGTGGCTAAAGTACAACCGTATCTTGCCGATACGGACCACTTCAAATGCCTTGGTGGCCCGGGCACGCTTCGTCCGAGACGGGGCAACGGGTTGCATGGTCGGAAGCATTTGTTCGCCTCAGCAGAAACAGAAACCATATCGTGCAGGACCGAGGGGACGACCGTTTCCGTTCACCTGCCGGGGCGAGCCGCGGAAACATTTTACTCTGCAAAAACGTGACGGCCCTCCCCATCAGGTGCAACGACTGGTTCGCCACACCTCACACACAGAGAACCGATTTCTAAATCAGAAATGGCGTGTGATGAAAAACCGCACCGTCTCCTAGTCGTTGGGTTGTCTTAACAGCGCTCACATAGGCGGCGCGATGCAAATTCTTCGCTTGCTTGCAGACTCTCTTGTATTGATTAAAAGTTGCAAGTTCCCCTTTATGGCCAAAAACAAAGTAGAACGGCAGTAAAGTCCGTTGTTTATCGTCGGCGATCAAGAACTGAAGTCCGTTGATGTAGCCTTCGACATACGCTACGTCGGTGTACTTTTTGCTGCTTCGCTTTTCACCCCGAATCTGGAGGTACTTGTGAATCAGGTTGATCACTTGATCCGGACAGGAATACTCACCCGTGTTTTTTCGTTGGATGATTCTCCCAAACGCATCCATCAACCCATCTTGATAGGAGGCGCAATGAAGGAGTTCTGGATTCTTCTTGTAAGAAAACGCGTCGTGGAGAACCTCATGTTCTGTACGCACCTTGGTCCACGCCACGTAGACTCCCTCAAATCTGTCGTCGGGAATCATCAAGCCTTCGGCAGCCAAGTGGCTCTTCAGAACTTGCAGAAAGAATGTCCCATCAGTGACAATTGGACTTAACCCTAAAGACCGAAACCGATCAGCCGATTCGTGCGAGATTGCAATGGCGTATGCATGCGGAATCATGTCTCTCATTTCATCTTTGAGAAAGTCGTAAATCCGCGAAAAATCATGGTCTCGAAGGGAATAGCCTACGAAGACAACAACCTTCGTCGCGAGAAGCATCTTTAAATTGCTTCCAACGAGTCCCCTCGTCAGGTTTTCATGGCACTTGTCGTAGTCCTCGTTAGTCGCAACAATCGAGCTGTAGCTCGTTACGGAGCCGTGAATCTTAAAGACCTTCCTTCCTGGCATATCCCAAAAGACAAAGTCTGGAGGCGAAACAAAAGGAACTGCGCCACAAATCCTTTCAAAATAGGAATCCCAATTAGTAGTAACAATGTCATCGAGATGCGGAATAGTACTCAATTCCTGATGAAATCGTGTTGCGGTATTAAGAAGAAATGGGAAGGACTCAATGTAGTCAAAGCGGGCTTTTAACTTCTGAAGCAACTTCCGACGGCCATTAGGTTGGCTACAATACTGCGTCATCAAATCAGGAAAGGACGTTGTGATCGATTTCGGATCTTGACCGAGGTCAACTGCGACTTCGTCGTAAAAGCTGTACGGCATGACGGCTGGGACCTCCGTGCTTACCCCGGCTCCGGCGAAAACGACAAGGCGGTGCTTGCGCGCGGCGTCAAGAATATCCTCAGGCAACTGAAAATCATGGTAATGTTTGCAGATTTCACAGTCGGCATGACCATTAGCGAGTCCGTCAGTTGCCATTGCGTACTCCGAGACCGTCATCAGTTTCCCGATGGTGTTCGACGACACTCATTTTAGTTCCAATTGCGGCTAACTACTGAGTAGTCCAACCGGCGTCGAAAGACCCATCGCCGCGCCGATTGACAGGTTACGGCACCGGTTGCTATTTCCGCACTATTAAAGCCTAACGGAAAACGATTGTCAAGTTCCTGCTCATCCTGGCTTGCGCGGGATTGTTATGTGAATCGTAACGCGCGGGAGATCGGAGTGTCAAAGTCGGTTGTGGAAAAATTGTCAGCGATGGCACAGCGCGGGCGCTAAACGAAAAAACTGCATGCAGTCATACCCCCCTCTCCCCCTCGGGAATTTGGCCAACACCCCCCAAAAGTGCAAAAAAAGGCCGAAAAAGTGCAAAAGCGCTTGGCCATTTGCTGTTGGCCAAGCGCCCTGTGACCAGCATCCAGAGGGTCCGATTCTCACCCTTGGGCTTGCAAAAAAGATGCCGATCGGCGACATTATCCCCCATGATGACGACATCCCTCCTGCCGCGTATTCCATCCGAACCGACGTTGGCGAACCTGCCTCGGCGAATCGCGTTTACTCGCGCGATGTGCGATGCGATTCTGCCGTTTCATCCTGGCGTGATCGCGGATGTAGAGTATCGCCGACTGCAGGTATACACGGATAGCCGCGGGTGGTTGTGCGAGCTATTTCGCGATGACGAACTTCCCGCGGAATTGCAGCCCGCGATGGCGTATGTCTCAGCGACGCTTCCGGGCCAGGCGCGAGGTCCGCACGAGCATTTGCAGCAGACAGATCACTTTTGTTTTCTCGGACCGGCGGCATTTCACCTTTACCTGTGGGACAATCGTCCCGAATCGCCGACCTACCTTTGTCATGAAATCGCGGTGCTATCGGGCGAGCAACCGATGGCGGTGATCGTCCCGCCGGGCGTCGTGCATGCGTATCGCAACGTCGGCACGACGGTGGGCGTGACGTGGAACGCGCCGAACCGCCTTTACCGGGGCGAAGGCCGACTCGATCCTGTGGACGAGATCCGCCATGAGGCCGACCCGCGCAGCCCCTTTCGACTCGTGGACCTGGCGTGAGAAGTGCGAGCGTTACGAAAAAGTAACGGCCAGGCGCAATTTCGGGTAGCCAAGATTTTGAATAATGGGTATCACGCCGACCTGAATTGCCACAATGTGGCGGCGGTCCGGAGTTGCGCGAAGATGGATATCCTGCCGATAAACCCATTCATGATCGATGAACCGCTGACAGGCGACGATCTATTGAGGTCGTTGCGAGAGAGTCATCATTCAGGCGATATCGCTGCCGAGGCTAACGCTGCGCTCCGGTTGGGAAACTGGAACGTCGCTCAGTCCCGCCCGGCGGACGCGATCGCATGCATTCAACTGTGTCTGGTGCTTCGACGTCGATTGCAGGACGACGCTGGCGTCGCAGAAGCGCTTCTGGCGCTTGGCCTGGCGCAGCGCGAACGCGGCCGGGTTGCCGACGCGGTCCGGTGTTTCCGCGACAGTGCCGATACCTATCGAACTTGCGGCGATCATATCGGCGAAAGCCAGGCCCTGGCGGAATTGCGCGCGCTTGACGATGCCGAGTCACGCCGGGCCGCGTGAGGATCACTTCTTCAACGTTGCCAGGAACTCGATCAGATCGCGAATCTCCTCCATCGACAGAATGGGGCCGACCTCGGGCATGGGCGAGATGCCGGCCGTTCGTTCGTCGATGTCCTTGACGGCAATCGTCGTCGCCTTGCCCGTCGCGTCGGCCAGTACGACTTTTTCCTTATCCTCCGATTTCACCGTTCCGGTCAGCACTCGACCGTCGCGCATCGTCAATGCGACGACGCCGAAGCCCGGCGTGAACTTTCGGCTTGGATAAAGCAGCGATTCGAGGAAATGAGCCCGATCGCCCTTCGCTTTAGGCGCCCAGACAGAGAGGTCCGGTCCCGCGTCGCCGCCCTGGCCGTCGGCCTTGTGGCAACGCACGCACTGGGCGACGGCGTGAGAGAAAAAGAGCTGGCGGCCGCGCGACGACTCGCCGCCATGCAGAGCGACTTCGTAGACCTTGAGGCGAGCGTCCGGAGTGCGTGCGAGTTTGCGTTTTTCTTCGAAGCGAATCCAAAGCTCGGCGTTGGCGATCTTACCGGCCTCGATGATATCCAGATGCAATTCGCGCGGCGTGCGATTGGTTTCAAATGCCGAGAATATCTCCTCCAGGCGTTTACGATGATTAGTTCCGGGCAGTCTTGCCAACAGGCGCACGAGATGCTGCTTCTCGCGGATCGTGCCGGCCTGCCAGCCCTCGGCGATCCACGACTCGGCGGTCTTGGAATTGACGGACAGCATCTGTTCGCGTGCCTTGGTTCGCAAAGACGCGTTGCCTGAGCTGTAGGCTTTGATCAATACGGGTTCAAGGTTGTTGCGATAGCGAGCGGCCAGGAGATCGAGCGCCGCTAGCCTTGCTTCGATAGGGCGATTCTCATCACTCACCCAGGCGGTAAAGGTCTTTTCGTCGGCGTCGAGTTTGTAGTCCGCGATGATCGTCGCCAATTGCGCTTGCATTTTCGGAGAGGCCGAGGCGAGCAGCGCGGGCAGGCGGGTTTGCAGACCGTCCTTGACAAGCGTTGCGTCGCGTTTCGACAGTGGCCGCCAGTAGCCATTGACGCGATCGCGATTGCCAGGCTCGCTCCAGGTATGCAAGCATGAAAGCGCTTCCAGACGCATGTCGTTCGGCACCGCCACACTCTGAGCAGCGTCGAGCAATGCCGAAACATTCGCGGCTCCGCCAAGCCGGTAGTTCGCGTTGAGCATGCGGCGCCAGAGCGCGGCATCGGGCTGTTGCTTGCGCGGCGAATAGCGCGGCGCGATCGACGCCAGCGAGGGCATGGCCTCGGCGATCGGCAGATCGTTGATCGCGCGTGCCGCCTCGGTGACCACAAGGTCGTCGGCGTCGTTCAGGAATCTGGCGATGCGCGGATCCTTCAGCGCTCGCAACATCAGGACCGCGGCAAGATTCAGCGCCCGCTTGCTTTCCTTGACGAGCGGCCCCCACGTCTTGCCTTCCTCGCCAAGCCGGATCTGGTTCAGCACCGTTTCCACTTCGCCGATGCGTACTAGCGCCGTCACGGCGGCGTGGCGAAGGTACGTGTCCTCGTCTTTATTGATCTGAACCTGAGCGAGGATACGCGGAATTGCATCTTTCATTTTCAATTTACCCGCGGACTGCATCGCGAAGAAGCGCACGCGCGGATGCGGATCGTCGATCAGAGCCAGGAATTTGGATCGCAACGCCAGGCCAGGCCAGGTTTTCTCAAGTCCGTTCACATCACCGAGCAGTTTGACGGCCTGCGCTCGGATCTCCGGTTGCGGATCGCTGAGCAGCGGCGTGTAGCTCAGCCAGGGGATCGAGCCGGCCTTCTTGCGTTCCATCTGACCGAGCGCCCAGAGCGCGTGCAGGCGTGGAATGACTTCCTTGGAGCGATCTCCCTCGGCAAGTGCTGTTTGCATCAGCCAGCCGTTCGGCCCTCTTTCGGCGAGTTCGTACTGTGCCCGCAATCGCACTCGCATGTCGGGATGAGCGAGTAGCGCGAGCAGATGCTTCGAGTCCTGTTTCTTGAAGCCATTCTTCATGAGCTTTGCCAGGCTTCGAATATCGGCATCGCCATTGATCTTGTCGTTTGAGACGGTGTAGATGCGGCCCTTGCCCACGCCACCGCCGTCCCAGACGAACTGCACCCAATCGCTGAGGTAGAGTTTGCCGTCGTAGCCAAACTCGGCATCGGTGGCGCTGACGGGGTTGATGAACGTGTGATAATCGACGAGATCGTACGCCGAGCCTTTGGGCACGACGCGAAACGAATCGATGCCGCCGTTGCCCGTGAAATTGCACATGAAGAATGCGTCTTGATAGCGTTTCGGCCAACCAAGCCCGCTGGTGAATGTGAACCCGCCAGGCCCCGCGCCGAGTTTGCCGACGGGGGGCAGAATGTACGCCGGCTGACCGGGATGCTGCATGTGCCAAAGCTTTTCGGCATGCCAGGGGCCGGTGAGGTAGCTCGGCTTTTCGCCCTGCGCGAGCGGTCGAAAGCTGGGCGTTTCGATTGTCTGATACGCCATGTTCCAGCCGCTATGGCCGCCTTCGACGATGTAGACGAGGCGTGAATGGTCGCCCTTGTCGCAGTTGTTGTCGGCGGCGAAGAGATTGCCGAACTGATCGAATGCAAGCTCTTGCGGATTACGCAAACCGGTATGGACGACTTCGAGGTTGGCGCCATCCGGATCGCAGCGAAAGACAGCGCCGTTGCGCGGGCCGGACAGAACCTTGCCTTCGCGGGTCTTGACGTGATAGCCGCGATCGCCGACGGAGAAATAGAGTCTCCCGTCAGGGCCGAATGCCAAGCCGTGGAGGTCATGGCCGAGAAACGCAGTTTGCGTGCCGAAGCCGTGGTGTAGGGCTATTTTCTGATCGGCTTTTCCCGTGTTTTTGGTGTCGCGCAGCTTCCAGAGTTTTGGGATGCAGGTGAAGAAAACGTCGCCGTCCTTCGCAAGCACGCCCGCAGCGAGACCATCGAGCGGATCGTTGAAGCCGTCGGCGAAGATCGTGGAAAAATCGGCTTTGCCTTTTCCCTCTCGATCTTCGAGCAAGCGGATTTTGTCAGAGTATTTCGAGAAGTAGCTCATGCCGCCGGGGAACTTTGCTTCGAATTTCTTGTACATGGCCAGGCGATCGTCCACGGTGGAATTGGCGAGGTCGCCTTCCAAGAAGAATGGACGATGGCGGTATTCCTCCGTGCCGCGGTTGAAACGATACGATTCCGCGACGAAGATTCGACCGTGCTCGTCGATGCAAAAGGCGACAGGGTTTCCCAGCATGGGCTCGGCGGCCCAGAGATCGATCTTGAAGCCGGCTGGAACTTTGTACTTGGCGATTGCCTTGATCCCGTCGGCGCTGCCATCAGCGAACTTGGGCGGTTGAGCGTGAAGTGGATTTGCAATCTTCGCGATCAATGCTAAGGTGAGAAGGAGGATGCGTTTCATCATGAACTCCCGTTGAAGAGGTATTCCCTTCAGCCTATCGAATTCGGCAGTGCTTTTTCGCTCGACTCAAGTTGCCTCTGAGTAGCAGTCTACCGAAACCACCGAGTTTGCCAGTCCGTGAATGCGGAAGTTGACGCGAATTCAAGTAATGGACGGCGCATGACGAATCTGAGAAGGATGGCGCCGTCGCACGTTGCCGATTGCGGTGAACGTGGAAGATGGGCAACCTGGGGGCCAGGTCAGCAACGGTCAGGCAGGGCGACTCTATCTTGTATCGCGCGCGCATTCTTGTTAAAACCGGCGCATGAGCCGTGGTTCCGCAGGGAATCCAAACGAAGAGGGACCGCTTAATGGTACAGGCCGTTGTAGAACGCTTCTCCTATCTCCAGCAGATATGGGAGCTTCGTCATTTCTGGTTCTTGTTGGTCCGCAACGACCTCGACAATCGGTATCGCCATTCCTTTTTCGGGATCGGTTGGTCCTTGCTTCGGCCCATGGCGATGACAGTCGTCTTTTGTGTGATCTTCGGCAAGCTCTTTAATGTCCCGCTTGAAGAATACGCTCCCTACTTGATCGTCGGCATGACGGTTTGGCAGTTTTTCACGGAATCGATTCTGAACGGTTGCAGTACCTTCACTGCGGGAGCACCCTACATTCGCCAACAGAAGATTCCGTTGGCGATTTTTCCCCTGCGCACGGCCCTGGGGGCTGGGTTCCATTCCCTTGTCGCCCTGACGATGGCGATTGCCGTAACCTGGTTTTTCCGCGGGACCATTAATCCGCTGGCGATGCTGTCGTTGATACCCGCGTTCGTGATTCTGTTGATGATCAGCTGGTCGCTGGCGATTCTCAGCGGAGCGGCTTACACGCATTTTCCGGATACGAACCATCTGCTGGAGATCGGCCTGCAGATCCTCTTCTATGCAACGCCGATCCTCTACAATGCGGAGTCGTTCGCGCAGCACCGCACGAGGCTGGCGTTTGTCCTCGAATGGAATCCGCTGACGTCGATCATTGCGTTGGTGCGCGTTCCCATCGTCGATGGAACCCTGCCAACGATGCATCAATACGCGGTAAGCCTGACGTTTCTGGTGGTTGTGGCCGCGCTTGCTACATTTTTGCTACGGAAGATTGAGCGAACGCTGGTGTTCTGGATTTAGCGCTGGGATGCGGAGAGAGTGAATGTCGAACATACAGTTTACGAATGTCGATCTTGAGTATCCGGTTCGCGAGAACAAGGGCGCGACGCTCAAGGATTTCGTGCTGCGCGGATTGTTTCGCAAAAAGAAGCTCGGCATGCAAACCGTCAAGGCGCTCAACGACCTTAGTTTTCACATCGGCGACGGCGAACGCGTCGGCATCATCGGATTGAATGGCGCGGGCAAAAGCACGTTGCTGCGCACCATCGGCGGCGTCTATCCGATTAGCCGAGGAACGCGCGAAGTGACAGGGGCGATCTGCTCTTTGTTCGATATCATGGTTGGGTTCGATGGGAACGCCACGGGCTATCGCAACATTTTCATCCGGTCTTACCTTCAAGGTGAAACTCCCAGGACGGTTCAATCCAAACTGCACGAAATCGCCGAATTCACCGAACTGGGCGAATTCCTGAATCTGCCGATGCGCTGCTACTCGACCGGCATGATCATGCGGCTCGCCTTCGCCATCGCCACGGCTCGCAAGCCGGAAATCCTGCTGATCGACGAGGTGTTTTCGACCGGCGACATGCTTTTCCAGAAAAAGGCCGAGGCCCGTATGCGCACTCTGCTGCAGACGGCCCGCATCGTGGTGATGGTAGGCCACGACCTCAGCTTTCTCAAAGAATTCTGCACCAGCGTCATTTGGCTTCATCATGGCCGCATTCACGCCATGGGGCCTGCGAAACAGATTATTCAATCCTATCTGAACGACGCATCGCAACTCCAAAAAGCGGCCTGATCGCTACGGGAAATTGATTCATCCTGGAACCGTGCCTTGCGTTTCGACGAGGTGACGGGAATTATCATTTCCTGCTTCCCCATTTCGACGTTTCGTGATTGGTAACTGGCATCTGATTCAAAAAAAATCCCCCAGAGCGGTTGTGTTTTCCTGTCACTGCAGTTAAACTATCGTTAATGTGGGGAACGCACTTTTTTGCAGGTGACTACCATGAAAAAAAACATCGGCGCTATTCTTGGTTTCTTTGCGGTCGTCGTTCTCGTGATGCCGGCCTTGAATGCTCAGGATGAGAAAAAAGCGGAAAAGAAGGATGTGGAAAAGAACAAGGACGACGAGAAGAAACCAGAACCGAAAACGCCTGTCGAAAAGCTCGTCTATGGCCAAAAGCTCGTCACCAAGGTCAAACGTCTTTCCGAAGGCTCGTTGTTTGTCGAAATTCAAGAGCTTGATCCCAAAAAAGTCTACGACTTCAATGTGTGGAAGAACCAACAATCTGTTAACCTGGCCAAGCAGCAGTACTCCATCCAAACCCAGCGTGACTTCAAGGCGCGTTTCACGGCAATTCAAAACTACCAGAAGAGCCTGGCAACGTTCCAGCAGGATGTGGCAAAACGGCAGACGCAGCTGTATTCCACCAAGGAACTCGAACTTCGTGCGGGCGAGAACGCCAAGTATCGCACGCTTTATCCACCTGTCGAATTTGACGACCAGGGTTTTGAAAAGAAGTGGACGAAAAAAGAACTCGACGAACGCCGCGACAAGACGGGCCTGCCCGGCTTCGCCGTGGAAACGGACGCGCTGAAGGCGGGACAAGTTGTCGAGGTTTACCTGGCGAAAGTCGCGCCCGCGAAAAAGAAGAAAGGGCCGGACGAAGACCTTGAACTCGCGCCGAATCGTCCGGAATATGTCATGATCGTCATTCTGCCCGGAGGCCCGCGCTAATCATTTTTCCGTGAGCGTAATCCTGCTGAAGCCGGGGTTACGCTCGCTGACTTCCAGTCGCAAACGCTCCTGGCTTAGGGTCAATCCTCGAAATACCGCTTCTTTGGGGGCGGCATGCGGCGTGGCGTTTTTGAACTCGCTGCATGCGTCTTCTTCACGCCATCTCCCACATCGTCCGCAACAATTTCCGCGTCCTCGTCGTGGTAGTGCGCGTCTTGGTACTCGTGGTCGCGCGTGTTGGCGAAATCCGCCGATGTTTCTTGTTTCGGGTCCGCCATGGTACACCTCGATTTTGCCTCGCTGGAATGTTCGCCTCCGCCACGGTGCGGATTGGCTCTGGAACACGTATTATAGAATGGTGGAGAAAGTTGAACGAAAAAAATCGTGGTGCATAACCCGCGATCCATCGGCGAGCTGGAATTGACGATGTCCGACGCACTCGACGAACGAAATCGCCACGTGCAAAGCGTCCGCGCCAAGCTCGATCCACTTCACGCCCAGATCGCGCGCGTGATCGTCGGTCAGCGCATTCTGCTCGACCGCCTGATGCTCGGCTTGCTCACGGGCGGGCATATGTTGATCGAAGGCGTGCCTGGCCTGGCGAAAACCCTCGCCGTCCGCACGCTTGCACAAGGATTGCACCTGACCTTTCAGCGAATCCAGTTCACGCCCGACCTTCTCCCTGCGGATGTCATCGGCACGCAGATCTATAACCCGCGCTCGGGCGAATTCACCGTCAAACAAGGCCCAATCTTCGCCAACTTCGTGCTCGCCGACGAAATCAACCGTGCTCCCGCAAAAGTCCAGAGCGCGCTGCTGGAAGCGATGCAGGAAAAGCAAGTAACCATCGGCGAGCATACCTATTCGCTCCAGCAGCCGTTTATCGTATTGGCCACGCAGAATCCGATCGAGCAAGAAGGAACGTATCCGCTGCCAGAGGCTCAGGTCGATCGTTTCATGCTCAAGTTGCAACTTGGCTACCCAAGCAAGGACGAGGAACTCGAGATCCTCGACCGCATGGCCTCGATCGAACCGGACGTCAGCGTCGAACCGGTGCTCTCGTCTGAAGATATTTTCGCGATGCGCAAGACCATCGACGCGATCTACCTGGATGACAAGGTGAAACGCTACATCGTCGATGTCGTGCATGCGACACGCAGGCCGCGCGAGTATGGACTTGAGATCGAACCCTACATCCAGTACGGCGCCAGTCCGCGGGCGACGATCTTCCTGACGCGCGGCGCCAAGGCACAGGCGTTTCTGGAAGGCCGAAGCTACGTCACGCCGCAAGACGTGAAGACGATCGGATACGACGTCCTGCGCCATCGCGTGACGGTGACCTACGAGGCCGACGCGGAGGAAATCACGGCCGAGCAGTTGCTGAAGAAGGTATTCGACCAGGTAAAGGTGCCGTAAACGAAAGACAAGCCCAGGGATGAGCGCAGCGAACCCCTGGGCTTGGATGACCAAAGGCGCACGATGCAACAAATCCTCTTTCACATCCCGATATTCGGCATTCCGGTGTACGGGTACGGGTTGATGCTTTTCTTCGCTTTCCTCGGCTGCAGTTGGCTGGCGCAGCGGATGTGCCGGCGCGAAGGCATCAATCCCGCTTTGATCCCGGACCTCGTCATTTGGCTGTTCGTCGTCGGCATCGCCGGCGGGCGCGTGGTTTACGTGATC
This sequence comes from uncultured Singulisphaera sp., assembly GCA_964484265.1. Taxonomy (GTDB): domain Bacteria; phylum Planctomycetota; class Planctomycetia; order Gemmatales; family Gemmataceae; genus SIAQ01. The sequence continues at coordinate 22,927 of CAZAFH010000009.1, forward strand.
CAGTATTGGCAAACGTTCCCGACCTGGCAGAAAATGTTCGCACTCTGGGACGGCGGCCTGGTGCTCTACGGCGCCCTCTTCGGCGGGATCGTCGGTTACTTCAGCTATTATTACTTCATCATGCGCAAGCACGGCGTATCGACCTGGAAGATGTTCGACGTCATCGCCGTCTCGGTCGCGCTGGGCGTGGCGCTCGGGCGAGTCGGATGTCTCTTCACCGGCTGCTGCTATGGTAACGTGGCGTGCGAAGGTAGGCCCGCCATCCATTTCCCAATTCCCTCGGCGCCCTGGGCGGACATGGTGGATCGCGGCCACCAGACGCCGTATGGTTTTTTGCTGAAAGAACATTCTCTTATTATCGAGGCCGTCGAACCGGGCGCCGATGCCGAGAGCGTCGGCTTGAAGGCAGGCGATGAGATCGTTGCCGTCAATGGGAAGCCGATGCTCTTCCCGCAGCAGATTGCGGAAGCTGCCAACAAGGATGGCACGCTGGCACTGGAAGTGAGGCGGGGCGGCGAAAATGTGACCCTCACACCGTTTATTCCTCGCAGCATCGGCGTCAATCCGACGCAAATCTACGAGACGATCAGTATGTTGCTGCTGCTTGGCTTCTTGGTCTCGTACCATCCGTTCAAACGGCGCGACGGCGAACTCCTGGTCTACTTCATGTTCGCCTATGCCATCCACCGCTATCTCAACGAAATGCTCCGCACCGACACCGACCCGGTCGCGTTCGGCTTGACGCTGTCGCAGAACGTCAGCATTGCGATGATGATCGCGGCTACGATTTTGGGATTCATCGTGTGGCGGCGCGGCCCGATTGTGCCGCCCGAACCGACATCGGTCGCCGACCCGCCTGGGGAGGACGATCAAAATGCGACTATTGCTTCGGATTAATTCCTAATCGAACGCCACTATGAGAGGGTTGAACTGTCTCAAGTGTTATGCCGCTTGCGGCTTAGCGCTCAGCAGGGCGCCCTGCTGAGCGCTAAGCCGCAAGCGGCAGAGAAACATCGGGAGGTGTTTTTCGCAAATCACTATGCCTTGATCATATCCTTTACCGTCATGCCGCCGGGTATCATTGGCAGCACGTGTTCCTGGTACGGCACGTTCACGTTCAGCACGTATGGAAGTTTTGCGTCGAGCATCTCGCGCAAGGCGTCATCGAGGTCCTCTTTGCGGATGATCGAGTTCGCCTGGCATTTGAAGCCCTTGGCGATGGTCACGAAGTCGGGATACGGCTCGCTCTGGAAGCCGGCGCCGAGGTAGGTGTGAGCGCGGTTGCTTTCGTAAAAGCGATCCTCCCACTGCATCACCATGCCCAGGTGTTGATTGTTGAGCAACAGCACTTTGACAGGGATTTTCTCGGTGTAAGCCGTCGCGAGTTCTTGCACGTTCATGAGGAAGCTGCCGTCGCCGTCGATATCAATGACGGTTTTCAATGGATGCGCGACCTGGGCGCCCATGGCGCCGGGCAGGCCGAATCCCATGGTTCCCAGGCCGCCCGATGTGAACCAGGTTCGCGGCGTATCGAAATGCCAATACTGCGCCGCCCACATCTGATGCTGGCCAACGCCCGTGGTGACGATGGTGTCGTTGAGCTTGCCGCGGTCGCGCACGATTTCCCAGAGCCGTTGGATGGCATATTGCGGTACGATGGCGTCATCGCGGTCGGCGAATTTCAGCGGCTCGGCGTCGCGCCACTTATCGACTTGCTCCATCCAGCCCGAAAACTGCGAAGGCGGCGGCACGAGCGACGGGTCTTCTTCGATGATCTGCAAAAGATCGCGCAGCGCCTGGCCGACGTCGCCACAGATCGGCAGCGTCGCCGTCTTGATCTTGCTAATCTCGGACGGATCGATGTCGATGTGAGCGATTTTGCCATGCTTGGCGAATTCGCTCACCTTGCCGGTGACACGATCGTCGAATCGCACGCCGAATGCGAGCAGGAGGTCGGCCTCGTTGATGGCGTAGTTCGAGTAAATCGTGCCATGCATTCCGAGCATCTGCAAGCAGAGGTAGTGCTTGCTGGGAAACGATCCAAGCCCGTGCACCGTGAGCGCGACGGGGACGCCGGTTTTCTCGACGAACTTTTTGAGGTGCGCCGCCGCATTCGCCATGACGACGCCGCCGCCCACGTAAAGGATGGGCCGTTTGCTCTGGCGGAGCATCGCCAAGAGTTGCAAAAGCTGTTCGCGCGTCGCCCGGCGGTCTGGCTTGTAGCCAGGTAGATTCATCGGCGGATCGTAGTCGGGAACGATGCTGCGGTTCTGCACATCCTTGGGGATGTCGATAATGACGGGCCCCGGCCTGCCGGTGGTGGCGATGTGGAACGCCTCCTTCATCACGCGCGCGATATCCTCGGTGCGCTGCACGAGATAATGGTACTTCGTGATCGGCCGGCACACTTCGACGATCGGCGTTTCCTGGAACGCATCCGTGCCGATGACGTGCGTGCCTACCTGGCCTGTGATGGCGATGATGGGTACCGAATCCATCTTGGCATCAGCGAGGCAGGTGACGAAGTTCGTCGCGCCGGGTCCGCTAGTCGCGATGCAGACGCCGACGCGGCCTGTCGTACGCGCGTAGCCTTGCGCCATGAACCCGCCGCCTTGCTCGTGGCGAGGCAGAATCGTGCGAATCTTATCCTGAAACCGCGTCAACGCCTGGTGGATCGGCATGCTGGCGCCGCCGGGATAGGCGAATACCGTATCCACGCCATGATTCGCCATGCATTGCACGAGAATGTCCGCGCCCGTCGTCAACTTCGGCTGTTGTGCCGTCATGTTCAAAACCTCGTTAAGAATTACCGCAAACATTAGGGAGCTTTATTATATCGCAGAATAGGTGTTTATTCCACTCTTTCGAGGCGGAAATGAGCGATCCGTGATCCCCTCAGCATACGGAAGGAATCCGCATCAATCGTCCTGAAGGCGTTCGTAAAGTGTCTTGAAATGCTCGATGGCCTCATCGGGATTCAAATTGAACACGACTCGGCCGGCCGTTTTCCATTCGCCGTCGAAGTAGAAGACGGCGCTGGCGTTGCGGAGGTTCCCGACGGCCTCGACGCCTTCCATGTCGCCGCCTTCGATCGCCTCGAATGAGATGGTCACGCCGACCAGGATAAGCAGCTGCCCCGTCTGCCGATCGCGTGCCGGAACCACGATTTCCGACCAGTCGCAATGCTTCCACCTCAACCCGCGAGGTTTACCTGACGCCGCCGCGACTGCAAAGAACGTTGATTGCAACGCAGATTTCTGATCCGTGAATCGGCTTTTCAGGGCAGGGAGATCCAAGGCTGGCCTTCGTCCACGCACGCCCTGCCAATAGAAAAAAGCACTGAGGAGAGCAGTTGCAACGATGCAGAGAATTACGAAAGCCAGCATCGAGTCCCTTCTTGGCGGATGATTCAGTCCCTCGCCCGGTTTGCGGGACTTATTGCGGATATTTGCTTGGAGACTTCATGATTACGATATTCCACTGGAAGCAGGCAACCAGGACGCTCGGCCGTATTCCGCCAGAATCACTGCCCGCGTTGCGGGGGGATGCACTAGCGTCGGGCGACGTGATCTGGATCGATCTGGAAAAGCCAACGGTGGAAGAAGAGCAAGTGGTATTTGGCGCATACTTCCCCGTTCATTCGTTGACGGTCGAGGACATGACGCGTCTGCGCCGGGAACCTGACGCGCTGCCTCACTTGCCGAAGGTCGAGGAATTTCCGGATTACCTGTTCGTCATCGTCAATCCGATGACTCGGCATTTTCGTGAAGTATTCGAAAAGGCGCACGGTGACGAAGAGGAGAGCGGGCAGACGTTGACCCAACTTAGTGCCGTGCTGACCCATCAGGTTCTCATCACGCACCACGCTAATTCCCTGGAATGTGTTGATCTGGTCCGCGCGAACCTCGGCCGGCATGAGGCTCAGATCGAACGCGGACCGGACTACCTGTTTCACCTGATCCTCGATGGAACGGTTGACGAATTCGCCGGGGTTCTCGATCGCATTGAATTGTCGCTCGAGGAACTCGAAACGGTCATCATCAGGAAGCCGACCCATGCTTTTTTTCGCCGACTGCTTCGGCTCAAACGGCAGATTATCCTGTTGCGAAAAACACTCATCTCCGAGCGCGAGGTGCTCGTGCGCCTGGCGCGAGGCGAGTTCCACTTGGTGGACGAGCGCGAGACGGTCTACTACCGCAACGTTTACGACCACCTCGTGCGGTTCACCGAACTCATCGAGAGTTCGCGTGAAATGGCGAGCGACTTGATGCAGATCTTTCTATCCGCGCAAGCGAACCATCTCAACCAGATCATGAAACTCTTGACGATGATCTCGACCATCGTCATGCCGATGACGTTGATCTCGGGAATCTATGGCATGAACTTCAAGCGTCTCATGCCCGATACCGACAGCGAAATCGGATTCGAAATCGCGCTGGGCATGATGATCATGAGCGGAGCCATCTCTCTCGCAATCTTCTGGTGGCGGCGTTGGCTGTGAACCTCGTGGATTCTGGTTGCGTAACACTCGGACACTCTGTAATATTCTCTTACCTACCTCGAATCCCACCTGTTGGAGAATCTCGTCGATGAAGCGGTTCCTCACTCTATTTTTGCTCTGTTCCATCGCCAATATTGTTCACGCCGAGGATTGGCCGACGTGGCGCGGCCCGCGCCTCGACGGCAGTTCCACGGAGAAAAACATCCCGACGAAATGGAGCGTCGTAAAGAACAAAAAAACCGGCGAAATGCAGATGGAGAACATCGCCTGGGCGGCGCCGATTCCGGGTATCGGCCATTCGTCGCCCATTATTATTGGCGACAAGGTGTTCGTCACGAGCTGTTTGCTGAAAGAGCAAAAACGCATCCTCGTGCGGCTCGATCGCAAGACCGGCAAAATCGACTGGCAGCGCGAAGTCTGCGAATCGCCCCTCGAACCGAAACACCGGCTAAACAGCTATTCCAGTTCCACGCCGGCGAGCGACGGCAAGCTCGTCTACACCAGCTTCGTCCGCGTGCGCAAAAAGACCGACAACGACGGCCCGCCTTCCAAACCGCGCGAAAAAAGCCGGCTCTCGCCCGACCTCGTGCCCGACATGCTCATAACGGCATGGGATTTCGACGGCAACAAGGTGTGGGAAAAAGTCCCGGGCCGATTCTATTCGACGCACGGCTACAGCAGTTCGCCGATCTTTCACAAAAACCTGGTCATCATCAACGGCGACCAGGACGCCGAGGCGTTCATCGTCGCGCTTGACAAAACCACGGGCGAGGAAAAATGGCGGATCAACCGGCCGAACCGCCTGCGTTCCTACTGCGTGCCTCTCATCGTCGAAGCCGGTGGAAAGACGCAGATGGTCCTTTCCGGTTCGCTGGGTATCACCAGCTACAACCCCGACGATGGCTCGCCGATCTGGAATATCGACGGTCCGACGCAACAATACGTCGCCTCGCTGGTCTACGGCGACGGACTGCTCTTCATGACCGCAGGCTTCCCGACGTATCACAATCTCACGATTCGGCCCGACGGCAAGGGCGACGTCACCAAGACGCACATCCAGTGGCATGAATCCAAAACGATCTCAAAGAAAGCGTCGTATGTGCCCTCGCCGTTGGCGGTGGACAAGCACTTTTACATGATTTCCGATCTCGGCTGGCTGTCGGTTTTCGACGCCCAGAAAGGCACGCGAATTTTCATGGAGCAGCTCGGCAAGCACCATAGCGGCTCGCCGGTCCTCACGGATGGCCATGTCTACATCACCGACGACGACGGCATCACCTACGTGCTCAAGGCCAACGCCAAGTTCGACGTCGTGAGCCGCAATCCGCTTGGCGACGAGTGCTACTCGTCACCCGCGGTGTCGCAGGGGCAGTTGTTTATTCGGACGAATAACTTCCTGTTCTGCATTGGGAAGAAGTGAAATGCAAGCCCAGGGATGAGCGTCATCGAACCCCTGGGATGATAGTCGCCGATCCCAAGGGTTCGGAGTACCTCACCCTTGGGCTTGAAATCTCTTACCAATCCCCCACGCTGCCGTCTTTGTAATTCACCCGTTGCAACAATTCTTGTTGGAACGGGTGTTTCTTTACCTCGGCCTCGTTGATCGTGATGCCCAGGCCCGGTTTCATGTTCGGCCTGACGATGCGTCCCGCCTTCTCGACGGTGAAGCCCTCCTGCACGACATCTTGCCGCCAGGGCACGTCGGCGTGGACGGTTTCGCAGATGATGTAACTCGGCTGCGAGAAGCCGAACTCCAGCGACGCCGCCGTGCTGACAGGCCCCTGCGGGTTGTGCGGCGCCAGGGCGATGCGATGCGCCTCGGCCAGGGCGGCGATGCGGCGTGCCTCGGTGAAGCCTCCGCAATGCGTCAAATCGAGCTGGCAGATTTCGCAAGCACGCGCGTTGAACAGATCGCGGAATGAAGCGAGATTCGTCACGCGCTCGCCGGTCGCGATCGGCGTCGAGACGGCGGCGTTGATCGCGGCCAGGCCATCCACGCTTTCCGGCCAGCACGGCTCTTCGAGGAAGTACAATCCGTACGGTTCCAGGGCGTGAGCAAACTTCAGCCCCATCGCCGGTGATGGCCGAGCATGGCAATCGACCATGATGTCGATCGATTCGCCGACCGCCTCGCGCATCGCCTTTACCGCCGCCTCGGCAGCACGGATCGGCTTCAAGCCCTCGATCGGTTGCGTCGGCGGGACGGCCATCGACTTGAATGCCGTAAACCCGTCGGCGACAGCCTGGCGTGCGAGATCGCCGAAGCGTTTGGCTTCGTCGACAGCGGTTTCGTAAAAGTCCTCCATTCGTCCGCCGCCGAGATGACAGTAGGTGCGAACGAAATCGCGCACCGGTCCTCCGAACAGCTTCGAGCAAGGCAATCCCGCGACTTTGCCCAGGATGTCCCAAAGCGCGATGTCGATCCCTGCGATAGCGGTGGCGCGGATGATTCCCGAGCCGTGCCAAAAATGCTGGCGAAACATCATCTGCCAGAGGTGCTCGGGCCGCGTCGGGTCTTCGCCGATGAGAAGCTGACTGAGGTCTTCGATGGCGCCGACGACGCCGCGCGTATGCCATTCGAGGGTCGCCTCGCCCCAGCCAAAGAGTCCGTCTTGATCGGTGACGACCTTGACGAAGATCCAGTTGCGCATGCGCGCGTGGCAGACGTGGGTCTCGATCTTGGTGATTTTCATGGTGGTCGTAGCTCGGTTGGAAAATTCATGACCTTCGGCGAGGACACATTCAAACGGAGTCGGGCCGATTGACATGGTATCGTTGCACCCAGTACAATCAACTATTATTCGTTTCATCAAATTTTTTTTCTGGAGTTTTCCGTGCAGAAAATCAGGCGAAATGGTTTCACGCTTATCGAATTGCTCGTGGTGATTGCCATTATTGCCATCTTGATCGCGTTGCTCGTGCCCGCGGTGCAGAAGGTTCGCGAGGCGGCGGCCCGACTGCAGTGTACGAACAACATGAAACAAGTCGGGATCGGTATGCATGGCTACCACGACGCAAACAAAAAGTTTCCGCCGGCACAGCCGATGGGCTTTTTCAACTCGGCGTGGTACAGCGACCCGGCGGTGCAAGACGCGAACCGGAGTTGCTGGATCGGGTTTCTCTTGCCCTATATCGATCAGGTTCCAATGTCGGAGCAATTGGCAGCTTTCCTGAAGGCGCCGACGGCAAGCCATACCTGTTTCGCGAGTTTTGCCCAGATTTCGATGCCTGCATTGCTTTGTCCCTCAGACCCGAATCGCGATAAATTTGGCGCCGTTACAGGCAACAGTCAGGGTACGCATGTGAACATCGTTGTTTGCATTGGCAGCGGATACGCGACTCCGACGGCAGACCCGAAGGGCCTCAAGCTCGATGGTATTTTCTTCGGCAGGTCGGCGGTAAAGATGGTTGAAATCACCGACGGAACATCCAACACACTAATGACGAGCGAACTGATCATGTCACCCGACACGACAAGTCAACACGACGTGCGCGGCCGAATTTGGAACTCGATTCACGCCGGTACGGCGTTCTCGACGATCTTTCCACCCAATTCGACAGTCGGCGACAATGTTCAAGGTTACTGCCTGGCGCTTCCATATGCGCCTTGTGCCTCGCAATCCACCACCAATGCCTATGCGCTGGCGCGAAGCCATCATGGCGGCGGAGTCAACGCAGGCCTGGCGGATGGAACCGTTCGATTTTTCGCCAACACCATCAATCCAGCCGCTTGGTTGGCGCTCGGAACACGCGCCGGGAACGAGACAGTCAATACCGACTGAAGTTCAGAGGCCCCAGGCAATCGCCTCGGTATTCGGGAAATCCAGATGAAACAACTCCTGACCGCATTTGTCGCGATATCGCTGCCATTGACGTTCGCGGCATGTAGTTCACCGATGGCCGAGGTGTCGGGAACCGTTTATGTGGACGGACAGGTGCTCGAGAGCGGCGAGATCATTTTCCAGGAAGTGGATAACAGCAAGACTCCCGTTGCCGAGAAAATCGTCAACGGAAAGTACTCCATAAAGATGCTGGCTGGTTCCAAACGAATTCAAATCAAAGCCTCGCGCCCGACGGCAATACCAGATCCGGTCATGGGGACTGCCGCCAGAGAGGCAATGATTGCCGAGGAATTCAACGAACGAACCACGCTCAAGATGGAAGTGACCGTCGGCAAACACGAGAATGTCGATTTTCAGGTAAAGTCAATTCCTCGATAAATCGAGTTCACTCGGCATGTCACGACCGTCAATCATTTCACGATGAGCTTGATGTTGTGGTCCTTGGCGAACACCTTTTGCTTCGCCTGTAGATCCATGATGGCAACTTTTTCGTGGTCCTCGAATTTTCGTATGGTCTGAGATATTTGATCGGCTCTCATCTGGTTGGATTTTTTGGGATCTTCACAGATTTTTACAATCTCGCCGAAATGCCCGATGGCTTCTTCCTGAATGGTCATGACATTCGCGAAACTCTGATAGAGATTCTGGGCACTTTCACGCGGAGGAATACTCCAGGTTTTCATGTCGGCCTTTACGGACGCCAAGACATCGGCGGCTTCTTTTTGGGTTCGACGCACCTCCTGAACGTTTGGATTTTGCCCTTGAAGGACGGGCTTGATCGACTCGCCGAAATTCTGCCCCGCAGAGGAGAGACGCTGTAGAGACCGGACGAGGTTATCGTTGAAGGTTACCGCTTCCTTGCTCCCGCATCCCGGAAGGATAGCAAGAGTTGCAACGAAGGTAAGAATGTTCACGCACACCAGCATAGGACGCATTCGGCAGGCTCCCTGAGTGATAATGACTCATGGGCAAGCATATCGGAGGCGTGCTCGAGACGCCATTGTAAAATCCGATTTCTGAAAGGGAGCGGCCGGCTGAATATCGTGCCGAATCATTTTTGAAGGATCGCGCATGCAAGAAGCGGCTGATCGCACCGCTACGGCACGTTCAACCGCTTCATCCAAAGACTGATCGATTACTCGACTATTTGATCACATCGGCGACGGCCTGAAAGGTGATGCGTTCGCCGCCCGATTTCAGGTCGGTGACGACTTCGATATTACGGCGAATCGTGCCGACGTCGCGCGGGTTGACCGTGACAGTCAGCACTTGGACGGCTTTGCTATCGTTGTTGGTCTGGCGTACCTGTAGCTGGCTGTCGGTGCCGGTAATGCTGAGGATGCGGAATGGCCGCACGCCGCGGATCATGACCTTGCGATCGGTCTCGGCGCCGGCTTTGACTTCGCCCAGCGAGACGATGCTCGGGTTGACGCTGAGCGGCGCTTCGACTTCGACGGTGACGGGCACGCGCAGCTTGGCCATGTTGGCGTTGTTGGTCTTCAGCCAGAGGTCCGTGTACCATTTCCCGGCGGGCGTGTCTTCACGCAGCTTGGCGCTGACGATGTAGGCCGTTTGGCCGTTCGGGCTTTGCACTTGCTTGATGGAGGGCTGAACGTAGTTGCTTTCGCTCGTGATCTCGGTGACGTTGGTCTGAATGCCGCCGATGAAGGTGATCGTCATCGAGCTTTCCGGCTTGGCGCCGCGTTTGACTCGGCCGAAGCCGATGCCGTCGTTCGGGCTGAAGGTGACATCCTCGCGGCTGTTGGATTGGATCCATAGGCGGACTTCCTCAAGCCGGGGCTGATCGAAGGTCACAAAGATGGTGATGGTTTTCGTGCCGATGAAGCGATTGGTGTCCATCGTGGCGATGATGGCGGTTTCCTGTCCGGGCTGAAGGTAGGTTTGCAGCGCCCGGGCCGACGAGCAGATACCGCACGAGACGCGCACGTTGGCGATGTGCACCGCGTTCTTCGTGTTGTTCACGATTCGAAACGGATGCATGAGGATTTGCCCGCGCGGCACGGAACCGAAATCGCGGGAGAGTTCGTCGAACATCCCGTCCGCCCAACTCTGGGCATGAGATTGTCCGATCACTCCTAGCATGGCGACTAATATGAGGCTGTATCGATACATAATTCTTCCCTGTTTTCTCACCCTCTCGATCACGCGCCTGTTGCCGAATGAAACAGTTGATGGCGTGATAAATGAGAGTTACTTAATTCTATGTCGCACATTCGACCTGAAATCAAACAATCACGTGTTGATTTCGTATCTACCCTTAAACTCGACAACGCGCGCATCGCAACTGACTAAAACTCGCTACTCCACCTACTTCCATCATCTTCTTGCCAATCATAATGCGTAAAAGCTTCCACACCTGCAGTCACTACGCAACTGTCAAAATTTGCTGAGATGAAGCGAAATACCACGTGTCCAGGCAGATTCGATTCAAGTCGGCGCGGCTCATCTCGCACATGCACAGGATCAGGTCGAGCGCGCCATAACATAGACAAAATGCACAAGCGAATTCTCGGCCTGGATATCGGCGGAGCCAACTTGAAGGCGGCGCATACCGATGGCCTGGCTCACACCAAGGCGTTTGCGCTTTGGCGGCATCCCGATGGATTGACGAAAGAGTTGACGCAGCTTGCCAGCGTGTTGCCCGCGTTCGATGAGGTAGCGGTCACGATGACCGGCGAGCTTTGCGATTGTTTCGCGACCAAGCGCGAGGGTGTTGATGCGATTGTGAAAAGTGTGCGTGAGGCGTTTCCACATTCGCGAATCGTATTCTGGTCTATCGGCGGAGGCTTTGTCGATTTCGATGCCGCGCGGATAGAGCCGCTGCAACTTGCCGCCGCGAACTGGTTGGCGTCGGCACATTTGGTCGGAAAACTATTCCCTCGCGAGAACGCCCTTTTCGTGGATGCCGGTTCGACGACAACCGACATACTATTTATTCGGAAAGGTTTACCCGAACCTCGCGGTTTCACGGATTCCGAACGGCTGGCGTCCAGCGAGCTTGTGTACACGGGCGTTCGGCGGACTCCGATTTGTGCCCTCGTGGACGGCGTGGCTGCCGAGTTTTTCGCCACGATCGACGACGCCTACTTATTACTCGGATCGATCCCGGAACGGCCCGGCGACACCGATACTGCCGACGGCCGCGACGCCACCGTGATTCACGCCCACGCTCGAATGTCTCGGATGATCTGTGGCGATGGCGAATCGGTTTCGGCCTCGACGGCCCAGAATTTGGCGCGGCAGGCGCTCGAGATTCAATGGTCGCGAGTCTCGTCGGCCATTGACAGGGTGTGCGCCGCTCGTCCTGCAGTGGAGCGCGTTGTCATCGCCGGTTCGGGCGAGATTCTGGCGCGGTCCGCGATCGCTCGATCGCACCAGAACGCGGCGCCCATCACGCCTTTGAGCGACGTGCTGGGGCCATCGCTATCCGTCGCGGCATGTGCCTACGCCGTGGCGTTGCTGGCTGCCGAAGCAGACGAACCATCGGACTTGTGATTTCGATATCGGAGCGTTGATGTTGTACGTCATGAAAGTCGGAGGCAGTCTGTACGATTGGCCGCTCTTGCCCGCGGCTTTGCGTGCTTTTTTGACCGGGCCTCCCGACACAGATGGAATCGTGATCATTCCCGGAGGCGGTGCGACGGCGGATGCGATACGCGCCTTCGATCAGACCTTTCATCTCGGAACTGAAGAATCGCATTGGCTGGCGATTCGTGCGCTTTCCCTCAACGCTCGACTCTTGACAGCAATTCTTCCCGAAGCTCAGCTGATTGAAGAGCCGCGCATTGCCGAGAGCTGGCGCGGCGTCGGAGTGCTCGATCCGATGCCGATCCTCAAAGCTGACGAAGCAAATGCGGACCATTTTCCGCACCACTGGGATGTCACAAGTGATTCGCTCGCGCTAAGAATTGCGATTCTGTTGAATGCGCAAGAATTGACGCTGTTCAAATCGACGGACTCGTCTTTTACCAGTTGGCCGGAAGCAAGCGAAACCGGGATCGTGGACAAGTATTTCGCGACGGCAATGCAGGCAGCACCCGCGAGTTTGGGTATCCGCGTCGTCAACTTGCGGCGGTGGCAAGCGGAGCGCTCGTACGAATCAGTTCCGCCAGGGCCCTGACTTTACACGCCTCGATATCGTTGCCACGATCGCCAGAACCACATGCGGCGCCGCGCACGGCGAACCAGTCGGGCTGCACATCGATTAGCGTCGCGATTTCTTCGACTCCGAGCGACCCGGCCAGGGCGATGCGAACATCGAATTCCCGCGCGACGCCGCACAATCGCCGAATCTCACGCACGGACAACCAATCGAGCAGAGACGGCCGACGCCCATTTGCGTGCTCTTTGCAACAGGTATCGATCAGCATGACTCCGCCGGGATGGGAGCATGCGAGTTCGAACACGTCGTCAACGCTCGGCGCCTGGGCGCATTGCCAATCGGCATAGGCTACGAGAACGAGTTTTGGAGCATCGGTTCGCCGCAAACCAGCTTCCATCGCGGGCCGCCAGTCGCCGTTCCCGGCACAGCCTGCCAGACCCCATTTGACGTACGCCAGAGACGGAATGCGCAGGTCACTTTCGCCGTCGATCCATTCACCGAGCGCGGCACTCATGGGGCGGCGTCCTCCGACGGCACGGATAATAGCGTGGATCGCTGCATCATCGGCGCGGCCCAGCGAACCGTTGGCGGGCTCTTTGACGTCGATTAGATCGGCGCCGCCCTCGATCGCTGTCAACGCCTCGTCGGCGGAACGCACGCTTACCAGAAGTTGCGTCATTGTGGATTCAATTTCTCCGGCTCTGGCACAGAAAAGAAGCGAAACCAGCCGGGGCATTCCTGAAAAGGCAGGACTGTGGGATTCTCGAACACGAAACCGTAAAGGCCTGCCGGCTCGAACCAGGCAGGCTCGTTGCGGTGTCGTTCCCAGTCTACTAGAAAGCCGCTGCTGTCGGAGTATCGCCGGCATTCGATCAGCTCGACGGCGCCGATGATGCCGCCATACAGCTGGGTCAAGGGGCGGGTTTCGTCGGAAATATGTTTGGAAGCCTCCTCACGCGGATCCGGAATCCGTGCGGCATGGATCAGGATGCGCCCACGCCGGGCGGTTGGCCAGCGCCGGACCTCGATCGATTTGACGCCAGCGACGATCAATCCAGCCCATGGCTGTTTGACGGAGAGCGCGAATGCGAGTGTTTTCTCCGAGAACATCAACCAACTCCCGTCACTCAGGCGCGTTTTCCTGGCTTGACCAGATTACGGGACCCGTAGGGCCTGCCCACATTTTGCCCTGTTGCCACATTTTCGTCTGAAAAGAAAATTTGTCTTGTTGCCAAACCTAAGACACAATATATTGACGGAGATTTGTATTTCCGCTTTCCACACTTTTGGGGGGGAGTTATGTTGAACCTGATCGGATCCAAGTTGAATTTCTGCGACGGCATGAATCGTCGTGGGTTCATGAAGATCGGCGCGTTCGGCGCTGGTCTAACGCTGGCTGACATGCTTCGAGCCAAGGCCCAGGCCAATCCTACCGTCGCCGCTCCGACGCCGACGAAGTCTGCGATCATGATCTACCTGCCCGGCGGTCCGTCGCACATGGACATGTACGACCTCAAGCCGGAGGCTCCGGTTGAATATCGCGGCGAATTCCGCCCGATTCAGACGAACGTCAACGGCGTGCAGATCAGCGAATATTTCCCGCGCCAGGCACGCATGTTCGACAAGCTCTCGACGATCCGTTCGATCGTTTCCGTCGATGAGCACTCCGACAGCCTCGTCATGACCGGCTACAGCGAGAACACCAATCGCGTGGCTCATCACCCGTCGTTCGGCTCGGTCATGTCACGCGTCCGCAGCAACTCGAACGCCGACATTCCTCCTTTCGTCAGCCTTCGCGGCATGTCGATCGGCAGCGAACCTGGCTACCTCGGCGTCGCGCATCGCGCGTTCACACCGAGCGGTCAAGGTCTGTCGAATCTCCAACTTCCGAATGGCATCTCGATGGACCGCAGCGGCGACCGTCGCGGCCTGCTCGAGAATTTCGATTCCGTTCGTCGTGAGGTCGATCAGACCGGCACGATGCGCGGCATGGACGCGTTTGCTCAACGCGCCTTCGACATGGTCGCCTCCGGCGCCACCCGTCGCGCCCTCGACGTCAGCAGCGAAGACGCCCGCACCCGCGATCGTTATCGCGGCCTCGAATCCTTCCTGACGGCTCGCCGTCTCGTTGAAGCCGGCGTCGGCTGCGTAACCCTCGCTTACGGCGGCTGGGACACGCACTCGGGCAACTTCACGACGCTTCGTCGTCAGCTTCCGGAACTCGATCGCGGCGTTGCCAACCTCGTGCAAGACCTGCACGATCGCGGCATGGATCGCGACACCGTCGTCATCGTCTGGGGTGAATTCGGTCGTACGCCTCGCCTCAACAACGGCATGGGCGGCGGTCGCGATCACTGGGCCCCTGTCATGTCGGCAATGGTCGCTGGCGGCGGACTCCGCATGGGCCAGGCGATCGGTTCCTCCAGCGCTCGCGGCGAATACCCGCGCGATCGCCGGTACACGGCTTCGCAGGTTCTCAGCACGCTCTACCGCGCGATGGGCATCGACCCGTCGATGACCTTCGCAAACGGCTCTGGCCGTCCGATGTACATCCTCGACGACCGCGAACCGGTCACCGAGTTGCTGTAAACCCCTGCTCATATAGCCCGCCATTTATGGCGGGTTTCTGATAAAATAATAGCTCGATGGCTTACCAAGTCATCGGGCTTTTTTTGTGGAGTGATACATCATGGGATATCAATCAATTCTGGACGCAGTCCGATCTTGGCCAATTACTGATCAGCTCCGCTTGGTTCACGAGATTCAAGACGGCCTGCCGGTACTCGAGAACGATTTCGATCTCTCGGAGAACGAACAGAATGAACTCGAACGAAGAATTGCATTAATGGACGCCAATCCCGCCTCAGGCATTTCATTCGAGGACATGCTGGCAAAGGCGAGAGCGAGGCACGGGCGATGACCTGGAAGCTTGCCATTTCGGCTGAGGCTCAACAGGAGTTCGATGACGCGTTTGACTACTATGAAGAAAAGAAAATTGGCCTCGGCGATGAATTTGCTGAATGTGTTCGAGAGCAACTCGACGCTCTGCGTAATTTTCCGAAAGCGCATGCCATCGTCTTCAAGGACGCCCGCCGAACCGTTGTCAAGCGGTTTCCCTATTGCATCTACTACGTAGTACGTGAAGATCAAGTGAATGTGATTGCAATCATACACGGGAAACGTTATCAGCGCCGATGGAGAAAGCGAGTTTAAGTCGTATCCTCGCAATCGAAATTTGGGCCAAAACAGCGCCGTTCAATTTTCACCTCAGCTGCACCCAGTCCCCGATTCATACGTCCGCCCCATAGCCGCGCCGTCTTCGTCGTGATTACGCAGCGCGATCTGGTACATGCGCTCGCCTGCCTCGGATGGGTATTCGCCGGTAATGCACGCTCGGCACAGACGCTCGGCCGGCAAACGAATGCAACGGGCGATCGCGTCAAGCGGGAGATAGAACAAGCTGTCGGCTTCGAGTTCGCGAGCCATCGCTTCTTGCTCCTCGACGGTGATGATCTTGCCGCTCATGAATCTCGGCGCGTACAACTCGGCGACGGTAGACATATCGATGCCATAGAAGCACGGAGCAACAATCGGCGGACAGGCGACACGGACGTGAATCTCCTTCGCGCCGCCGCGCTCGCGAATCAGCGAGAGCAGTGACTGAAGCGTCGTGCTGCGGACGATCGAATCCTCCACGAGAATGACGCGGCGACCTTCCAGCACCTCGCGCAAGGGCGAAAATTTCATCCGCACGCGGTCGGCTCGATTGCTTCCTTCGATGAACGTTCGCCCGATATGGCGATTGCGCATCAAGCCCTCGACGGCGGGAATGCCAAGCTCGAACGCCATTGCATCGGCGGCGGCCTTGCCCGTATCCGGAACCGGCACGACGACCGTGTTGTAGTCGGGCTTGATGATGCCGAGCCGATGTTCCTGGATCGCCAGTTCCTTGCCAAGCGCCGCCCGCGAGAGATACACGCTGCGTTCGTCCAGCGTGCTCGCGACATTGGCGAAATAGATCCACTCGAAGAAACAATGTGCGGTGCGCGATTTCGGCTCTGCAAAGCGGTGAACCTGGATCTTGTTATCCTGAATCAAAACCATCTCACCTGGCTGAAGCGTCTTGATCGTCGTGAAGCCAAGATTGGATAGCGCGACGCTTTCACTGGCGGCGGCGAACATCGGCCCGTCGATCGCATAGCACAACGGGCGGAATCCCAGCGGATCGCGCACCACGGCCATGTCGCCCATGCCGTTCATGAATACGAGGTTGTACGCCCCGTCGAATTTTTGGCTCAGATTCTTGAATACCTGCACGAGATCGGGCCGATCATCGCCGCGAAGTTCGTAGCTCAGGTAGTGCATGATGACCTCGGTATCGAGATCACGCATCAGGTAATAATCTTGTTTGTTGAGAAGTTCGGATTTGAGATCGGAGTAGTTGGTGATTTGGCCATTGAAGGCCATCGCATACCATTTCCATTTTCGCCCGTGGTAGCGTTCGAAGGGCTGGGCGTGGTCGCGGTCGTTCTTGCCGCAGGTGGCGTAGCGAACATGCCCGATGGCGGCCCGGCCGGCGTGCGCGGTCATGATGTTCGCGAACTTCGCCGGATGGTTAAGCCGAAACGCCTCGATCACCGTGCCGATCTGTTTGTAGGTGCTGAGCACGCTCTCGCGATTCGGGTCGAACGTCGTCATGCCGGCCGCCAGCTGACCGCGGTTTTGCAAATCCAGCAGCATTCTCGGCATGAGGCGCGAAACCTGTTCCGGCCCCTCTTTCGGCACCAACTTGGACGGCGTCGGACTTTCAAGATGATAGATGGCTGCGATCCCGCATTCGTGATGCAATTCTTGCATGAGTCTGGCAGCTCGGGTAGAGAAAGTGTCGCGGCGATGAACCCCATCATTATTATACGTGAGATCGCATTCGTCGTCTGTCGCGCTTCGCTGGATGCTCGATTGGCGGAGTGACGATTTAGGTCTTCACGAGGTCGATGACACCTCTGCTCCGCGATTGCAGCCGCGTGCGGCGATGACTTCGGACGGGTCAAGCAGCCGGGCGAGTTCGTTCGCCAGGCGATCCGCTTCCGCATGATGAACGATCGCGAATACAGCTGGGCCCCACGAGCTTTGGCCGACGCCTCTCACGCCGAGCCTACGGATTTCGTCCACGGCATGGGCGATCCATGGATCGGCGTAGATCCCGTTCTGAGCCTGGAAAAACAGCTCGCCTGCTTTGCGATTGTATTCGTGGAGCGCTTCGCCGAATTGGTCCAGGTCCCGATCCAGCAAGGCGGGGATCATGCCAAGTAACACCAGGCTGCTCATGGCGTCCGCGGAATGAGGCGCCGATGATTGCCGTTGAAGATCGGCGAACGCAGCCAGTTCGTGCGAACCATGCGTGCCTTTTAAATGCCTCGGAATGACGAGCAGCACACGCCAGTCTTCCGGGAAGTCCCATCGGCCGACGAGCGGAGAGATGTCAGCCTCGGTGAATTTGCCCGCTTCGACCAGAAATCCGCCATGTTCGAACCCATGCACTCCGATTGCCGAGCGTGCTCCGCGGCCAACGTGGCGAGCGAGCGAGACCGCATCGTGCTGCAATCCCGCGAGTTCGGCAATACCGCGCGCGACGGCGAGCCCCAGTTGCGTGCCCGTGCCCAGCCCGACATGGTCCGGAGGTGCGTGAATCACCTCCACGTGAACTGGCAGCACTATGCCGGCACTCACGGAAAAGCGCTCGCCAAACTGGTCCGCCCGATCCGCGAGCAAACCTTCAGCACTGAACCGATTCGCCTTGCGGACGCATACCTCCAGGCCCGGAAGATCGACCATCAATCCGACGCCGCCAAACATTCGCCGCTGGGGCAAGTCGGCGCCGCAGCCTCCCAAATTCAGCAAACCGAAATGCAATCGGCTGGCGGCGCGAACGCGAATCCCTCGTGTGTCGCGCTTCTCGCCCGGCGGGAAAGCGGCCACATTCGCATTTCTCCCCTCTCCCTCTGGGAGAGGGGCCGGGGGTGAGGGGGAACCGCCCCCGCCCCCGCCATTCGTTTGGGATGAAAGGAGCAAACCAACCTGCTGCTGCAAAAACGCGAACGCTTGACGCTCTTGCTCCCCTGCGGTTTTTTGCACGATCACGCCAAGTCGCGCAACCTCGGCAACGATCTCATCGCGTGGCAAAAGGTGCACGCGCGTCGCCAGAATTGCCGCCTCGACGACGGCATGCTTGGCGCGATTGAAGCCGAAAAAATCGCGAAAAACGCGCGAATCAACCACCTCGACATCGATGCTGACCCGTTCGGTGGAATCATCAATCGATAACACGCGGAACTCATAGCATCGGCACGCATCCGCCAGGACCCAACCGCATACCGTTCGCGCGGGAACCAGCGGCGGCAGCGGATCGAGACGCCCGAGCGCGGCCTTGGCGAGCAGCAGCACGTCGTCCGTCACGTGCAGCACGCCTTCGCCATGCTCGCGCAAATTGCGGTAGGTCGTGGAGGTATTGAATGGCCGAAGCAGGAATCGCTTCTTCTCGGCATCGACGCGCGGTCCCATCGGGGCGATGTTAATCTCGCCCGCGGCGGACTGCGTGGTGACGATGCCTTCGAGGATCATGGTAGAATCAAATGAGATCGCGACTAGGCCGGCCTATCCCTCCGGCGTATCCAGAAGTAACTTCAAACGTTGAGAAAGCGACTCAGGCAACTTCGGCAGCCAGGCGGCATCGATCAGTCCGACGTCGATCATGTCGCGAACGTGAGTTCGGTCCTTGTCTCGAAATGAAGTGAGCTTCATGCGTAGCAAGGCTTCAAGACTCAAGCATGTGCCCGTTGCGGTTTGTCGAGTTTCGCTAATATCGGGTGCGGGCAACTCGTATTCTGGCCGAACTTTCTCGTTGGCAAATATGACATGCACGGCATTTCGAGCCTTCCCATCGTCACCATCCAGAAACATGTCGATACTTGCTGCGTGACGGTAGCGAAACCCGCTCCGGGCGAGTGCCGCCTTTGCAGCCTCAAGGTCGGCTCGTCGAAGCAAGATATCCACATCCTGTGTATTCCTAACTGCGGCCTCGTCAACCTCGCTCACATGGGCAGCGACGGCATTTCCGCCAATAATGGCATAGGCGATCCCGGCCTCCTCAAGTGCACGTACTGCTCGACGTAGTCGATCTCGTACTTTCTCCACAGCAGTCACCATCCTTTCCCAGCCGACCTCACTGATTACGTGCAACATGATCCACGGTTCCCTAATGGGGTTCGCACATTGGCAAAGACAAAATCGCGCTCGCCGATGCGAGCGGCTAAGGGATGCTTGAAAAATAACTTCCGTGTCTGCCGCTTGCGGCTTAGTGCTCAGCATGGTGCCCTGTTGAGCGCTAAGCCGCAAGCGGCAAGCGCAAATCGGGAAGTTATTCTTCGCAAGATACTAAACTCTACTCACGCACCAGTTTGAAGAACGCTTCACGCAGCTCGCGTGTGATGGGACCCGGCTTGCCGCTGCCGATGACTCGCGCGTCGCACTTGGTCACCGCGATGACCTCGGCCGCCGTGCCCGTGAGGAAACACTCGTCGGCGATGAAGACATCGTGCCGGGTCAGGCCGAGTTCTTCGACGGTGTAGCCCTTTTTGCGTGCGAGTTCGATTACGGTATTGCGCGTGATGCCTTCGAGGATGCCCGCGTCGATCGACGGCGTGCGAATGACGCCGCCTTTGATCAGGAAGATATTGTCGCCCGAGCACTCGGCGATTTCGCCCTTGTGGTTGAGCATCAGCGATTCGAGGCAACCCGCCTGAATGCCTTCCATCTTCGCCATGATGTTGTTGAGATAGTTGAGCGATTTGATGCGCGGATTGAGCGCGTTCGGGTGATTGCGGATCGTCGAAACCGTCGCGATTTCCATGCCGTTTTCGTACAACTCCGGCGGATACATCGTGATGTCGTCCACGATCACGATCACCTGCGGATCGGAACAGCGGCGAGGATCCAGCCCGAGCGACCCGGCGCCGCGCGTGACGATCGGTCGGCAGTAGCCGTCGACTTTCTTGTTGATGGCAATCGTGTCGTTGATCGCCTTGACCATCGCGTCCTGGCTCAGCGGGATTTCTAGCTTGATGCTGCGCGCACTATCGAACAATCGTGCGACGTGTTCTTTGAGCTTGAACGCCTTGCCGGAGTAGATACGGATACCTTCGAAGACGCCGTCCCCGTAGAGGAGTGCGTGATCGTAGACGCTGACCTTGGCATCGGGTTTGTCGTAGAACTTGCCGTTGATGAAGACTTTGGGTGTCGCGGACATGCAATGAATCCCGGTAAATGGTGGTTTGTCCAATACCGAAATCATATCAAATTTCGCGTGTTTCCGCTTGCGGCTTAGCGCTCAGCTTGCCGTCCCCGAACGGAATTATTTTAAACACCCGTCGCGACCATCGGCGGCGCCTGCCGCTGTTCCTGCCCCTCCATCCGGCCATCGACGATCTTGACCATGCGGTCAGTGTCGTGAACGAGATCGAGATTGTGTGTCACCATGACGATCGTCAGGTCCTCGAATTGATTCAGCTCGCGCAGAAGCTTCATGATGTGCTGGCCATTGGCGAGGTCGAGATTCCCCGTCGGCTCGTCGGCAAGCAGAATCCGCGGGCGATTGATGAGCGCCCGCGCGATGGCGGCACGCTGCATTTCGCCGCCGGAGAGCTCTTTCGGATGGTGCGTCAGCCGATGGCCGAGACCGACCTTGTCGAGCATTTCCGCGGCATGCTTGCGGAGTTCCGTTTTCTTCCGCCACCAGCTCCAGAACGAATGCGTGATCATCGCCGGCGCGAGCACATTCTCCAGGACGTTTAACTCCGGGAGAAGATGGTAGAACTGAAAGATGAAGCCAAACGTGCGATTGCGCAGCGCGTCTCGATCGCGCGTCGGCAGATTGTCGATGCGGCGTCCTTCGAGGTGGATGCAGCCGTCGTCCGGCGTGTCGAGCGTTCCGAGCAGGTGCAGCATTGTGCTCTTGCCCGAACCGGAATTGCCGATGACGGAGAGGAACTCGCCCTCGGCAACCTCGATGTCGAGTCCGCGCAGCACCTCGATGCGGTTGGCATACTTGACGTAGGTCTTTCGCAGATTGAGTGCCGTGAGTAATGGCGTCGTGCCGTGCATGAAAATCCTCGCAAGCCCAGGGGTGAGCGCAGCGAACCTCTGGGATATTGATGCGCTAATCCCAGGGGTTCGCTGCACTCACCCCTGGGCTTGTGCATTCACTCAGTCATACCGAAGCGCCTGCACCGGGTGCAGCATGGCGGCACGCATTGCGGGGATGATGCTGAACACCACGGCAATGCCGATCGCGCCAAGGTTCATGATCAGTATCGCCATCGGCTGCAACTCGGTCGGTATCTCGGTGAAGTAGTACACGTCTCCGGAGAAGATTCGTTGACCGGTGACGGCGGCGATCGCCAGCTCGATCGCGTTGATGTTCATCGTGATCGTCACGCCCAAAATCGTGCCGAGCAGCGATCCGACGACGCCGAGCAATAGGCCGTAGCTGAGAAATATCTGCATCACCCCGCCTGACGACGCACCGAGCGCCTTGAGGATGCCGATATCGCGCGTCTTTTCCGAGACGATCATGCTGAAGATCGCCAAGATGCCGAAACCCGCGACGCCGACGATCATGAACAGCAGAATATTGAGGATACTCTTCTCGATCTCGATCGCACGCAACAGCGGGCCTTGCTTCTCTTGCCAGGTATTCACGGTGATTGGCTCATCCTTGAAGAGCACGGCCATTGCCTTGACGACATCGTCAGCGTCGTTCTGATCTTTCAGCTTGACGAGTATATTGGTCGCGCGGTTCGTCATGCCGCGCAGTTTTTGCAGGTGCTCCAGCGGCACGAAGACGCAGTTGGCGTCGTATTCGCTCATTCCCGATTTGAAGAAATCGACGGCGACGAAGCTATCGTACACCGGCGCCATGCGCTCGCCGATCGTGATCGTCGTCAGGTCGATGCGGTCGCCAGTGATAATCGCCTGACGCTCGTGAATCACGTTGTTTTCGTCGCGGCCCTTGTAATTCGCTACCAGATGGCCGATGATCGCTCCCATCGGCACGCGCGGCTTGTGCGGCACGGGCATGGGCGGCGGGGCCACAGGCGGAGCCGCGCGCTCCTTTCTCAGGTTGCCGAAAAACTCCTTCATCTCCGGCGAAATGCCCGCCTCGAAATCCAGCGACTGAATCGGCGGCGGAGCGGCAATGCCTTGCTTCTTCGCCTCTTCCAATTTGCGAATGCGATCCTGTTCCTGCTTGAATTCAAGCTCGCGGAACTCGTTCAGGTCTTTCTCCGCTTTCTCGAACAGAACCTGAATTTCCTTCGGGATGGCAAACGTTGGCTCCTCGGCCTTCTTCTGCTTTTCCAGGTAATTCTGAAACCCGCCGACGGCCGAGCGCGACTTCATCTCGATGCCCATGACACGCACAGGACGTGTCACCGTCTCATGGCTGCCGCGATGGGTGAATTGCAACATCGCAAATGACTCCAGCGTAATCGCCATCGACTGGATGCGGTCGTTGAGATAGGGGTCTTTGCGTATCCGCGCGATCTTTCCCTCGGGATCATAGAATCCGTTCGGGCTATGCGCCTCGATAGCGACGTCAGACACCACGTTGTGCAGAAGGGTTTGCAGCTTTTTGGAAAAGCCGTTCATGACGCTATTGACGACGATCAACGTCGCCACGCCGAGCATCACGCTGATGATGCACGCCAGCGCGAGGTAGCGCGTTTTGAGGTATCGCCAGCAGAGGATGAGCTTGTACATGTGGGGTCACGTCCTTGTGGGAAAAGCTGTCAGCTATCAGCTTTCAGCCAGAAAAATACCGGTCGGTCCTGACAACCATCGCAACATTTTCGCTTTCATCCCGCCGACCTCATGCACGTCGAACAGCTTAATAATGTTTGGCTGATCGCTGAAAGCTGATAGCTAAAAGCTATTTCTCCGGTCGCAGCAACGGAAACAGAATTACATCGCGTATCGTTTGCGTGTTCGTCAGCAGCATGACGAGGCGGTCGATGCCGACGCCGAGGCCGCCGGCGGGGGGCATGCCGTGGCGCTGGGCACGGATGAAGTCGTGGTCCATCTTGGCCATCGAATCCTCTTCAGGCAATCCCGCGAGTTGTTGCGAGAACGTCTGCTCCTGCGTGATCGGGTCGTTCAGCTCCGTGTAGGCGTTCGCTAATTCCATGCCGTGAATGTACAGCTCGAAGCGCTCGGCAATCGTTGGCACGCCGGCCTTGCGTTTCGTCAGCGGGCACAGCGACGCGGGGTAGTCGTACACGAACACCGGGCCGACGAGGTTGTGCTCGACATGGCGTTCGAATAGTTCATGCACGAGCACATCGTGATGCTTGCCTTTGATGTCGATGTGGGCCTTCTTCGCCGCCTCGGTGACGCCGGGCTGATCGTCGAGAGCGACGCCGACGTGCTCCAGAAACAAATCGGCATATTTCGATCGCTTCCACGGCGGAGCGAAGTCGATCGGCTTCTCGCCCCACTTGCGTTGATGCCCGCCGCCGATGGCATCGATACATGCAAGCACCATGCCTTCGGTAAGCTCCATCATCGTTTCGTAGTTGCCATAAGCCTGGTACAACTCCATCATGGTGAATTCGGGGTTGTGCTTGACGCTAATGCCTTCATTGCGAAACACCCGGCCAATCTCGTAAACCTTTTCGATGCCGCCAACGAGCAGCCGCTTGAGGTGCAACTCCAGGGCAATGCGCAGAAACAGCGGAATATCGAGGGCGTTATGATGCGTCTTGAATGGCCGTGCCGCCGCCCCGCCGGCGATGGAATGCAGCGTCGGCGTTTCGACTTCGCAGTAGCCCTGGGCATCGAGGTACGCGCGGATCGTGCGGACGATCTTGATGCGCTTGAGCGTCACATCGAGCAGTTCGGGGTTGTACGTGAGGTCGAGATAGCGATGCCGAAGGCGATATTCCATGTCGGACAGTCCGCCCCATTTATCCGGGTGCGGTTCGAGCGACTTGGAGAGGAACGTCAGCTTCTCGGCGAAGATGGTTGGCTCGCCGCGTTTGGTCTTGCCGAACTTGCCTTCGATGCCGACGAGATCGCCGAAATCGAGTTCGTTGGCGAGTTTCCAGCCGAGTTCGCCGATCTGTTTTTGGCCAAGCATGACCTGCACCCGGCTCGACCAGTCGCTGAACTCGCTGGCTTCGTGTTTATCGTCGCCGGTGGTTTTGCGTGTGGTGAGCGAACCAGACCAGTCGCGGATATCGAGCCAATGGACCTTACCGCCGATGCGCCGACTGACGATTCGCCCCGCCGCCTTGACGCTGGGCCGTTGGTCTTCGGGCAGGTCAGCAGGTAGGCCGAGGATGGTCTGGATCGGCTGATGCCCGTCGAAGCGATGGCCCCACGGATCGATGCCGAGAGCCTCGATATTACGCAGTTTGTCCAGCCGGCTGCTTTCGACGACGTTATCCACGGGTGCGTTCGACTTTCGTTAGATTCATATAGCCCGCCATTTATGGCGGGTTCGGCCGCAGACCCGCCATAAATGGCGGGCTATATACAAGCACGATTGTGGATTCTAGTCGCGAGGGGGTTTCAGGTCAATCGGGATTCGCTGGGCGTCGCTGGTTCGGTCATGTCCGGAAATAGCTCGGTCAGTGCCAGCCGAAAGCCGGGCACGATGGTGCCGGCGTCGAGCGTGTCGCCTTTCGATAGCATGCTGATTTGCGTCAACGAGGAATAGACGTGAATCTTTTTGAATTGCGGAAAGACAACCCAGACCAACTGCACGCCAGCCTGGAAATACTCGGCGATTTTCTCTTCAAGGTCATCCACTTTGTCGGTGGGGCTGACGACTTCCGTGGCGAGGTTGGGGACGACATCCCAGGCATTGCCGGTGCCCGGAATCTGCCGGTTCTTGGCCCAACGCTGGTACGATACGAAAGCGACATCGGGCCTGCGGTCGCGATCGATCGGCGCGGGAAGGTGGAACAGCATTTCGGTGACCGTTCGGCCAAGCTTAGCCACGGCGAAGTTACCGAGGTGCCTGGCGAGTTCAGAGGCCGTCCAAACAGCAATAGCAGCCATCGGTGGAGTCCTCACGCGAATGCCATTGATGATCTCGTAGAGTTCGTCGTCGCCGACGATGTCGATCGCCGAAACCGCAGTTGGCCGTTCGAGTGTCGCAGTGCCCATGATGTCTCCTTCGCTCCGCAGGGTATTTTGGCAACCGTCATTCTACCGCCGCCGGGCAAGGCGCTCAAGGCATTCGCATGACGTAAGCGAGAAACTTTCCATCCGGGTCCAGCCGGTATTGGCACCGGCGGCAGTCCATTCCTTGACGACACTCTCCGGGAACGATTTGGGCAACGCCTGCTTGTCCTGAGCCGATCCCGCCGAGCCGAAAGCCGAGAGGGCGGCGAAAGCAGCCAGAACGCACACCGGACGGAAACCTCGTATTCGCATGATGCACCTTGGGTGAAATATGGTACGGCTTTCCAGGACGATTGCGAATTCAACCTACCGCTTACGTGGCTAGGCTTGCCTGGTGTTTTGATTGTCCCGCGTATAGTATTAAATCGAACGGAATAGGACTGGAAATATCGCCGAAATCTGTTAAGCTGCCTAGACCTCCCGCCGTGTCGCATTTGAACTGCGTTTTCACCGCACGAAAAGGAAACCCGCCATGCCTCAAGCTTCCTGGCATCTCGATCGACGTACCTTTCTTCGCGGCGCTGGATTGTCGCTGGCGCTACCCTGGCTGGAAGCCATGTCGCACGCCAACCAACCCGCCGCACGGCCCAAACGCTTCTGCGCGATCTTTTTCGGCAACGGCGTCGCGCTGCCATCGCGCAACAGCAGGGAATACCAGGAATGGCACTGGTTCCCGCACACCGAAGGAACCGACTACCGCCTGACGCGTTCGCTGGAACCGCTCGAACCGCATCGACGCGACATGACGATCTTCGGCGGTCTGTCGCATCCCACGAGCCGATTGCTCGTTGGCCACAACACGGTGGACGTTTGGCTAACGGGCGCCGACATCCGCGTCAATCTGCAGAACTCGATTTCAATCGACCAGGTGATCGCACGGCGGTACGCCTCGCAGACGCGGGTGTCGTCGCTGGTGCTGTCGAGTCACGGCGGCGTCGGAACGAAAAGCCGTTCGACGACGATCGCGTTCGATGCTCAGGGACACGCGATCCCCGCCGAGTCCACGCCGCGGCGTATTTTTGAGCGTCTGTTTGAACCGCCGACCGAAGGCGATCGTGCCGCGCGGGAGCGTGCTCTGGCGTCGGGCCGTCGCCGAGTCGATTTCCTGCTTGAAGATTCGCGTACCTTGCGCAACAATCTCGGTCGGCCGGATCAACAACGGCTCGACGAATTCATGCAATCGCTGAGCGAAGTCGAAACGCGGCTCATCCGTTCCGAGGAATGGCTCGGGCGTGCGCTGCCGCAGGTCAATCGCGGCGCGATTAACCTCGACGTTTCGCCGCGCGGCCCGACAGACTACATCCGCACGATGCTCAACTTGATCGTCCTCGCATTCGAGACCGACACAACCCGCGCCGCCGCTTATCAGCTGTGCGCGGAAGACGGCGTCGGCATCTGCGACCGCTTCCCGTCGATCCTCGGCATTGGCGGCGGGCATCACGGCATCAGCCATGGCCCGATGGCGCCGTGGGGCCGATACGACCGCTACCTCGCCGAGCAGTTCGCTTACTTCCTCCAGCGTCTCGGTTCGATCCGCGAGGGCAACGACCGCCTGCTCGACAACACCATGGCGCTCTTCGGCAGCGGCACGAGCACGACGCACAACGCTCGCAACTACCCGACGATCCTCGCCGGCGGCGCCAACATGGGTCTGCGTCACGGCCGATTCATCAAGCAGGCAACTGAACGCCCTCTCGGCGACCTGTTCCTGACGATGCTGCACCGCTTCGATATCCCCGCTCGCTCCTTCGCCGACAACGCGGGTGAGTTCACCGAGATCCTCAATCGCAGCTAAGAATCACACCCGACCGGCGAGAATTTAGCGAGCCGCGAGCGTCAGCGACCGGAGGAATCCGACGAGACTTCCTCCAGTCGCTGACGCTTCCGGCTCGCGTCATTTGACTCACAAATTTCCAAGTAATACCCTAAACCAGATGGAGCCGCGGACAAGGCGGGATTTGGGTGTAAAGCCACAAGCCGAAATAGAAAAAACTTGGGAGCCTCTGAAATATGCAATTCCGTCCTTTGGGCCGAACCGGTCTGCGGTTGCCGTGGCTTAGTTTCGGTGCGTCATCGCTGGGCCAGGAGTTCCGCCAGGTCGATCTGGGCGAGGCGCTCAAGTCGGTTCATGCCGCGCTCGACCTCGGCATGAACTTCATCGATACGTCGCCGTTCTACGGCCGCGGCATGAGTGAATGCTTGCTCGGCGTCGCCCTTCGCGGAGTGCCGCGCGATCGTTATGTGCTCGGAACAAAGCTGGGCCGATACGACGCTCGCCATTTCGATTTCTCGGCGAGGCGTGTCGTCGAAAGCATCGATGTCAGCCTGCATCGGATGGGCGTGGATTATCTCGACATCGTCCTTTGCCATGACATCGAATTCGTGGACATGAAGCAGATCGTGGACGAGACTCTGCCGGCGCTGCGCAAGATTCAGCAAGCCGGGAAGGTGCGATTCGTCGGCATCAGCGGCTATCCGATGAATATCTTCCGCTACGTGCTCGATCGCGTGGAGTTGGATGTTATCCTTTCGTACAATCATTACACGCTGCAAAACACGATGTTGGCTGACCTGGTTCCGTACCTGAAATCGAAAGGTGTCGGCATCATGAACGCCGCCCCGTTCTCGGCCCGGCTACTGACCAACACGACGCTGCCGCCCTGGCACAAGGCGACGCCGGAAGTGCGAGCCATCTGTCGGCAAGCCGCGCAGCACTGCGAAGCAAACGGCGTGGACATCGCCCAACTCGCGCTGCAATACTCGATTGCAAACCCGGATTTGGCGACGTGCATCGTCGGCTCCGCAAATCCCGAGAATGTACGCAAATGGTCCGCCTGGGCGGATCTGCCGATCAACCAAAAACTGCTGGGCGAAGTGCTCGATATCCTTCGGCCCATCCATAACTGGTTCTACATCGAAGGAAAGCCCGAGAATAACGACCCAATCAAATAACCCAAGCCCAGGGGTGAGGTACTCCGAACCCCTGGGATCGGCGGCTAAATCCCAAGGGTTCGCTTCGCTCACCCTTGGGCGTGAATTCTGTTTGATTTCCGGAGCCCCCCCATGAAAGCACTCCTGCTCGAAGCTCCAAAGCTCTGGAAGCAAATCGATGTGCCCGCGCCTGACAAGCCCAAGCCTGGCGAAGCTCTCGTCCGCGTTCATCAAGTCGGCATCTGCGGCACCGATCTCAGCGGATACCTCGGCAAGATGCCGTTCTTCAGCTATCCGCGCATCCCGGGGCACGAACTCGGTGTAGAGGTCGTCGATGTCGGCGCCGATGTCGTCAACGTCAAGCCTGGCGATCGCTGCTCGGTCGAGCCGTACATCAACTGCCAAAAATGCTACGCATGCACGCGCGGCCATACCAACTGCTGCGAGAAGCATCAGACACTTGGCGTTCATTGCGACGGCGGGCTGCGGCCCTACTTCATCGTGCCCGCGCGCAAGCTCCACGTTTCCCGAAAACTCGCTCTGGAGCAACTCGCCCTCGTCGAAACGCTCGCCATCGGCTGTCATGCCGTCAATCGCGCGGGATTGCAGGCGCACGAAACATGCCTGATCATCGGCGCTGGGCCGATCGGGTTGGCCACGCTCGAATTCGCGAAGCTGACCGGAGCGAAAGTGATCATGCTCGACGTCAACGAGCAGCGGCTTGAGTTTTGCCGAAAGGTGATGGGCGTGACACACACGGTCAAGCTGTCGGATCAGGTCGAGCAGAACCTGCGTGATCTAACCGATGGCCACCTGCCCGATGTCGTCATCGATGCGACGGGCAACAGCAACTCGATGGCCAGCGCGTTTGGACTCATCACTCACGCGGGGCGATTGGTATTCGTCGGCATCACGACCGAGGAGGTTCGCTTTCGCCATCCGGTATTTCACAGGCCCGAGGGCACGCTGCTCTGTTCGCGTAATGCCTTGTCCGCCGATTTCGCGCGGATCATCAAGCTCATCGAAGACGGACAGATCGACACGAATCCCTGGATCACGCATCGCACCGCCTTCGAGGACATGATCGAAGTATTTCCGTCGTACACCAGGCCCGAGACCGGCGTTATCAAGGCAATCGTCGCCATCGGCGATTGAATGTAGATGCGCGTTCTTTTTATGAGCTCAACACTGAGCAAACACCGATGGCCACACCAACCAACGT
This sequence comes from uncultured Singulisphaera sp., assembly GCA_964484265.1. Lineage (GTDB taxonomy): Bacteria > Planctomycetota > Planctomycetia > Gemmatales > Gemmataceae > SIAQ01. The sequence goes on from CAZAFH010000009.1 coordinate 52,788, forward strand.
GTATGACCAGGCGAGCCGATTCGCGATAAAACTGGCGCCGATTGGATTGCTGCATTGGCGATTGCCTTGCCTGGATGCGGATCTTGTTTTTTCGCGCTGGCTGGAGACGCAACACGTTCCGTTTCCGGGTGAACCCGACCGTCGCTGCGACACGGTCGCCGAGATGGTCTCTGCAAGCGGGCGACAACCTCCCTGGGCGTTGGTGATAGAAGCGCAAAGCGAACCCGAAGCCGCGATGGCTGAACGGGAGTTGGAATATGTGCTCGGACTTCGACGACATCTGCGGCACGGTCCGCACGGGCGCGACAAATATCTTGTCGCCGCCCTACTGCTCAACCTGACCGGCCCCAGGCAGGACGGCCGGCTTGACATGACGCCGCCAGGGCAAACCCAGTTGGAATTGCACTGGGGCCTCGACGTGTGTACGATGAGCGAGGAAATTGCGGCAGCGTTGCTGCAGCGAATCGCGGCAGGCGAATTGCCGAGAGACCTTTTGGTCTGGATGCCGCTCATGGCTGATGGGGACGCCCCATCCGTGATACTCGAATGGAAGCGTCAAGGTGAGCTTGAACCCAACCCTCGCCGCCGAGCTGAATATGCTGGATTGGCCCTCATCTTCGCCGAATTGGCCGATCGCCGCGCCATCTGGGCGGAAGCACTCAAGGAGTGGAATATGCGTGAATCGGTGATTGCAAACGAATGGAAAAATGAAGGCCGAGTCGAAGGCCGAGTCGAAGGCCGTCGCGAAGGCCGAATCGAGAGCCGTCGCGAAGACCTACTGAACGTTCTGCAAGCACGTTTTCCCGGGGAACTCCCCGAGGACGTTGTTCGAGTTGTCGCCACACAGGAGAATGCGGATTCTCTATCTCGATGGCTCGTTGCAGCAGCGACTGCAGCAAACATTGAACAATTCCGATCGCAATTGCGAAATTAATGCGACCTGGCCGATTCGCATTCCTATTGGAACGATCGATCGCATTGCGGCGACGAATGAGGATTACCATGATTCGATCCAGTGTTACCATCAGTCTCGTTCCCGAAGTTCGCGGCGGGCCTTTTGTGTTCTGGGATGATCTCGCCGGCTCGTGCCAAAAGGCGAAATCGCTGGGCTTCGATGCCGTCGAGGTATTTCCGCCGGCAGCCGATGCCGTGGACCGCAAGGAGCTTGGCAAGCTGCTGGAAGGTCACGGCCTCGCCTTGGCGGCGGTAGGCACAGGCGCCGGCTGGGTCAAAAGCCGCTTGCATGTGTGCCTGGCCGATTCAACCGCGCGAATCAGAGCGAGGGAATTCATTCGATCGGTCATCGATCTCGCAGGTTCTTTGAAGGCCCCGGCGATCATCGGCTCGATGCAAGGCCGCAGCGGCGACGGCGTCGATCATGCCACGGCAACCGCATACCTGAGCGACGCACTCAACGACCTCGGCGAACATGCCAAGCAGTACAACGTTCCACTTATCTATGAGCCGCTCAATCGCTATGAAACGAACATGACAAACACCGTCGAACAAGGCGTGCGTTTGCTCAATGGTCTTGCAACGAAGAACGTCGTGCTGCTCGCCGATCTATTTCACATGAACATCGAGGAGGCGAATATCGCTGCTGCCGTACGTGCCGGCAAGGGCCACATCGGGCATGTGCATTTCGTCGATTCGAACCGCCGCCCCGCTGGCCTGGGGCATCTCGACTATCTGCCGATCGTCGCCGCGCTGCGCGAGATCGGGTATAACGGCTTCGCGTCGGCCGAAGCGTTCGCCTATCCCGATCCTGATGCCGCGGCCGCTCAGACCATCACGGCCTATCGCCGGTTTTTTCAATCCTAGCGCATGTCCTGGAGTCTGTCGATGTTGAAACACACGCTGTTGCATCCGAAGATCAACGAAGTGCTGGGACGAGCCGGGCATCACGCGAAGATCCTCATTGCCGATGGCAATTATCCGGCATCGTCCAAGCGCGGACCGAACGCGGAATTGGTTTGCCTCAATCTGATGCCAGGCGTCGTCACGTGCGGGCAGGCATTGCGAGCGGTGCTTTCAGCGGTGCCGATCGATCTCGTCAACACCATGATGTATCCGAAGGACGATCCCTACACGCTCGATCGCGATCCGCCGGCCTGGGATGAATTCCGTGCCATACTTCGCGATGCGGGTCTTGACCTGGAACTGAAGCCGATCGACAAGTGGGATTTCTACAAGGCCGTCGAAACGCCGGATCATGTGCTGACGATACAAACCGCCGATCAGCAGCGTTTCGCCAATGTGCTTCTCTCGATCGGCGTGCGGATGTAACGACGGAGAAAGCAATGATCGATGCCCATCAACACTTTTGGCAGCTCTCGCAGCCATTCGATTACAGATGGTTGAACGCCCCCGCTCTTGCATCGATCAAGCGGGATTATTTACCCGAACACCTGGAGCCGATGCTCCAGCGGACGCCGATCCGGCAGACCATCTTCGTGCAGACGCAGCACAATGTGGCCGAGAACCGCTGGGTTTTGGATCTCGCGAAACGTCATCCGTTCGTTGCTGGCGTCGTCGGGTGGGTCGATCTCGCCAGCCCGGCATGCGAGGAGCAATTGCTCGAATTCACGGCTCAGCCAAAATTCGTCGGCGTCCGCCACATCACGCAGGACGAACCTGACGACGACTTCATCGTGCGGCCCGAAATTTTGCGCGGGCTGAAGGTGCTGGAAAAGCATGGCGTGCCGTTCGATTTGCTCTTCTACGTGAAACACCTGCGGCATGTTCCCGCTCTGGCGCGACAGCTGCCAAAATTACCGATGGTGATCGACCATCTGGCGAAGCCTCGCATCAAGGATCGCGCGACCGACGACTGGCTGCCGCATCTCCGGGCGGCGGCGGCTTTCCCGAATGTGTACTGCAAACTTTCCGGCATGATCACCGAAGCAGACTGGAGACTCTGGACGCCCGCAGACCTCAAGCCGTACGTCCGAGCCGCGATCGAGGCGTTCGGACCCGAGCGGTGCATGTTCGGCTCCGATTGGCCCGTCTGCGAACTGGCCGGCAGCTATCAACAGGTCTACGAAGCTCTAGTCGATGCACTCGGCCCGATCAGTGAAAACGAACGGTTACAAATCTTCGGGGGTACGGCGATTCAGTTCTATAGGCTCGACCTTTCTCAAGAATGACTTGCCGAGTGGCTTTGTTCCCGTAGTGTTGAGTTAAGGAATTGTCGAATTGCCACTCATCGTTTCCATGCGAAATTGAAAGAACACAGACTCTGGTTGTTGAAATAACATTCGCGGCATTTCTTTCGGAATGTTCCAGTCGCGCGCCGTGCCGCAAGCCGCAACCTGGAGTGCGATTCCCCCATTCCTGTCAAAGTCTCGATCCGTTCCCAATGCTTCACCTGTCCGGGAGACGTACCCATGGCGTCTGTCAAGGCGTGGAAATTCGGCGACGCGAGCATGCCCTTTTTCCCTGATGATTTCGAGATCCTGATGAAGGCGGTTCTTCAGGTCACCGATATCAAATCCAACCATAACAAGTACTACGCCATCGAGCTACATAGCGGCGAACACAAGGGGCAAACGACCTTCCGCGTCTTCACGCACTATGGGCGAACCGACGATCTGGAGACGAACCCGAACGCCGGGCAGAAGGAATGCCGGCTCTTCGATTCGCTGGCCGCCGCTCGTGCCAATTACGATTCGATCTACCGCGAGAAGACATCTCCTCGCAAGGGATACAAGGAACTCTCGCTCGCGTCGTCCAAGATCGGCTCGCAGAAGGCACGTGGTACGAGTTCCGGCGAGGTCGATGCCAAGACCTTGCAAAAAATCCAGGCCAAGGAGGGAGCGCCGAAGCCCGTCGTCAAGGCCAGCGACCTTGCACCCGCCGTGCAGGATTTCGTGCGCTACATCTACGATGAAGCGACTCAGGCCCTTACCAGCACGGTGGCGGCCAAAATCACCGCCAACGGCATCGAGACGCCGCTCGGCATCCTCACGCTTGGCCAAATCGAAAAAGGCGAGAAGTTCCTCATGGAGCTTTACGACCTTTTCCAGAAAAAGAAAAAGAACCGCGCCGAAATGGAACGCCTTACTGGCGAGTTCTACACTGCCATCCCCCATCGCATCGGGCGGACCCGGGCCGCGGTCAGCACGGCCGTCATCGATACTCTCGAAATATTCGAACAGAAGCAGAACATCCTCCAGCTCATGAAGGACATGCTCCAGGTCAACGGCGAGAGCGGCAACGTGCTCTTCGATGCCAAAGTAGATCAAGAATACCAGGCTCTTGGCTGCACCATCGAGGCGGTCGATTCCGGCGATCCCGTGTTCAAGGAGATGGCCGGCTACGTCGAGAAAAGCCAGATCAAGACCAAGAGCATCCGCGTGCAGAATCTCTATCGCGTCAAACGGCCGAGCGAATGGGATGCCTTCACGACGTCCATCGATAACGTACGTCATCTCTTTCACGGCTCGCGCATCCAGAACTGGGTCGGCATTCTCTCGCGCGGCATCCTGTTGCCCAAGATCGTCGTCAGTCTAGGAGTCAATCGCACGGACGCGGGCTGGCTGGGCAACGGCATCTACTTCGGCGATGCCGCCTGCACCAGCGCGTTCTACGCGACAAGCGGGCGGAAGAAGACCAAGATCATCGCCATCACGCAGGTCGCGCTGGGCAAGATGAAAGATTACACAAAGATCACGTATGGGCTCAATGCTCCGCCGGACGGCTACGACAGCTGCCACGGCGTCCGCGCGACGCCGAAGCAGGAGTCGCAGTTCGCCGATGACGAGTACGTCGTGTACAAGAGCGAGCAGCAGCGTATCGAGTTTCTGATTGAAGTTACGATGTAATAAACCGCAATCAAAACGGGGAGTCTGCCATGCTGGTCAAAGTCATCCTGGTTGACATCAATCCGAAAATGGTGAAGGCGTGGCGTGCTACCTTCGAGGAGAACCCCGAAGTCGATATCGTCGAAGGTTCGATGCTTTCCCAGAGCGCGACCGCCTGGGTTTCGCCGACCAATTCGCGCGGCAGCATGGATGGCGGGCTAGATGCGATCATCAAGAATTACCTGGGAGCACAGATCGAAAAGCGCCTGCAGCAAGAAATTCACCGGGCGCACAACGGCCTTCTGCCTGTCGGGTTCGCCACGTGCGTGCCGACGGGTATGGACTTGCCTCGTTATCTTATTTCCACGCCGACGATGGTCGCCTCGTCGGAAGACATCAGCGACAGCTTGAACGTCGCCCTGGCGTGTGCGGCCGCGTTTCAGGCGGTCCACATGCAGAACGCCCGCGAGCCGGGAAGCATCCGCTCCATCGCGCTGCCGGGACTTGGCGCCAACACGGGGAAAGTCCCTGTCGAAATCTGTGCAGACCTGATGTGGACGGGATATGACCTTTTCCGCCGGCAGGAATTTGTCGATTTCACCGCGATGCGTGCCGCCCTTCAGGATCGGCTCGGCCATCTTGGCCCGATGACCGGCGGCGACGCCAAGAAGAAAACGCCCGGACCAACGGCGTCCCCCAACAACGGACACCCCGCGGCGCCGCACAAGGACGAAGACATCGATTTCGACGATGCCGAGTAAAGGCAACCATAGCGCATTCTACTTTGTCATTCACTATTTACCATTGACTATTTATCGTTGTATTTTTCGCCACGTGGAAGTGAGTGCGATTGGATATGCCCCCCAAAACGACACGTCTGTACCACCCGAAAGGACCCGATCGCGCGGCCGTGGTGTCGGTGCAGCCATCGACCGGGCAGGAAGACGCATTCCTCATTCACCTGGCGCGAGGAACCGGGCCTGGACCTCTCAAAAAAGGCGGCGTGTACGGCCCCTATGCCGAGGCGGAGCTCGAAGCTCGGTTTGCCGAGCTGATCGCGGGATTGAAGGCGGAGGGGTTTCTCTCCACGGGTTTGGCGGATCTTCTGCGCAAGCTGGACTCGGCCAAGCCGGCTGAACGTGCTCGCGGGGCGCTCGGACTCGGCTGGCGTCGAGCGGGCGAGGCGGTTGAACCTATTCTTGGAGCGATGCCGAAGGCTGTCGATGAAGTTTGCAGCTACCTCGACGCACTCGGCGCGATCGGCGATCCGCGTGCGCTTCCGGTCCTACGTGAACAGGCGGGCCGCAAGCTGCTGTCGCGCCGTCGATCGGCCGTCGAAGCTCTGCGCAATCTGAGCGATCCCGACGGACTCGCTCCGACACGCCAGCAAGCCCTGGAACGCCTTCCCGATTCGGTGCGGCAACTACTCGAATCCGACGCCAACGCCCAGCTGATCGCCGACGCCGTATTGGCCGCGAAAACCGAACAGCGCGGCTTGATTCTCGATACACTCTACGAACTGGCCACACCTGTCGCGCTGGCGGTCGTTCGCCTGGCTTTGCCTGTCGTTCCGTTCGACAACGCTCACATTTGGCGATACGTGAAGAGCATCTACAAACGCGCAATGCTGCGCCATGACTATGCCACCTGGGGTTGGCTGAGCCATGCCATCGAAGCCGCGGGACGCTCGACCGTTGGCATGAAGGCGCAGGTCAAATCGGGCTACGACGGCGTGCAGCGCGAGACCCGCATCTTTGGCCGACAGACGCAGAACTACCTGCGACGGCTCGCCTGGCGGTATCTGCGTCAGCTCGCCACGTTTCGGCCGGCGGATTACGCGCAGGCGGCGGCCGAGGCGCTTATCGATTATGCTCCCGATGACGCCGAAAATCCACGCGGATTGCACGGCCGATTCGCCGGGTGCTATTTGCTCAATCGCATCTTGTGGGGAGCAAGCTCGCGGCTAATCCTGAAGGACCGCAGTCTGCGTTTTCGCTTCCGCACCGCCGCCGATGTGGCGCCGCCCACAGCGACGTTTCGGGAGGAGCCTTATCCGCATCTCTGGGATGCTCACCCGCGTGCTTATTTGCGTCTCCTGGCTCACGCACGCTTGCCAGAAGTTCATGCCTTCGCGGTCCAAGCGATCGAATCTCGGCACCCGGCACTGCTCGGCGAGGCTGATCATGGCGCGATCGTCGCCATGCTCGGCGCGCCGCATGAAGCGACCGTGCGTCTGGGAATAGCCGAGCTAGAGCGCAGATTCGATCCGAAGAATCCGGACTGGGCGTTGCTCGAACAGCTGTTGTCCAGCGATCGCTTGCCGGCGCGCGAGCTGGGCGAGCGCTGGCTTCGTCTGTCGGCGCCGCTCTTGTGCGCGGATGTTGGGCGAATTCTAGCGTGGCTGACGTTTAAGCACGCCGGGCCGCGCGCTCTGGCTGCGGAAATCGTCATCGCGCTGCTGGGCAAAGGCGAAGATCCAGGCGGGTCCATTCTTGGTGCGCTTGCTGTTGAAGTGCTCGCACGGCTACGCGGCGATGGGCTCAAGGACGACGTCGCCGAGACGGTGGTCGCCGTTGCGCGGGTGATCTTATTGGATCCTCTACTGCCGTTGATATCGCTTGAAGAGCTAATGGACTGGCTTGCCACGAAGCCGCGCGCGGTGTTGCCGCTCGCGGGCGATCTGCTCGGTCGGCGGACCGAGGGGATTCGGGCCATCGGTCTGGATCGGCTGGCGATGCTCGCTGTGCATGAAATCGGCGCCGTCCGTGCGGGCGCCCATCGACTGATCCGCGGCGAGGCGGACCTATTTCACCAGGATCGTGCGCTGCTGTTGGCTCTCGCGGAGAGCGATTGGGAGGATACTCGCAAGGTGGCCGTCGAACTCCTTCGCGATTCGCTTCGATCGCAAACGCTAGACCTCGACGGCTTGCTGGCTTTTCTCGATTCCAATCATGTCGAGGTGCAGAATCTGGGCCAGGAACTCGCCCGCGCGCAAATCGCCAGCGTGCCGACGTCGGAGCTTGCGTTTCGCCTTGGTCAACATCCGCATCCCAATATGCGGGAATTCGCGTTGGACATCGTGGTGAAACATCTTCCCGACGGGGCCGAACCGCTCGCTCGACTCGAACCGTTTTTCCGCGCCGCCCTTTTCGATCTTTGGCCCCGGCGCGCGATGAAGGACCGCGTGCTGAGCTTCATCCTCGAACGCGGCATGCGCGACGAACAACAAGCCGCGGCGGCCGTGCGAATTCTCAGCTCCGCCGTCCGCCTTGCCTCAAAGGCCGACTTCGAGCCGGCGCTGGAAGCCCTTGTACGGCTAAAGTTGGCCTATCCGAGTGTCGCTTCACCTGTAGAGCTTTCGCGATCCTGAACCGAAGGAATCCGAATGATCGTCACGATGGACTATCAAGGGCGCAGCGGCATCGCCAACGGCGCGAAGGATGCGAAGGTCGCTTTCGCCACCAACACGCTGCGCGAGGCGACGTTTCTGCGCGGCACGCTTGCGCGCCCCGTGTTGTTTCGAGAAGCGCTCGCGGCGATGTATCAGGTTGTCGTCAGCGATTACAAATATCGACCCAAGGATCGCCTCGAATTCCGTGCCTGGCTTGAAGAGCAAGATCGGATATTCCTCGAAAACCTCGGCATCAAGAGCCAAAAAACCCGCGCCCGGATGGAGGAACTCGAAGCTCGCCGCGCCGAACTCGACAAGGCCCGCCGCGAACGCATGAAGCCCTTCCACGACGCCCGGCTTGCCTATTTCAATCACATGTACGAAAGGGACTACGAGTTCACCCTCCTGCTCGATCCGGTCATTACCGTGCATCCCGATGAGGTTTCCTTCGAGGCCTTTTCCCGAGACGAAAGCACCTACGCCCGGCTTGCCGTTCCGTACACCAATTTCGGCAAGATCGACGCCTATGAGTGCGGCACGACCAACATCGATTTCAGCCCGCGCCTGCATGGCCAAATGGAACGAATGCGTTCGTATCGGCAAACCGAGTTCAACATCGAGCCAAGCGGGTTGACCGTCGCCACTGGCGCGGCGCCGGCGCACAAGGAAAAGAAGATCGACCTCCCCGACAGCTGGGTGCAGGGTTTCCTGCAAGTGCACAGCACGATGACGCTCGGCCTGACGCATGTTCGGATGGATCCGGTCGATCTATACAATGTGTGCCGATATCTCCGCAGACACAAGACACGAGAGTCGCCGCGAGCGCTGCGTTACGAATTGACGCCAAACGAGCGAGCGAAGGTCGTGCTGGAGCCGTGGAATCATGCGATCGAGCTTGGGGAGGTATCGCGATTTTCGGGGCCGAAGGCGAGTTCCATCCGTACATGGGGCCGAAATCGTCTTCAGATTCTGAGCCGGCTTTTGCCGATCTGTCAGCGCGTGGATGTGTACCTGGCGGGATATGGGATGCCGAGCATTTACATCCTGGACCTTGGCGAGATGACGTTCACGCTCGCCCTCTCGGGCTGGACCGACAACGACTGGACGGGTGGCGCCAACTTCGACCTGCTCACACGCCGGGCAACCGCTACCGCCGCTGAGCTGACGTTGACCTATGACGCTTTGCGCAAGGCGCGCTTCGCCAGCGATTCGGCAGTCGCGTCGGCCACGGGCCTGGGCGTCGAAAAGTGCCGAAGCGCGCTGTCGTATTTGTGCCAGGCAGGGCGGGCGATGTTCGATCTGAAAGGCCAGGTTTTCCGCCATCGCGAGCTTTTCCTGACGCCGTTCTCGGCACAAGAAGCGGCGGCGCTGGCGAAACAAGCAAGCCCGACTGGCAACCCGCAGGAGAAGGCAGCCCAGGAGATTTTCGCAAACGACAATGTCCGCATCATCGCTCGCCGGCCCGTATCCACCGGCTACAAGCTCAGCGGAAGCTCCAAAGGCAACGACGGCGCGCGGGTGCGGCCGCTGATCCATGTCGATCACGAGGGGCATATCATTGAAGCGGAATGCACGTGCCCATTCTTCAAAAAGTCGAAGCTGACGCAGGGGCCATGCGAGCACATTCTGTCGTTACGACTTGCTCACATGAGCCGACTGGAGGCCGACCGATAACACGGCATTCGCGTTTTTTTCTTGCAAACGGATTTTGAATTCGCATTCTAAATGAGGAGGTCCGCAGGCTTTTTGGTGAGGGGGAGTGGTGGCTTACTTTAGCCGTTCGTGCGGCGTTACGCCGTGCAGGTTTCCGTGCCAGCCATTCGTCACGAGCCCGTTCTTCACACGCGAAATAGGCCTGGCCACGCCCGCGGCTGGGTCTGGCCACTGGCCACCGCAGGCCAGTGGCCAAGCCTATTTCGCTTCAGTGGAACGAGCACGTCCTTAGGTTGTTCGTAAAGGCCACCCTCCCCCTCACCGACAAGCCCGCGGCCTCTGCTGGAGACGCCCGTGGCCGACGACGAAAAAACCAAACTCTACAAGCAGATCGTGCAGCGTGCGAATGAGCAGACGCTTCTGCACGAAATGCGCATTTACGGCTTTTGGCCCTGGCACGCCGGCATGCCGCCGGACCCGCCCGAGGAAGCCGCCGAACGCGAGCGGATCGAGGCCGAGGTCGCCGATCTGCGAAAGGTGCAAGCCAAGGGGCAAGATCCGGCCAAAGCGCTCGCCCTGGAACGCAAACGGCGCTGGGAGGAGAGCAAAGCCCGCCGCGCCGAGGCCAAGGCGGAACGCGAAAAAGAACGCAAGATTCGCCTGGCCAACTGGGCCGAGCTTCGCAAGGGCCTGATCGTCCACGCCGGCGCCGGCGTCAGCGGCGGATTGCACCGCGCGGAGAGCGATGTCGCCAGGCTCTCCTCTCTCGAACTGCCGATCCTCAACACCGCCGGCGCACTCGCGGCACAGATGGGGATCACGTTATCATCGCTCCGTTGGCTGACGTATCATCGCCGCGGCGCGACGGTGGTTCACTATCATCGCTACAGCATCGCCAAGAAGACCGGCGGCGTGCGGTCCATCTCGGCTCCCAAGGCCGCGCTCAAAACCGCACAGGCCTGGGTGCTTGCGAACATCCTCGGGCGGATCCCCGTCGAATCCGCGGCTCACGGCTTCGTGCCCACGCGGTCGATCGTGACTAATGCCGCCCCTCATGTGAAGCGTGCAGTCGTTATCAACCTGGACATGAAAGACTTCTTCCCGTCGATCACCTTTCGCCGCGTGAAGGGGCTCTTCGAGGCGATGGGCTACAGCGAACAGGTGGCGACGGTTCTAGGTCTGCTCTGCACCGAACCGCCTCGCGCGGCCGCCGAACTCGATGGAAAGATATTCCACGTCGCTCTGGGCGAACGTGTCTTGCCTCAAGGCGCGAGCACCAGCCCGGCGATCACCAATATCTTGTGCCGAAAGCTCGATCGCCGGCTTGGCGGGCTGGCGCGAAAGCACGAGTTCGCCTACACGCGGTATGCGGACGATCTGACCTTCTCGGGCGATCGCGCTGCAGTTGTGGGCCGATTGCTTCGCAGCGCCCGCGCGATAATCCAGGCGGAGGGATTCGTCGAGCATCCGACCAAGACGCGCGTGATGAGGCAGAGCAACCATCAGGAGGTGACCGGAGTCACCGTGAACGAAAGGCCGACGATCTCGCGTGAAGAAATTCGCACCCTGCGAGCGATCCTGCACAACGCGGCAAAGCATGGACTCGCCAGTCAGAACCGCGAAGGGCATCCGCATTTCGTTCAATCGCTGCGAGGCCGAATCGCGTTCGTGTGCATGGTGGACCCAGAACGCGGATTGCCGTTGCGAGCGGCGTTTGAGAAGCTTGCAGTCTCGCCGCCATAGTGATTTATTGACCGGACGTCGATTCGATCGGGATTCGCCGGGCCAAGGCCTGCAACTCCTCGGACCGCTCGACATCGCGCACCCACTCGGGTGGGAATGCGTCGATGCCGCAACGTGCGCCGACAAGGGCGCCGGCCAACGTGGCAAGGCTGTCGCTGTCGCCGGGCGTGTTGGTCCCTTCCAGGATGGCGGCGATGGGATCGTCAGGATGGCGCGTGAAGATGTAGACGGCCGCTGCGATCGCCTCATGCGCCGCCCAGCCCTCGAGTCGTTGCAGCGTGGTGCGTGGCTCGACGCCGGTTCGCGCTTCTTCGATTGCAGTCGCCATCATCGCGGCCGTGCGCGCGCTATATCGGCAGGCGGCGGCGACCATTTCCGACGTGACCAGGTCCACACCCTGCCTCTGTCGAATCCGCGCCACGCCGACCGCCATCGCTGCCGAGGCCGCCAGGGCGATCGGATCGCGGTGCGTCAATTTCGAATGTTCCACCGCCCAGCGCTCTGCTTTATCGAAATCGTTGGCGAACACCAGGCCGAACGGGTACGCGCGCATCACCGAGCCGCAGCCGCCGGCCGTCGCGCCGCCGGCTTCGCGCCAGGGAACGCCCGCCGCGAGTCGGCTGCATCCCGTCATGCAGGCGTTGCCTGGAGCGCGATGGCCGCCCTGCGGATTCCGCGACCAGGACACGAACCCGTCCGCCATGCGCTCCATCGCGTCGTCAAGATCGGCATGTCCATCGAGCAGCGTTCGCAACACCACCTCGGCCATCTGCGTGTCGTCGGTGTAGGGAGCGAACCGCTGTCCGCCGCGATCCCAGTAAAGCTCGTACTTCGTGACGCCCTTTGCCCCGTAGCGAGCGTAAATGCCATCGAAGGACCGGATGAACTCCGTCGGATGCCCCATCGCGTCGCCAATCGCTCCGCCGAGCACCGCGCCAAGATTCATCGCCAAAGGCGACACGGTCTTGGTTGGGGGAGCCGGGAGCGCAGCCGCCTGCTCAGCGACAAACTCGTCCAGTGGCGGCGGATTTCCCGCGTTGCCAAACAGATCCAATTGAAAAACATCTTTGGACATGACGCACCTTTCGCTACTGCGATGGAAGTGGATAGATGTTATTCTATGACAGGGGAACGATTGAGATCGAGAATCATCTTGGACGACGGATAACACGAATGGACACGGATAAATACAGGAACAAATAAGAAAATAGTTGATACAGCCCATATGAATCATCCCTCCGATCCGTGGCATTTTGTGTGATCCGTGGTTAAATTGGAAACCCGATGCTCCCCGCTCGCCATAGGATGCTGGAGGGTGTTTTTATTCGGAGGCATACAGCATGCAGCGGCGACGGATCGGAAGGACAGAGCTTTACGTCTCGCCGGTGGCCATGGGCTGTTGGCCGATCACCGGCATCACCAGCGCTGGGGTTACCGAGGCAGACAGTCTCGCGACGCTACAAGCCGCTGCCGATGCCGGGATCAATTTCTTCGACACCGCCCACAGCTATGGCTACGAAGGCGAATCCGAACGCCTCATCGCCCGCGCATTGGGTCATCGCCGTGGAGAGATTGTCATCGCCACCAAAGGCGGGTTGTTCTGGGAGGCGCCGCGCAAACAAGCTCGCGATGCGTCTCCTGCAACCTTGCACCGGCAGTGCGACGAAAGCCTGCGCCGGCTCGCCACCGATCACGTCGATTTGCTTTACCTTCACGCCCCCGACCCGAACGTGCCTTTGGCGGAGTCGGCGGGAGCTTTGCTCGATTTGATGCAGGCGGGCAAGACGCGAGCGGTCGGCATTTCGAACGCCACGCCCAAGCAGCTGGAAGAATTCGCCGCGGTCTGTCCACTGGCTGCTTATCAGCCGCACTACAACATGCTCCAGCGCGAGATTGAGCAGTCCCATCTGCCCTGGTGCGTTGCGAACGACGTGTCGGTCATCGTCTATTGGCCGTTGATGAAAGGCCTGCTGGCAGGCAAGCTATCGCGCGACCACACTTTTGACGAGCGTGATGGCCGACCGAAATATCCGATGTTTCAGGGCCAGGAGTGGCAGAAAAACCAGGACTTCGTGGACGACCTGCGAACCATCGCCGCGGAGGCGGGCCGATCCGTCGCCCAGCTGGTGCTGAACTGGACGATGCATCAGCCGGGCATCGCGGTCGCGCTGGCGGGCGCGAAGCGGCCCGAGCAGATTCGAGACAACGCCGGCGCGATGGGCTGGACGCTAGCCGAAAGCCAGCTCGCACGCATCGACGATGCCCTGCGGCGGAGAGGCGCGTCGATCTCACGCGGCGCGATTGCGTGATTTTCAACTGGCTCGTTCAATGGAGGCGTCATGTCGCTGGCTCATCTGACCTTTGCAACGCGTGATGTAGAGAAATCGCAGGCATTCTTCACCAGGGCGCTGGGCTGGCGTTCGATCACGCGGCCCAACAACATCGGTCGCCCGGCTGCGTGGCTGGCGATCGCGCCAGGCCAGGAGTTGCACCTGGTCGAGGTCGCCGACTTTGAAGCGTCGCCCTTCGAGGCGGAGTTTGGCCGCCATGTGGCGATTGCCGTTCCGCTCGCCGAATTCGACAATCTCAAACGCCGCCTGTTGGAGCACGGCGCCTCGCTGATCGAGGCCCAGCGGCCGACGCCATTTCCCCGCTTCTTTTTTCGCTCCCCGGACGGTTACATCTTTGAAGTTTTACCGGCGGAACGGCAGCCCGAGACCACGGCGTGAAGCCAGGGGACAGATTCGCCGAGCCTACCCTGACCGAAAGGCTATCGGGAAAGAAGGACATGCGAGAATTGCCGACGCTAAAGTTCACTACGGCCAGCGAGTTCGACAAAAGCGCAACGATGACGACGAACCTGCCAGCCACACGCCATGGACAGCAGCCGGGCGCTTGGCCAACAGGGGCGCTTGGCCATTTGCTGTTGGCCAAGCGCTTTTGCACTTTTTCGGCCTTTTTTCGCACTTTTAGGGGGTGTTGGCCAACAAGCCAAGGGAGGGGTATAGGAATTCGCGGGTAGATTTATTTGGAAAAAACGAAAAAAGCAACTCTACTGACTTTGCATTGCTTTCTACCAGCGTGTTACGATAAATGAAAAAACGGCACACTTTCGCTCCGTCTGTCGCCGCAGTTTTGGCGCCCAACCCGAAGACGCCACACTTCCAGTATCGACCGGTGGAATAACCATCGACTTCTCTTGGATTCTGTCCGGATAGACTCTGAGACGCCGGTGAAAAATATTCGATGATCGCACGGGAGATTCTTGTTGCATCCCTCGGCGTGAGCGACTATATTGAGGGGAGTAGAACCTGCCATGGCGCCCGATTCTTCTGCCTGCCTTTTTCAACTTCCAGGAAAAGCGACATGCGTTGGACTTTGTTTCTCGCTGGAATGTGGTTGGCCGTCGGTCAATCCCCACAGGCGCAATCCCAGGAACCGCTTCACCGGCGCATCGATGCTTTGATTCAAGCAAAGGCCAAGGGGGCCGTCAGTCCGCAATCCAGCGATGCCGAGTTCATTCGCCGAATTTATCTCGATTTCGCGGGACGCATTCCGTCGGCCCCGGAAGCACGCACGTTCTTTGCTGACAAGTCGGCCGACAAACGCGTCAAGATCATCGATCAACTCTTGGCGAAGCCCGAATATTCCGTGCAGATGAAAGAGCAGTTCAACATCATGTGGATGGAACGGCTCCCCGAGCACCCGGCCTGGGACAAGTACCTCCTTGACAGTTTCGCGAAAAACAAGCCCTGGGACGAGATGGCACGAGAGCTTCTCGGCGCCGCTCCCAAGTCCACGGAAACCGCCGGGGCGATCCACTTCCTCTCGAAGCGGCTCGAAAACTACGGCCAAAACCCGGTCGATTACCCCGCACTCACGCGCGACATTGGGCGACTGTTTCTGGGAAAGGACCTCGCCTGCGCACAGTGCCATAATCATCTGACCGTGAAGGAATACAAGCAGCGCGATTTTCAGGGGTTGTTTGCCTTCGTCAAAAACGTGGCTCGCAAACCCGGAAAAGATCCCGGCATTGCCGAGAAGCCCACGACGGCGAAGATCGAATTCGCGTCCGTCTTCGGCGGCGGCACATCCACGGTCGGCCCGCGCATCCCCGGATCGGACGAGATCGCGATTCCCGCTTTCAAAAAAGGTGACGAATTCGTCGTGCGCCCGGATCCGAAGAAGAAAACTCCTGGCGTCTTGAAGTTCAGCACACTCGAGACGCTGGCCGAGAAACTGCCGACGCCCGAGAACGTCAGCTTCAACCGGAATATCGTGAATCGTCTCTGGTATCTGATGCTTGGCCGCGGTTTGGTCCACCCGCTGGACCTGCATCACGGCGCGAATCCGCCGTCGCATCCAGAGCTAATGGATCTGCTTGCGAAAGAATTCGTTGCCCATAAATACGACATGAAGTGGTTTTTGCGCGAACTGGCGCTCACCGAGGTTTATCAGCGATCGAGCATTCTGCCCGAGGGCCAAAAGGACGTTAAGCCCGAGGAGTTTCGCACGGCATTGGAACGTCGTCTATCCGCCGAGCAGGTTCTTCGCAATCTATTGGAAGCGACGGGTGAAAAGTCGGTCAAGGACGCCGCCACCTTCAACGCGATGCGGCCAAAATTCCTGGCAGCGTTTGCGGACGCTCCGCGGGCGCCTGAGGAAGGCTTCAACCCGACCTTGAAAGGGGCGCTCTTCCTCCTCAACGATGCCGCGGTCGTCAGCTGGCTAACTCCGAAAGCAGGCAACCTGCTCGACCGTTTGCAGAAGATCAACGACGATGGAAAAGTCGCCGAGGAATTGTACGTCTCCGTCCTCACGCGAGTGCCGAGCGCGGAGGAGACCAAGGAGGTCGAATCCTACCTTGCAAAGAACAAGAGCAATCGGCCCGCGGCTCTGCGCAGCCTGACGTGGGCGCTGCTGGGATCCACGGAGTTTTGTGTCAACCATTAAATGATCTACTAAGATGCTGTTTCCGTTTAGGAGCGGTCAAAAAATTACTTCCCGAAATGGTCGAGCCCGCCTGCTCCCCTCTCCCCCGCCCTTTTGACGGAGCAACCTTGTCAGAATGAGTATGGGCGGGGGAGAGAGGCCGGGGGGTGAGGGGTCCAGCATGCGTCTCAAAAAGAGACTAGTTCGTAACGGATTTCGCTTGCGTCGAACGAAAGGTCGTCCTCGAACTTGACGGCGAGTCGCACCTTGACCGCACGCAGCAGGACCAGCAGCGAACGCAGTGGCTGGAGTCCGAAGGTTGGCTGGTAATTCGGTTTTGGAACAACGAGATTTATACTTTACGCGGCATTGATTGAGTCATTGGTGGCACAGACAATCATTTCTGTGCGAGCTCAGGCAGAGACAGGATTGTCTGTGCCACTACTCCAAGAAGTCTCATTCGGCCCGCTCAAAGTATACGATGGGTTAGAAACGGTGAAGGAAGCAATCTACCAGGCCTGCATGAAGCGACCGGAATGCGAATAGGGAGACTATGACTCGCCTCAATGCCCCTCACCCCCGGCCCCTCTCCCCCGCCCATACTCATTCGGCAGGGTTGCCCTTTCAACAGGGGCGGGGGAGAGGGGAGCAAATGGGCTCGAGCATTTCGGGAAGTTATTTTTGTAAAGGTGCTTAAGGTTGAACCCTCCGCGTGAGGTATGGCGAGCGCGAAACCACAAGCGGAAAACAGGTGAAGGATATCCCAATGAACCCTAACGACATTCGTTCCCCGCTGGACAGCCGCCTCTCACGCCGCGAGATGCTCGGAGGAGTGGCTGGCGCCGTCGCAGGGGCCGGTGTGCTCGGGCTTTGCCAGCCGCTCATGGCCCAGCAGCTTCGGCGTCAGCGCAAGCAGGTCATCTTCATCTGGCTTGACGGCGGCATGAGCCAGCTGGAAAGCTGGGATCCGAAGCCGAACACCCAGTTCGGCGGCCCGTTCCGCGCGATTTCGACGACGGTCCCCGGCATCCAGATAAGCGAGCTTCTCCCCCGGTCCGCGCAGCAGATGCGCCACCTGGCTGTCATCCGCAGCCTGCACACGCAAGACAATTCGCACTCCGCAGGCGTCGCTCGTATTCAGCGCGGCGACCCGGTCAATCGCGGCGTCACCTATCCCTATTTCGGTTCCGCGGTGGCGAGGCTTCTCGGGCCTGGCGACAGCGGGTTGCCTCCCTATATCTGGGTCAAACCCGGTTCGGGCGGGTTCAACGCCACCGATGCTGGATTCCTCGGCCCGCGTTACGGCGCGCTCAGCCTGGGCGACGGCCGACCGCCGGAGAATTTCCTCCGCCCCGCCGACATCAACGAACAAGAAGACCGCGACCGCCGAGAACTGCGAGCAATGCTGGATCGCCGTTATGCCGCCAACCGTCGGCCGCAATCCACGGACGCCAATAGCTCGGTTTACGACATGGCCGCCCAGCTCCAGCGCAATGCCGCCCTTTTCGATAGCTCGACGCTACCCGCGCGCGATGTCGAGCGCTACGGCCGGCACGAGTTTGGCCGACACATGCTTCTCGGCCGCCGACTGCTGGAAGCCGGCGTCACCTTCGTCAAGGTAAATTCCTACGGCTGGGACACGCACGGCGACAATTTCAACACGCACTACAGCATGGTTCCCAAAGTGGACCAGGCGTTTGCCGCCCTGATCGAAGACCTTGCCGATCGATCGATGTTGGACAATGTCCTCGTCATCATGATGTCCGAGTTTGGCCGAACGCCGCGCATCAATGGCGACGTCGGCCGGGATCATTGGCCGGAGGCGTGGTCGCTCGTGACGGCAGGCACGGGCATCCGCAAGGGCGTGGCAGTCGGCGCGACGAATCCTCTGGGCACGTTCGTCACGGGTGACGAGCACGACATAGGCCATCTGTTTCACACCTGGTTCACCGCCCTGGGCATCAACCCGGCGGAAACCCAGTACGACAACGGCGGCCAACCGCTGCCGATCGCCAACGAAAACACTAGCGCCATCCGCGCCCTCCTGGCGTGATGCCGCGTGCGGCTTGGCGCTCAACAGGAACCTGCCGAGCGCGTGTGTTGTAAGCGCAATCGCGTTGGGAACGGTGGCCCAGACATTCTTGTCTGTGCGGGCGCTCGGCCCAGACAAGAATGTCTGTGCCACCAATGTCTCAACCCATACCGCGAGTGGTAAAATCGCAATCGCCGGGATTTAATTTCGATCGCAACAATAACCGAGGCACTCATGAGCGCCGCTCAACCAGCCAACGCCAATATTCAACCCCGCCAAGGCGAGACCATCAACCTCGATCGGCACATGGCGAAGCTCCGTTTCAGCCCGTGCGGCCGATTCATGGTCGCCGGCGGCTGCGACGCGACAGTCCGCCGCTGGGAAGTGACCGACGCCGGCTTCACCGCCATCGCGCCGCTTACCGGCCACCACGGCTGGATCCAGGCAGTCGCCTTCCACCCCGACCGCCGTCGGCTGTTGACAGCCGATTCCTGGGGCGAACTGCGAATATGGTCCTACGCCGACGCCCAGCCAAACTGCCTGCGAACCGTCGCCAATGCCCACGACGGCTGGATACGCGATCTTGCGGTCAGCGCCGATGGCAGGCACTTCGCCACTTGCGGCCGAGATCAAAAGGTCGCCATTTGGTCTCTCGCAGCGGATAACAATGAACCTCGCAAGGTGCATGAAATTGCCGGTCACAACGACGATGTCTACTCCGTGGCGTTTCATCCGGACAACCGCACGCTCGTCTCCGGCGATCTGCATGGCAACGTCAAGCAGTGGGATGTGGCCACCGGCCGAAAGACGCGCGATTTCGCCGCGTGCCCATCGCTCTATCGTTTGTCGGGCATCAAAGAACAAGGCGGCGTGCGTTGCCTGGTCTTCGATCCCACGGGACGAACGCTCGCCATTGCGGGCGGGCGTCCTGGCAGCACCGGCGGCAGTCCGACGATCTACCTCCACGATGTCGCCTCCGCCCGGCTTCAGCACACAATCGCCATCGAAGACGCCCAGGCTGGTCTGATCTTCGACCTCGCGTTTCATGCCTCAGGCTTCGTGATGGCCGTCGCCAGCGGCACCCCGGGCAAGGGCACCTTCTTCTTGCAACGCCCTGGTGAACAGGCCCCATTCTTCACGAACACCCGCATGGCCAACTGCCACTCCCTCGCCGTTCATCCGACCAATAACCGCGTCGTCGTCGCCGCCACCAATACAGGCAGCAATGGTAACGGCCGCAACCTGCGCGGCGGAGTTTACGCAGGCAACTTCTCGCCGCTTTATGTCTGGACTCTGCCGTCTTGATCCGTTCTCCAGGGGGTAGGAACGAATGCGACCGGAGGATCTGCTGACGAGTCCTCCGGTCGCTTTTTTTTCGGTGTCTGAATATTGACGTCACCCTCAAAAGTCACCAGCGACCATCGTAGACATCACGCTCCGCGTGATGGTCGAGCTTATTCCTCAGAATTTGTACGGATTCCCTGCCATTCAACTGAAATCCATCACGCGGAGCGTGATGGCTACGGTAATCACCGACTTTTGAGGGTGGCGTCAATATTGACGCTCAATAGTCGTACGGAGCATCGAGACCAAGCGGCCAGCCGAGCACTTTCCAGTAGAGCAGCAAGAGTCCCGACCACGAAAAGAGAAAGCCCATCGAGAAAGGCAACATCAGCGCCATCAGCGTGCCGATGCCGGTTTGCTTGACGTAACGCTGCGCGAAGGCGACGACCAGCGGAAAGTACGGCATCAACGGCGTGATGATGTTCGTGCTCGAATCGGCCACGCGATAGGATGCCTGCGTTAGCTCCGGTGACAGGTTTAGGCGCATTAGCATCGGCACGAAGATCGGTCCCAGCAGCGCCCATTTCGCCGATGCTGACCCGATCAACAGATTCACGAACGCGCTAATCAGGATGATGCCGACGATCGTCGCCTCGGCGGGGAGATTGAGGTCTTTCAGGAAGCGTGCGCCTTTCAATGCCACCAGAGCTCCCAGGTTGGACTCGCGGAAAGCATACGTAAAAAGCGCGGCGAAAAACGCAAGCACGAGATAATAGCCCATCGTGCTCATCGATTTGCTCATCCCCTTGATAACATCGCGATGCGTCTTCACGGTGCCGGCCACATAGCCGTATACCGTTCCCGGGATCAGGAACAGCAAGAAGATGAGCGGCACGATCATCCGCATTATCGGCGCATTGTGGTCGGTAAGCTTGCCCTGGGCCGACCGCAGGTACGAGTTTTCGGGGTACGCCACCAGAGCCAATGCACCCATCGATAGCGCAAGCACCGTCATCGCCACGGCCAGGCCGCGTTTCTCCGGAGTTTGCAACGGGTCCATGCGCGGCATGTCGGCGGGGTCGCCATCAACAGGCGTGCCGCGTTTCAGTCGAGGTTCGATCAGCCAGTCGGTGATAAACCAGCCGACGACGACGATAAGCAGGCTCGACATCGCCGTGAAATAGTAGTTGCACAAGGGATTGACCGTACGCTGAGGATCGATGATCTGGGCCGCGGACTGCGTGAAGCCCTGCAGCAACGGGTCCAGGCCGGAGGGCAGGAAATTGGCGCTGAACCCGCCCGAGACGGCCGCGAACGCCGCGGCGATCCCCGCCAGCGGATGTCGGCCGGCGGCGTAGAAGATCACCCCGCCCAGCGGTATCACGAGTACATAACCCGTATCGCCCGCCGAGTGGCTGATGATGGCGACGACGATCAGCATCGGCGTCAACAGGAACTTGGGCGTCACGCTGAGCATCGACTTGATGAGCGCGCCGATAAACCCCGTGTGCTCTGCCACGCCGACTCCCAGCAGCGCCACCAGCACCACGCCCAGCGGCGGGAACCCGACGAAGGTCTCCACCATCCGGCTCATGAAGACCGTCAGGGCTTCGCCGGTCAGTTGATTCTTGACTTCGAGCGCCTTGTTCGTGCGGGGATCGATGTCTTCGGAAAAATCCATCGGCGCCAGCAACGCCGACGCCACCCACGTGATGAAGAGCGCCCACACAAAGAGCATGGCCGGGTCGGGCAACTTGTTCCCCGCCCACTCCACCCAGCCAAGGAATCCCCGCACAGGCGCGGGTCCGGGAGGTGTCGCATTCTCGTTCGCCATGGTGTTGCTCCGTCGTGCCTTGGTGGATTAATAAAAAGCCATGCAGAGAAAATAGGTGCTTCCACGGACGAAGCAAGGGCAGGTCTTCGTTTAGCCGTTCGCCTCTGGCAAGCGCGAAAGCCGCGTTGGCGGTCCCGCCCGTGCCAAACATACAATGGACCCGTAGTCATTCGCCAAACCCGGGACGTGCGTCCTATTCTCACTCGAAGGAATTTCGAATGTCCGAACCTCATGGACGCGGCGTTTCGCTGCATACCAAAATCCTCATCGCCCTCATCGCAGGCGCCACGCTCGGAGTCACTGTCAACACGCTCACCGCTCGGCCGGCCGTGCAACCGGCACACCTGCTCTACCTGGCCGCGAATCCCGCGGGCGGCCTCGCCGGCGCCATGCCGATCGGGGGTATCGCCATGCAGCTACGGCCTACGCCGCCCAGCTGGGTGGATCGCCTCATCACCTACGTCATGAAACCGGTCGGCGACGTCTTCCTGCGTCTGCTTTTCCTCACCGTCATCCCGCTGGTGTTTGCGTCGCTCGCCCTGGGCGTCGCCCAACTCGGACGCAGCGGCAACCTCGGCTTGATCGGACTAAAAACCTTCGCCTATTTCGTCACCACCATGGTCACTGCCGTCGTGATCGGGTTGATCCTCGTCAATACGATCAAGCCCGGCGCCGCCCTGCCCAAAGAAACCCGCGACTTCTTGCAAAAGGAATACGGCAAGGAAGCGGAGACGCGCACCGGCCAGCCGACCACCTTCGGCGTGCAGACCTTCGTCAATATCGTGCCGCGCAATCCGATCGCTTCGATGGCAGACATGGAAATGCTGAGCGTCATCTTCTTCGCGCTCCTGATCGGCATCGGCTTGACCTACATTCCCGAGTCACGAGCGAATCCGGTGATCGTGCTGCTCGAGGCCATCAACGATCTCATGGTCGTCATCATCGGCTGGGCGATGCGGCTGGCGCCGTTCGGCGTGTTCGCGCTCATCTTTTCCGTCACCGCACGTTTCGGCCTCGATCTGCTCAAGCCGCTAGGTCTTTATGTCATGGTCGTCCTCCTGGGTTTGGCGATCCAGATGTTCGGCGTGCTATCGATTTTGCTGGTGGTGCTGTCGCGCGTGAACCCGTTCGTCTTCTTTCGCAGTATCCGCGACGTGATCATCACCGCCTTCTCGACCAGTTCCAGCAGTGCGACCCTGCCAACCTCGATCCGCACGGCCGAGTCGGAACTGGGCATCGCGCCGTCGATCGCGGGCTTCGTGCTGCCGCTGGGCGCGACGATGAACATGAACGGCACGGCCCTTTTCGAGGGAGTGACGGTGCTCTTCTTGGCCCAGGTCTTTGGCATCAATGTGTCGCTGGGCGATCAGGTGATCGTCGTCGTCCTGGCGGTGATGACGGCGATCGGCGCCGCCGGCGTTCCCGGCGGGTCGCTGCCGCTCTTGGCCATGGTGCTGACGACGGTGAATGTTCCGGCCGAAGGAATCGCGTTGATCCTGGGAGTGGATCGCCTATTGGACATGGGTCGAACTACGCTGAATGTGGTCGGCGATCTTGCTGCCGCAACGTTCGTCGCAAGATCGGAGGGTCTGCTCAACGCCCCGCCCGGCGCAGCCATCGACGAATCACCGCCGGCGTGATGCTGACGAATTGCGCAATGTGAATCGCGCCGGGGTCGCCGCGCTGGCAGCTCATTTTTTCGGCGCGGACGGTGCGACCAGCTTACGGAGCGCCTCCAGGCTGGATTGTTCGATGTCGCGAAGTTCCAGGTCTTTTGGCAAATGAATCAATGCCTGCCGCGCCCAGTGGAGAGCGCTGCTGGGTACGTTGGCTTTGTGCTCGAGCCGGGCCCGGAGTTTCATCACGAGCGCATTCTTTGGATCGGCGCGGCCCCATTGCTCGGCGATTTCGCGCGCAAGCTGCCAATCGCCTGAATTGATCGAGGCCTTGAGAAACGTTTCAACATGATTCGGCGGCGCCTCGCCGAACAAGGCGAGATACTCGCGGATTTTCACGCCGGCGTTCTTTCGCGAATCGGCATCTTTCACGATACCATTGGGCGTTCCGCGAACCGCTTCGATGTAGATCCAGTAGACCAGTAGCTCCTGCCGCACGTCCACCAATCCCTTGCCGTGATAAGCCTTCTCACAGGCCTCGCGGAGTTTCCTGCTCTTCGCATCATATTCAGCGCCTCTCTTCGGGTTTTTTGTGAAACCATCGCTGCCCCAGTCGCCCCATTCGGCGCCGATTAGCAGGGACGTGAGAAACGATTCCGGATGGTCTTCAACAAGCTCCCACAGGAACTTCAAGTGCGGTTTGAATTCGCCGTCGGTCTGGGCGATCTTCATCCAACCTTGAAAGTATCTTTTTACCGACGGATGAAATCGGATCGCAATCGTCGCCGCGGAGGAGCTATCCCGTTTCGCCGAGCCGATGCGCGTCGTCAGAGCGGCGACGGTTTGCTCGGCCGACTTCATTTCTTGCTCTGTCAGCGGATTTCTGCTTAGCCCCATGCTGCTGCGCATCTGGTCCTGCAGTCGCGGCATTAGATTGAGCGCGATGACCATCGACGTATAGAATTCCGTCTCTCTTCGGTCGGTGCCGGCGAGGATTTTGAGCAATTCATCCTGGGAATCGCTTACGATCGGTTTTTCGCCTCGGTGAAAATTCTGCCGAGGCGCCGCGAGAATGACGCCGAGGTGAAAGGACGGCTCGTCAGGAAAGAGCGCCTGGCTTTCGCGGAAGACTCGCCGCGCTTCGTCGATGTCGCCCGTCACGAAGAGCGACATGCCCAGGCACTTTCGCGCGTCGGCGTGGAGCCGATCCGCGCGGATCGCTGCTTTGAAATGCTCGATCGCCTCGCCGATCTTCGGCGCCGCGACGCCGCTTGCGTAGGATTTCGCGGCCGGATCCTTGAGGTTCGGAATCGCTCGGCGAATGATCTCGAGTGCCTTGCGGTCGTCTTCCAGCCAGAGTACATTCGCGAGAAAAAGGTCCTTGAGAGCGACAAGGTCCGCGCTCGGCAACGCAGAGGACAACGCTTCCAGTTCCGCGCGAGCTTCCGTATTGCGGCCGGCGTTCATCAGCGATTCCCCTCGAAGCAGGCGTTCCTCGGGAGTCAGGCGATAGCCATGCTTGACGGCCTCGTCCAGGCTTTCGATGACGCGCCGCCAGTTGCCCGATTGGCGCGCTCGCTTTGCTTCTTCGAGGTGGAGCAAGATGACTTTTTCCTGCTGATGCTTGGTGTCAAGCTTCGCGCGTTCCTCGACGCTTTGCAGATTTTTCTTCTCCGCTCGCAGCGCACGTCTCGATTCGAGCGCGGCCCAGGCCAGCAACACAAGCGAAACAGAAAGCAGCACCCACGCCGCGGCCGTCGCGGGATGCCGCCAGATCCATTTGAGAAAGCGATCCAGCAGGCTGGCCGGTCGTGCCGAGATCGGGCGTCCATCGAGAAATCGGCGCAGGTCCTCGGCAAGGTCGACGGCACGGGCGTAGCGGTTCTCGGGCCGTTTCTCCAGGCATTTCATGCAGATCGTTTCCAGATCGCGCGGCACGCTCGAGAGTATCGTCTTGGGCGAGAGCGGATCCTGCTGGATCACTTGCAATATCGTCTCGTGAATCGTAGCAGCCTTGAACGGCGGCCTGCCTGTCAGAGCTTCGTAAAGGATCGCACCGAGCGCGTAGATATCGACGGCATAACCGGCCTGGTGCGTTTCGCCTCGGGCTTGCTCCGGGGCCATATAGCTCGGCGTGCCCATGATGGCGCCGGTCTGCGTCTGGTGCGAATCGACATCGAGCCGTTTCGCGAGGCCGAAGTCGGCGACCTTGGCGACGTCGCCGTCGGCGAGGAGAATGTTCGCAGGCTTCAGATCGCGGTGAATGATTTGGCGTTCGTGCGCCGCCTCGATTGCTCGCGCCAGCGTCTCCACGAGTTCCGCCGCATCGCGCGCGCGCAGAGGCGTGCCCGCCAACTTTTGGGCCAGCGAACCCTCGCCGCAGAATTCCATCGTGAAGAACACGCGTCCGCCGTGCTCGCCGACTTCGAAGATTTGCACGATGTTTGGATTCTGCAATTGCGCGAGCGCTTGCGTCTCCTGCCGAAAACGATCCATTTCGTCGCGGGTCGCCTGGCTGCCTAGCAACATCTTGATGGCGACGATGCGATTCAGTTTCGCCTGCCTGGCCTTGCAAACGACGCCCATCCCGCCGCGGCCAATCTGTGCCAGCATCTCATAGCCAGGAATCGCCGGCAGCGACCCGTCGATCCAAACCGTTTGCTCGCCGACATACGCCGAGGTACGGTCGTCGAGGTTGGACTCCGACGGGATAACGGTGCTAACGGTCGGAAGAGCGGAAGCAACAGGATCTCGCCGGGATTCGCTCATGAAAGCTCCGAGCACGAGAAAAATGAGCCTGCGGTCTATTGTCGAAATGCGGCAAATGCTTGACAAGTACGCCCCGCTTTGCCAGCCCGGAGCGCGAGCGACGGGATAGTTGTTATCCTACGGAACACGTCACCCCGTCGCTGGCGCTCCGGGCTGGTTATCACTGCGATCATTTTGGAGCTTCCAAAACTATCAATCAACAATCGTAACGCGCCGTGTTCGCCGCTGTCAAAGTCGGTTGAGAGATTTTCTTCGATTTGCACGGATGACGCGAACGCTAAACGTGAAACAATTGCCAATACACCATCTCAAGGGTTCGCTGCGCTCACCCATGGGCTCGAGGGGAACTCAAAACAATTCCATTACGGGGTTGCCGTCGCAGATGGTGCGGAATTGGCCCTGGATGTCGTAGAGTTGGGCACGCGGGTCGATGCCGAAGAGGTGGAAGAGCGTCGCGGAAAGTTCGCTGACGTGCACGGGGCGTTCGCTGGGGTACGCCGCCTGGCCGTCGGACGAGCCGATGACTCGCCCGCCGCGGACGCCGCCGCCCGCCAATACCACTGAGTAGCAATTGCACCAGTGGTCGCGGCCTGTCGAGTTGTTGGTGTTGTTCGAGAACTGCACGCCGATACGCGGGGTCCGGCCGAACTCGCCCATCCAGAGGACGAGTGTGTCGTCGAGCATGCCGCGCGTGTGCAGGTCTTCGAGCAAGGCGCTGAACGATTGGTCGGCCGGGGGGCATAGATCCTCGCTGACGCGGACGTTGTGATTTTGGTGCGTATCCCAGCTACCGCGATCGACATCGACATGAGAGAACACCGAGACGAACGGAACCCCGGCCTCGACCAAGCGCCGGGCGAGAAGCGCGGATTGACCTTGCGAATGCCGGCCATAACGATCGCGCACGCGCTCGGGTTCTCGGCTCAGGTCGAAGGCAGTGCGAGTCTGCGGAGCGGTCAGCATGTTGAATGCCCGCTGGTAATGCGTGTGCATCGATTCGACGCTGGCGCGATCGATGGACCGCCGAGCGCTATCGAAGCGGTCGAGCAGCGAATGGCGTGATTCGAGCCGATGGGCATCGACCTCGGCAGGGGCGGCGAGACTATCGACGCGGAAATCGGGATCGCCCGGATCGGCGCCGAGGACGAACGGATCATATGCCGCTCCGAGATACCCGCCCAGAAGGCCTGGCGATTTCGCTGGTCCGTTGTTCGTCGTGTTCGGCATGATGACATGAAACGGCATCGACGTTTGCGGAGGCCGCAGGCGCGCCACGACCGAGGCGTAGTGCGGATGATCGGTTCGCCTGGCGTTTGTGCGATTGGAGACCGCCATTGGATCGGTCGCCTCGCGCCCGACGAGACTGCAATAAATAGCCGGGTTGTGGCAGCGAATCGTGTGATACATGCCGCGCAGGATTGCGAATTTATCTGCATGCATGGCGACTCGCTGTAGGGCGTCGGTCATGCGGATGCCGGTGACGTTGGTGGCGATCGTCGAGAAGATGCCGCGAATCTCCGCCGGAGCGTCGGGCTTGGGATCGAAGGTCTCGGCTTGATAGGGTCCGCCGACCTGATAGAGCAGGATGCAGGCCTTGGCGCGCGGACGGGTAGCAGCCGGTCGCGGCGTTGTTTGCGCTTCGAGTACGCGCAGGAGTCCTGCCGAGAGCAGCGAGACGCCGCCGAACTGAAACAAACCGCGTCGATGCAAAGCCATGGTCGGACTCCTCGGTGCCGGGGCGGCTATTATGCAAGCGGCCTGGTATAATATACGAGCGATAATCAATCGCTGACAGTGATGCGAATATTCGACAAAAAAGGAGGCCAGATAATGTCGTTCACCGGCCATGTTCAAAATGGGTTAGTCGTTTTTGACACGCCGGTCTCACTGCCCGACGGCACTTTGGTCGAAATTCACGTCCGCGCGGAGGACAAGCCGCTGACCCATTTCGAGAAATACAAGGACATCATCGGCGCGGCCGAGGGATTGCCGGAAGATTTTGCGGAAAACCACGATCATTACATACATGGAACGCCGAAAAAATGACGCCCTTATTCGCGGATACGTATTACTTCGCGGCCCTCAGCAACGCCAGAGATCAGGCTCATCAACGGGCTGTTGCGTATGCGAATAGGGCCACCAGTTCGTTGATTACGACTTCCTGGATAATTACGGAGCTTGCCGACGGACTTTGCAAACCGGAACCCGATCAATTTTTATCCGATTGTTGGAGATCCTTCAGGCGGATCCCGAAGCGACAATCGTGTCTGCCGATCAATCCCTGATGGATCGAGGTCTGGCATTGTATCTCGCTCGCCCAGACAAGAACTGGTCACTTACCGATTGTATATCGTTCGTCGTAATGCAAGAGCATGGCATCCGCGAAGCTCTGACGGCCGACCACCATTTCGAGCAGGCGGGATTTGTCGCGCTTTTGAAGTAAATTGCTTTCGTGGGAGAATAATGCACGTTTCGTTCTATTTTTCTTGACAATAGTAGAGACCTGAGCTAACGTTCAAAAAGCTGGCATTTTCGTTAAATTCGATTCATTCCCCTCTGAGATGGATCGCAAGAACGAGATAATCGTACATTTTTGTTCCGCTGAGTTTCAGACGGAACCCAATAAATCGGCAGAATTGTTTCACTGGTTCCCAAAAAACCCGTCGTCTGTTGACCAAGACAAGCTGAATTCTTGCACAAATTCCGTACTTGATGGATCGGTAACTCTGGCCGAGGGTCTGCCATGTTTCCCCATGCGCGCCGATTTGGATACACATTGGTGGAGATGCTCGTGGTCATCGCGATCGTTGGCTTGCTGGCTGGCCTGGCGCTGCCCGCGATTCAACGGGTGCGCGCCGCCGTCATGCGCGTGACGTGCGCCAACAACATGAAACAGATCGGCCTGGCGGCGCACGACTACCACGGGATTCACGGGCGTCTGCCGGTGGGGAACACGCAACCGTATGCCGTGCCCGCGAAGCCGCCGTCGATTGCCGACGCATCGGGCATTCCCCCGCCGGAGTTGCTGTACGATTTGACGCTGACGGATAGTCCGGCTCGCAAGAATAGCGATCCGATTCGTTATCCGTGGGGGCCGAACTGGGCCGTTTATCTGTTGCCGTATCTCGAACAAGGACCGCTCTACGAGCAAGCGCGCGTCGGCGATTACATGATCGGCTACCAAAACGGCAACAACGCCCAGCGCGATTATTGGCGCTCCGTCGTCAAGGACAAAGTCATTCCGGTTTATCTCTGCCCTGCCGACAAGGGAAACGCGGTGCCATTCGCGGGCTACACACAAAACCCCGGTCCGTGGGCGCGGGGCAACTACGCAGGCAACGCCGGACCAGGTTGGTGGCAGATGTCGCTGAACGGCCAATCTTACAAGGACGCTTATGGCCTGACGGGTCCCGTGTTCGGCATCAACTACGGCGCTTCGTTCATGCGTATCCCGGATGGCGTCACCGCGACCGTCCTTTTCACCGAAGTGCGTATCGGCGTCAATGCGTCCGACCCGCGCGGCGTGTGGGCGCTCGGCTATCCCGGCGCCAGCATCACCGCCGCCAACGCCATCGGAGATTCGCCAACGCCAAACGACGCCAACGAAACCTCCGACGACATCCAGGGCTGCCCCGATTTCTTCTACACAGGCATCGGCACGCGCGATCACATGGGTTGCGGCCGCGGGTTGCTCGGCCTCGGCTGGCCGAGCTGGCAGGCGCAAGCACGCAGCAATCACCGCGGCGGCGTCACCGTCACGTTCTGCGATGGCTCGGTCCGGTTCATCACCGATTTCATCGATCAGAGCGTCTGGTTCCAGCTTCTTAGCTCCAATGACGGATCTTCGCCAGGATATCTCGGAGACTAAACCACGAGCGGCCCGAGGGCATTGACACCGCCTGGCCGATCGCTCCGACATGGTGTGCACAATGAGCGATGATATCGATCCGACCAGGCGTTCGCCGAGCATTTCCAAAGAACAGGAGTTCGGCGAAACAGGACCTGCATTCGACTTCGAGCCGCCCACGCTCTCCGATCATCGGTCGTTCGGCGTCGGCGACCTCGTGGAGAATTGCCGCCTCGTTGCGTTGCTTGGTACGGGGGCATCGGGCGAGGCCTATCTGGCACAAGAGATTGGCCTGGCCGATCGACCGATCGTCATCAAATTTGCGCCCGCCGAGCACGATGAACACCTGGCGCTCGCACAGCTGCAGCACACCCATATCATGCCGTTGCTATGGGCACGAGCCATACCGCCATTTGGACTTCGCGTGCTGGCGATGCCGTATCTTGCGAGGACCACGCTTACGGATCTTCTTCACATCCTCGGAAACTCGCCGATTGCCGAGTGGTCGGGGCAGCGCGTGTTTGAGGTGATGCGAGAGGATCAGAACGGCCTGCCGATTCAACTCATCGCGGAGGACCATCCAGCACAGGTCTTGAAGGAGTTGACGTGGGTCGATTTCGTGCTGCGGATGGGGATCACTCTGGCCGAGGCATTGGCCTACGCACATCACCGAAAGGTGCTGCACCTCGACGTCAAGCCGTCGAACATCGTGCTGACTCCCGACGGGCAACCGATCTTGCTCGACCTGGATGTCGCTCGACCGCCCATCGCGGCCGGCGACACCGTCGTTCCATGGCTGGGTGGCACGACTGCGTACATGTCGCCAGAGCAAAAGGCAGCGATGGACGCACTCCTTGCTCACGAGCCGATACCCGATGCCATTGACGAGCGGTCGGATCTCTACTCGCTGGGTATCGTGCTGTATCAGGCCCTGGGCGGAAACCTTGAGAGCGAAACAAAGCCCGATCCGCATCAGCTTGCGAAGACCAATCCGAATATCAACCAGGAATTGGCGGAGATTCTCGCGCACTGCCTGGCGGAGAATCCGGCCGAGCGCTATGCCGATTGCTCGGCATTGGCCACCGACCTCGATCGGCACCTAAACGATCTGCCGCTGATTGGCGTGCCGAATCACGTTTCAGCTCGCTGGCGAAAGTGGCGTCGGCGCCGGCCATTCGGACTGGCGCTCGTCGGTCTTCTCGCAGCTTTTTGTGTTGTCTCTAGCCTTGCGGGATTGCTAATGTTTCGCAGCAATGCAGAGCGGCGGATGCTCGCCGAGACGGCCTTGGCCGACGGCCTGGAGTTACAACGAAAGGGACAACATTCCGCCGCCGTGCAGCGATTTCTCGCCGGTCGGGCGATCGCCGAATCGTGCATCGGCGGCCAATCGCTGACCGGACAATTATCGCGCCGCCTGCATGTTGTTCAGCGTTTTCAGATCGCCGACGAACTCGACAAACTTGTCCATCTGATGCGCTTTCAGGCTTTGCAACAACACACTTCGCGGCGAATGCAACACGTGCTAGAAGCCGCCGGGCGCAAAGTCTGGGCCGAGCGAGAACTCCTGATGGACCGGCAGCATGGCCGATTGGAGGCGACCATCGAGGACAAGATCGATAGCCAATTGCAAGACTTCGTGGTCCTGTGGTCGGATCTGCAGCTCAAGCTGGCGCCGGCGGCGTACAAGGAGACCGTGCGCGTCGAAGTATTCAGCACTCTTGATCAGGCCGAGCAATTGTTCGGATCGTCGCTGGCTTGCCAGCTGGCACGCTTGAACGGCGCCAATCGGCTGGTCGAGGAGGCGCAATTCGCCCCGGCGGCTGCCTGGGAGTATTGCGCGATTGGCCGACTCGCACTTCAAAGGGGCGATGTCGAATCCGCCGTTCGGAATTTTCAGCACGCGGTGAAACGTGAGCCGTTGGCACCCGTGGCGATACTCCATCTTGCCGTCGGGAATCTGCGCGAAAAGAAGTACGTCCAGGCCATCGAAGGTTTGTCGTACTGCCTTGGCAACGAGCCGTCCGCCGAATGCTTGCTGCTGCGAAGCGAAGCGTTTGCGGGACTTGGGAATCTCGAGCAAGCCCTGCAAGACGTAAACCTCGCCATCGAGAAAAACCCGACACTTGCGTTCGCCTATCGGCATCGCGGCAGCATCCATACAAGACTTGGCCGCCTCGAAGACGCCGCCAAGGACGAAGCGCTTTCCCGCAAATATCAGGACTGACCGCTCGGAAAAGATATCGGGGTGGCAGCGCTGCCAGCTTGTCAGAAAATTTTTTATTTCCGTTTTCCTTACGCGATCAATCGAACTTGAGTTCGAGGTTCGGCTCCGCCTTGGTGATCTGAATCGTCAACGGCGACGCATCGGCCTTGCCGAACCTGGAGAAAATTGCCGCGCGAACGGGATCCAGCGGCGGTTCCCCGGCGGCAAGCCTGGTTTCTTCGATGGGGTCCTTCGCGGCAACAACCACGCTGATTTTGTGCGTCCCAACCACGGCGCCCTTCAGGGTACGATCGACCTCGGCCTCGAAATGTCCGTTCGCATCCGTGGTGGCGGTGCTGGGCCGCCCCTTCGCCGGCGCGAACTGGATAATCAGGTTCGGCACCGGCTTGCCCTGGTACGTTGCGGATCCCTTCACCGGCACGACCTTCGGTCCGCCGCACCCGGCAAATGTCGATGAGACGACAATTAGTGCAAACAACGACAGGAAGCGCATTCTCATGGTGGCACGACAGTGAAGTTGGTCGTTCTTGGCCAGAGCCGAATCTTGAGAGAGGAGCAATTTGCATTCTA
This sequence comes from uncultured Singulisphaera sp., assembly GCA_964484265.1. Taxonomy (GTDB): domain Bacteria; phylum Planctomycetota; class Planctomycetia; order Gemmatales; family Gemmataceae; genus SIAQ01. Next base: position 85,485 of record CAZAFH010000009.1, read on the forward strand.
TGAACTTTAGAGGCGGTGCCGCTATTCCATTCGCTCGAATCGCTACTCGGCACGCACGGCGCCGAAGGAGAGATCGCTATCACCGCAGTTCTCGAATTCCTTGCTTCAATTTCGGCAATCTCTCTCGCAATAGGTCCATGCCTCGCTCCGTCACCTGGGTGTTTTCGGCTACGAAGGAGACCAATCCCGGCAACTTATGCAGCGCCAGGATTCCCGCGTCCGTGATTTTGGCGTCCACCACGGAGATCGAAGTCAACGTTGTCATCTTCGCGAGCGATTTCATGCCCTCGTCGGTCAGTTCGTTTCCGGTGTAGCTGAATGTGCTCAGGCGAGTAAGCCGTTGCAGGCTCGCAACGCCCTTGTCGGTGACCTTCGTGCGGAAAAGCTGGATGCGAACCAGCTTCGCCGAGGTCGGAATTGCGTCGAGCGCGCTGTCGTTTACGTCCATGCCAAGCAGCAGCAATGACTGCAAGTCGGGCAGTGCCTTCAACTCCTGCACGACGGCGGCGATTTTTTTCGAATCGGTCCCCGCCATCGGGCGAAAATCGACGCCGACTATCACGTTCGGAGCGGTCTCGCCCGTGGGTACTGGTTTCTGAGTTGGCGGCGTTGTTTTTGGAACTCGCTGCCAGGTAAGGTAAACGGATCCCATTTCGCGCATTTTTGCCACGACTGCAGGTTCCTTGCCAGGTTGGGCAATCGCCGGCGCTGCGACAAATGTAGCCAGAATGGATAACACGAGTATCGGTCGAATCATGGCTATCTCCTATCATGGGTAGGCGGTTCCAAGATTAGGACGAATCCGATACAGAATCGGATTGAAACGGCGTCGGCAAGATTCGTGGTAGACACGTGAACTTTTTCTCAATGCCGCTTGTCAAGAAATATGAAGATTCGAGAGGCGATTCGCCGAAGATAATAGTCGGCAAATGGCAGCCGACTTGACGTGCAGAGACTTGGTTTCTACCATACAAGGAAGAACGGTCGGCCCCGTCGTCTAGAGGCCTAGGACACAGCCCTTTCACGGCTGCGACACGGGTTCGAATCCCGTCGGGGTCAGTTTTTCCTGCCAAATTCGCGGTGGATCTGGTCACCGCGAAGTCACGCTCGATAGCCACATCCTCGCAATATCTTGTCCAGCCATTTACTGTCTGCCGGCATCAACGAAGGCGGCGGCGGTTCAACAGCGTAGTCAATATCCTTGTCGTATTGCCCGTCGCGACAAGCCTGTTCGTGACACGCCTGGAGGTCTACATCAATTGGCTTCTCGCCGGCCGCAAGTGGAATTGGGATTGGCGGTAGGCGGTCGCGAATCCCGAACGGCCAGATTCCCGCTTTCGGAAATTCTGCTGCCTGGCTGACGATGACGGAATAGTCGGACCGTGGCGGAGACGGCTTTCCCATCGGACTTTGCTTTCCGCCTCGCAACAGGTTGATTTCCACAAAGCTCGCCCCGCCAGCCAAGTATTCGCTGCGTTTGGCGAGATAGGCGTCACGGTCTTCGCCTGGCGTCTTGTTGCTAGGGCTGAGCAATTCGATGACCGTGATGACGTGCTTGCCCATCGCATCAATGATTTTCAGGTAGCGATGCCCTCGCTTTCGCACCGACGGCATTTTGCCGACCGCAGGCGCATTCAACGCCACAACTGCCGCGCCGAGGGTTTCGCCTTCGTCCGAAACGAATACATCCGGCTGCCCGAGAAGTTCCAAATCTCCCTCTTCAGGTTCATGGATCCACACATATCGATCGAGGCGAGCGGCATAGCGGCTTGGCAAATTCTTGCTTATCGCACCTCGCAAATGAAGCAGTAACGTCGTATGGTAGTCCGGCCAGATTGCCGGGTCTTCGAGATAAGGATTCATTCCCGGAAATGATGATGGCATAATCGACGTCCGAATTCGACCGGAAATTCCGTGCTACTCCACCGCTACCGTCAGTTTACCGGCACAATGCGTCAAGCAGAAGTGCGCCTGGCGTCTCGCTCAACAATATTCACTTCGCATCCAGACCTTTCTTCACGTTGACCTGGTTCATCATGCTGCGGATCATGGCGTCTTGCCAGGTGCGCGGCCAGGTTCGTAGGAAGCCTAATTTCAGGCGCATCATTCGCGGGAATGTATAGAACAGCAGCTTTTTGCGAATGGCATAGGCGATCTCCTCCACGGCCTGGTCCAGTTCCAGAATGTGTTCGAGCGTGCCCTCCAATTGCTCCGTCAGCGGCGTGCGGATCCACCCCGGGCAGATCGTCGTGACGTGGATGCCGATCGGCCTTAGCTCGACGCGCATGCCGTCGAGGATCGAATTGACGCCTGCTTTGCTCGCGCAATAGGCGAGCATCCGAGGCAAGCCTCTGTACGACGCAATGCTGGAGATTCCGACGATATGCCCACGCCGGCGCTCTACCATGCCGGGGAGGACGGCGCCGATGCTGTTGGAAACTCCGAGCAGATTGACGTTCAGCACCTGGTTCATCGCGGCGATGTCGTACTTGAGGCCGCTCGTCTCCAGACCGATTCCTGCATTGGCGACGAGCAGATCCGTCGGGCCAAGTTGCGATTCGAGTTGGGCCACGGCCCTGAGCAGTTCTGTAGGATCGGTGACGTCGGCAAGCGCCCAGGCGAGCCGTTGATTCTTCGAGTGGAATTCGTCGGCGAGCGAACGCAGACCGGTTTCGTGACGATCCAGTGCGGCGATCGCGTAGCCTTCGCGCGCGAGGCGATGCGCTAGGCTGCGGCCGATGCCGCTGGCTGTTCCAGTGATCAATGCGACTGGTGATGATGAAGTCATTCCGTTTTGATATGGAAAGTCCGACGGATGAATTTATATGTCGCGCGGGTGAAATGGACGTTTCCGAGCCGCGCACGCAGCGCAGCGGAGTAAGCGCCTGCCAGCCAAACCGCTTACTCCGCTGCGCGCGCGGCTCGGACGATGCGTTAAACCCGGCCGCGCGTAGTATATTGCGAGCGAAATGAAAAAAAGAAGCACGCCTGGGGAACACCCCCAGGCGCCTTCTTGTGGGGAAGAGTTGGTGCCGAAGCTAGTCGGCGAATTCAAGGTTTCGCCGAGGGAAGCGGGAGAATTTTGTCCTTTCTCCCGTTGGACACCATCAGAACGCCGCCTTCTGCCTGGCTTGCGCGCGTTTTCTTATTTTTTTCGAATTCTTTTTTCCACAAATATGATCATACGAACACTATCAAATCCATCCAATCGCTATTATCCGCAAAGTTGACGTAATCGGGAGAATACCATTCACTTATCGACGGAAATGGTCGATACCGGATACAACCGCCTTTTTCGGGATTCGTTTGATGGGATTCGCGTTGCACAATATGCGCAAGCTGTTCGCGATCGCCTGTGTTTGTGCCGGCGCGTCGGGTTGCATTCCGTTGCTGCCGATGCACGATGCCCGCCTGCAAGCCGAGCGTGAAATCGTCCAGGCAAAAGGCGAAGTGGCTCAGCGTGGCGGGACGAACCTCGACGAGTTACTTGCGATTGCATATTCCCAGCATCCCGACATGAACGTGGCCAGGGCTCGCATCGATTCGGCACGCGGGCAGTGGACCCAGGCGGGGCTTTACCCCAATCCCGTGTTCGGGCCGCGATTCAGTCAGGTCGGCGATCATCAAAATGCGCTAGGCGAGGCCGGTGCGACGCTCACGCAAACCTTCGTCACGAAAAACAAGCTCGGCCTCGCGCGTGAGGCCGCCGCCCAGGGCATCGAGGCGGCGGATTGGCAGGCGATTACGACGTGGTACGCTGTCGCGACTCGGGTGCGTTTGGCTTATTACGAACTCCTGACGGCACAGCGGGAACTCGATACGCTAGAAGACATCGTTCGCGTCTCCGAGGAAGCCTACAAGGCTGCGGTGTCGCTTGAAAAAGCAGGGGCCGGCACGCGTTTCGACATCCTGCGTGCCAAGGTCGAAGCCGAGCAGAATCGCTTGCGCCGCGCGGTTTCGCAGCGCCGAGTCGAAGCGGGTAGGCAGAACCTGTTGACTGCCCTGGGCCGACCCGTGATTGCGCCGGAGAGCCTTGTCATCGAAGGCCGCGAACTGGATCGAAGTGTGCCGGGTTTCGACTGGGAGGCGATAATTCATTGCCTTCGTGAATCGTCGGGCGAGTTGCATGAGTTGCGAGCGCGCGTCGCGCAAAATGAAAAGCTGTTGGCACGAGCGCGAGCCGAGGTGACGCCGAACGTCGATGTCAACGTGGTGCCGTTTCTTCAAGCGCCGACGCGGGAATTGCATTTTCTGCTCGCGGTGACGGCGCCGTTGCCGATCTTCAATCGCAATCAGGGCAACATTCATTCGGCTCAGGCGGATCTTGTCCGGTCGCGTGCCGAGGTCTCGCAGCGTGAGTTGCTTTTGATCGAGAGACTGACGGACGCCTTCCGCCGCTTGCAAGCCGCCAAGCAGCAGGCGGAGACGTTCGCCAAGACGATCGTGCCGGAGGCTCGCGAATCGTTGAAGTTGGTGGAGACTGGCTATCGCCGCGGCGATGTGAAGTACGACTACACGGCCATGCTTCAGGCCCAGCAGGTGCTTTTCCAGGCCGAGCTAGCACGCACGCAGGCATTAGGAGAGCAATGGCGTGCGGTCGTCGAGATCGCCGGCGTCTTGCAGCAGGACGATATTCTCGAAGGCTGTGCAAAAGCGCGGTAGGTTTTTCGTTAAAGCGTCCCGCGCATCTCTTGCTCGCGTTCGATTGCTTCGAAGAGCGCCTTGAAATTTCCCTTGCCAAAGCTGCGCGAGCCGCGCCGCTGGATCACTTCGAAAAACAGCGTCGGGCGGTCAGCTACTGGTTTCGTGAATATCTGCAACATGTACCCCTCGTCATCGCGATCCACAAGGATGCCAAGCTCGGCAAGCGTCTTGATGTCTTCCTTGATCGTGCCGACGCGTTCGGGCAGCATGTCATAGTAACTCTGCGGAACGCGCAGGAAGGACACGTCGTTCTTCCGCATGGCACTGACGGTTTCGATGATGTTGTCGGTAATCATCGCCACGTGCTGCACGCCTGGGCCGCCGTAATATTGGAGAAATTCGTCAATCTGCGAGCGGCGCTTCGCCTTCGCAGGCTCATTGATCGGGAATTTGATTCGCCCCGTACCGTTCTCGACGACCTTGGACATCAGCGCGGAGTACTCGGTGGAAATGTCCTTGTCGTCGAAATGCACGAGTTGGTGGAAACCGAGCACGTCCTGATAGAATTTCACCCAGTCGTTCATCTTGCCTTCTTCGACATTGCCGACGATATGGTCGATCGCCTTCAGACCGACGGGATGAAACGTCGAGGGCTGGTAGCGTTCGGGATCGATCGGCTTGAAACCTGGCGAGAACACCCCCTTGTAGCGGTCGCGATTGACGAAGGTGTGCGTCGTATCGCCATACGTGCGGATGGTGGCGTATTCGTAGACGCCGAATTCATCGGTCAACGCCTGCGGCGGGGAGACCGCCTCGGCACCGCGGCGCACGGCCTCGTTGAAAGAATAGGCGACGTCCTCGACATCGAGCGCGATGTCTTGCACGCCGTCGCCATGCTGGATCAGCCGTTGCGAATCGGGATGCCGCCAGGAAAGCGCGGAGACGAGCACGAAGGTGATGTGTCCCTGCCGCAGAACGTAACCGGCTTCATGCTTCTGCCGGGTTTCGAGCCCGGCATAGGCGATGACATCGAACCCGAAGGCATTGCGGTAGAAGTACGCCGACTGGCGGGCGTTGCCCACGAAGAAGCGGACATGATCGATTCGGCGAAGCGGCAGAGTGTCTTTGGTAGGCATGGAATGTCATCCCAAACTCGAGAAGAGCGAGTAATAGGAACACGGGCGAGGCTACAATATATCGAGCGGAAAAGACGCAATGTATATTTCGATCTGATCGAATCGTTCGCAGAGCACCGACTTGAAGATCAGAAAAAACTCACGATTCTCTGGTGTGTCCTCGACGTCAACAATGATACGACGCGTCTCGTCTTCATATCGCGTTCCGTCATGGATCCAGATTCCCAGAACAGCCCCTGGTGCTACCGAAACGGCGTCAAAGCGTTCGATCAATTCTTCGCGCGTTCGATGAAATTTCTCGTCGTCAATATGGCGACCGTCGTTATACCTTAGCGGCAGTAGCATCTCGTAACGCCTTTTCTGCATAGCCGAGACCTCCACGACCGAGTTCCGTAAAATGGATGCCCAAATCCTTCAGCAACACTAGCGCAGGTTCAGGAACAATATAGACTTCATCTGCGAAACACAGAATTCGACCGCGACCACTCATTTGTACCAGGGCCTTCGCACTTTCTTGTTTGTCTGGTATCTGGATTTTTATCATTTGCATGGAAATCATCCTCAACGTTGAATTCACCTCAATTATACAATCTCAATCCCAAACCGCTGCACCAGGCTTTCGATCTCGCTTCTCAGAAACGACAGCGACGGGATCACGAACAGGTGGTCCTGCATGCGCGACGGATCGTAGTCGGTCTCGATCACCTCGTCCGTCACGAATGGCCGGCGCGTGACCTTGCTTGAATAGAGCGAAAACGGAATCTCGCCCGTCGACGACAGGATGCCGGCCCCGAAGACCTTCACATCATCGGCCTCCGCGATCAGGCCAAACTCGATGCTGAACCAGCTAAACCGCTTCAACGCCAGCACCTGGCGCGGGTCGGGCGTCGCATTGGCGGCCCTTGCAATCAGCACCAGCACTTCCGCGTAGTCCGGGTTCATCAACGGCGGCACGTGGCCGAGACAGTCGTGGATCATGTCCGGCTCGGGCGTGAATTCCGGGTGCGATCCGTGCCGAATGAACTGCGTCACCGGAAACCCGCGCTTGGCGATGTACGAATAGAACGTGCGATAAGCGATCGGCCCTTCCGCAGGTACGAGGTGCATGTTGTTGGCGGCTTGCAGTTGCCGACTGATCGTTTGTAACTGAGGAATCTCTTGTTCGCTGATGCCGAGCGCGTGTTTTGCTTTGAGATAGATCGAGCAAGCGTGTTGATCATGAAGTGCGTGTAATTTCGAGCTGACCTCGCACCAGATTCGAGTCTCCTCGGCGTTGTAGACAATCAGCGGCGGTTCCAATCCCCCTAACCGGCGTTGACGGCATTGCGCGAATAACGCCCGTCGCCGCTCGATGTAACCCGCATCATGCTCGCCGGGATGACCGGGTTCCAACTCCAATTCGGCAGGATCGGGCGGTTCGAGCATCGTGCGCGCGTCGATCTCCGCGCCGTATTCAGTCAGAGTGGCGGTATCCTTCATCGCTTGATCCTCCGAATAATCCGGGTAGGTACCTGCGACATCCTTCCACAACCATTATACCTCGACTTCGCTGATCTCTCAATTCTGGCGTTAGCAACTCATCGTAGCCATCTCGCTCCGCGTGATGGATTAGACTGGTTCATTGACATATCTCAATCTTTTACCGCGAGCCAGAATCCATCACGCGGAGCGTGATGGCTACGGTAATTGGCGTCAGCTACTCATCGTAGCCATCTCGCTCCGCGAGATGGATTAGACTGGTTCATTGACATATCTCAATCTTTTACCGCGAGCCAGAATC
>CAZAFH010000009.1:93144-126113 GCA_964484265.1 uncultured Singulisphaera sp.
CATCACGCGGAGCGTGATGGCTACGGTAACGCAGCAATGCACCACGCGCGACAAAAACAAAAAGCCGCCGAGTTGGGCTCGGCGGCCTGGTAACAGGAATCCGTTCCTGTCGGTCTTCATCAACTTATTTAGGGCCTCCGACAGGAAGCGGTCGCGTCGGGATCGTTTCGACCTTCGGCGGCGCCGTGCTGGGAGTCACGGTTCCCGGCGGCAGTTCGGTGCATGGCACCATGCGGTACACCTTCACCTGCACTCGTTCCACGATCCGCTCCGTCACGCACTTGAAGTGCGGATGCGGATCATCGATCTGCTTCTTCACGAGCTGCTTCCGGCAAAATGGGCCAGCACAGTTCGGGCACTCGCCGTGCTTGCTGCTTTGGATGCAGAACGGGTCGTAGATCCAGTCATAAACCCATTTCTTTTTGGGGTCCGGGACCATCCTGCAGACGACGCGTTCGACGTCCTGCTCGATGATCTCTTCGACAATCTGATGGCCCGGATCACATTTGGCTGGGCGCGAGTGGAAAAGTTTGTGAGCGTGCTGGGCTTCCGCGCTCTGCCAAACTGCTGCCATCGCTCCTGCGACAAGCAGCGTGGCGAGGATACGAATCTTCATATAAGGGAATCCTTTCATGGGTATTTGAGTGTAAGTAACGCAGGGAAAGAGGGCGCGTCTGGTGAGACGCGCCTTCAAGTCAGCCGGGTTTATTAGAAGTCGAAGGCCATACGCATGCCGAAGCCCTGGTAGCTGCCGTTGCTCGTGCCGCCGCCAGCGGAGAGATCGCGATAGCCCCAGTCGTAGTTCCACTGGAATTTCAGGTTCGGGTTGAGGAACCAGTTGAGACCGAGGGTGACTTCGTTGATGATGCCGCCATTGATTGGGCCGTTGTTGAGGTCCGAGTAGCAGTAGCGAGCACCGACCTGCCAGGCGCCGGAGCTGAACGGGTTGCTGCAACCCTGTCCCGGAACCCAGAAGAAGTTGCGGAACGGGATGATACGGCTCGGAGCGGCGCCAGAACCGTGTAGCGCTGTCTTGCCGTACGGACGGCTTTCACCCGTGAGGAAGTACAGAGCCTGGATGTAGGCCGTCTGGCTGAAGTAGGTGGTGGACGGGATAACGGTATTTGTCACGGTGCCGTTGCCATTGACGGGAGTGAGTTGGGTATTGAATTGGGTCACGCCGTTGACTCGGCTGGCGATGTACTCCGCCTGAATACTGAGCGGCCCGAGGTTCATGAAGAATTCGGGGTTGAGGATCTCCTGATCGATACCAACGAGGTTGACTTGTGAGACAACATTTTGCAAGCCGGCCTGGGAGTTGCGGAGTAGCCAGCGTGTGTTCAGGTTAGCCTGAGGCGTGCCAGTGCTGCTGTCGAGGCGCCGGTAGTTGCCGCCAAGACCGAGGTGGATCATACGGCGGCCGTTATCTTCGTAGTAGGGCAGCCAGGTGATGCGGCCGGTGTAGCTCCACACGCCGCCGCCCTGGTCAAAGCCCAAGCCCGAGTTGGCAGTCTTCGTCGCCGAGAAGGCCCAAGTAAGCGTCTGAGCTTCGTTGTTGTTGAAAATCATGAAGCCCGGTTCGAAGCCGTTGTTGCGGTTGTAGTAGGTATCGAATCCGGTCGATCGTTCCAGGAAGTCAAGAAAGCGCGAGCTGGTCAAGTGGTCAAGACCGATCGGCGGCTTGAGACTACCGACGCGAATGCTGCCGATGCCAGGCAGGAAGTTGATACCAGCCCAAACGTCGGTCGGTGCAGGCACGTTGGCGATGTTGCCGAATGGCGCTGTACCAGTTTGGGTTCCTGCAGCGGTCTTGTTGCGTTGGCCGACGCCCGTGTTGAAAGGCGTGTTGGCCCAGTCAAACTCGACCATGAAGTCGAAGTTTTCGTAAAGCCAGCCATCGGCCATCAGACGAGCGCGGCGGAAGTTGCCGCCTTCGAGGAATGGCCCCGTGCCGCCGATGCCCTGTTCGATGTCGGCACCGCTGCCGCTGGCGCCGAAGATCACGTCGTATTGAACGCGGCCGCCGAAGTGGAGTTTGAATGCCTTGTCGGCGGATTCGAACCAGAGTTGGGAGCCGCCACCACCGGAAGCCGGGGTCATGGCGCCGGCGACGCTGCGGTTTTGCCCGACGACGTAGCCTTTTTGCTGCTGTTCGAGTTTGGAAGCTTCCGCCGCAGACTTTTCCTGAGCAGCCTTGTTATTGAGGTAATCGCCGACGATCTTCTGCACGTCCTCCTTGTTGAGTGCACCGCCGACTTCCGAGCTGACAGGCGTCTGAGGCGACTGATTGCGGATGCCGCTTAACGCCTTGAGAAGATCCTGGTTTTGCTTTTCGAGGCGATCGATTCGCGACTTCAGGTCTTCACCAGAAGAGTCCGCGCTGACAGGCACGACAGGCGTACGAATCGCGCCCGGCAGTGCCGGCATTTCTGGGCGAGGTTCCTGCGCCGCCACGGGCAGGATTGGCTGTGCTGCCGGCGGCGTCTGCACGGCGGCGGGCACCACGGGTAGCTGCGGTCCGCTTTGCGCCTCCGCCCCGCTCGCCACGACCACGCCTCCCAGCGCGGTCAGCACGAGCTTTCTCCACGTTATCCTTAACATTGGTAGCGTCCTTTCTGTGAAAACACAGGGTTGCTTCCGTCCCCCGTCTGCGTCCTTGCGACACCCACCGCAGGTGTCTTCTCAGTGTTCCAACATTGACTCCATTTGCCGAAGCGCAGACGCGGATCCGGAATAATCCTTCTCGCACGTGATTCGGGAATTATTCGCATGGAGCGATCCACGCGAATTGTCCTATCCGCAGTTAACTTCGGTCAGTGGGGAAAGTTCCTATTATGAAGATAAAGTGTTCAAACCAGATGCGATGAGATAATGTGCGCAATATCTGGTAGATTGGATACGACTGGCGTTGTCAGCGAAACCCATTTTTTTTAATGTTGAATTATGTGAAGGATTGGTGAAGTATGAAAAAAATGCTCATGTTCGTTCTCATCCTGGCCGCAGGAACCCCTGCAATGACGCACGCACAGCCCGCAAAGGCAGCAGAGAAGGCAAATGTCTTCCAGTTTAAGGTGACCAACATCGACGGGAAGACTCTGGACCTCGCGAAGTACAAAGGCAAAGTCCTCCTGATCGTTAATGTCGCCAGCGAGTGCGGATACACCGGGCAGTATCGGCCGTTGCAAGATTTGTACAAAAAGCACGCGAAGGATGGCCTGGCGGTGCTCGCTTTTCCGTGCAACGATTTCGGCGCACAGGAACCGGGCGACGAAAAAGCGATCAAGAAGTTCGCGCAGAAACAGTACGGCGTGGAATTCGACCTCTTCGCCAAGGTCAAGATCGACGGCAAGGATGCAGCGCCGCTGTTTCAGTTTCTTACGTCCAAGAAGACCAATCCGAAACATGCCGGACCGATCCGCTGGAACTTCGAGAAATTCCTGATTGGACGCAATGGCGAGATCCTCGCCCGCTTCGCCGCCGACGTGGAACCCGATAGCGCCGATTTCCAGGATGCGATTCGCAAAGCGCTGGGAGCGAAGTAGAGGTCATTCCGCGATATGGCGACTCAACCAATCGTGGATGTCCTTCAGAAAAAGCGCCGGCCTCGGCTCGAATTCCAGCGTGTGGCTGGCGCCGGCGTATTCGATGATCTGCTTGTCCGGGGTTACGAATTTCTCGACGAATCCACGCACCAATTCATTTCGGATGATGCGGTCATCCGCCGCAAGCAGCAGCAGCACGGGAACATGCACATATTTCGGCGCGAATCGAAGGTAGCCATCGAGGCGAACGCTTTCGACGAGCAACCGTGCGGTGGCTTGATGGAGACGAAGCGGATCGTCGCGCAAGAATTGTTGCCATTCCTGCGACGCAGTAAAAAGCTCGGGGTCGTTGAGCGGGATCGGGTAGCTGGCTCGCGGACGGAATAGCCGCGAGAAGAAGATGCCGATGCGCTGCCAAAGCGTGGGCCTGACCTTGGCGAAGAATCCCGGGCAGAGCAGCATGATCCCATTAACCAGCCCAGGATGTCGGCGTTCGAGCCCGACGGCGAGCTTCCCGCCCCATGAAATGCCCGCCAGAAACACCGGAACCAACCCGCGCTTTTGCTCGTCCGCCGTCGTTCGAGGCAATGCCGTCAGGAACTCGGCGATGTCGTCCAGAAGCCGTCGAAAACTCGGCGCGTCGCCCCGCGCCTCGGCGTTCATGCCCGAACCTCGGCGATCGAGAAAGTAGATGTCGTATCCCGATTCCGCCAGCTGCGTGCACGAATATTCATACCAGCCCGCATGGCTCTGTATGCCGTGCACGAAGACGACAATGCCGCGAGGCTGCCTGGTCCTTGAGTACTTGCGATATTTCCAGAGGTAGCCGTCGCTCGCGCGATGTTCCTCGACGGTGAAAAGCGGAGTCGCCTCAGCCAAGCAGCACCTCCTTGCGCATCGCGACACGCGCAAGAGCGGCGTCATCCAAAGAAATACCGAGGCCAGGCCCGGGAAGCGCCGGCGCCCACCCGCCCCAGCCGAACGTGATGTCAGACGTGGCGAGATTCTCGCGGACGAGGTGGCTGTCGTAGCTGCCTTCGAGATAGCGGATGTCCTTGACGCTGCTGGCGAAATGCCGGCCCGCCGCCGACAGGATCGCTGTCTCGCCCACCTGGCAGCCAAGCTGGTAGCCGAGGCCCGCCTGTTTCGCCAGTTGGGCGAGCCGAAGCGATGCGATAAACCCGCCGCACTTGGACAGCCGAAGATTGAAAAAATCGCACGTCTTCGCCGAAACGGCGTGCTCGGCGTCGATGCGCCCGCATAGCGATTCGTCGAGCATGATCGGCACGCCGACGTCACGCCGAATCTCGGCGAGGACGTTCGCCGCCTCGTGCGGTATCGGCTGTTCGACCGACGTGATTTCGAAGGGCTTCAGTTCGAGAATGCGCTCGCGCGCGTTCGCTGGCGTCCACGATTCGTTGGCGTCGATGCGGATATCCATCTTTCGCCCGACTCGACGGCGAATCGCGCCGAGGCGATCGACGTCGTTCTGCCCTTCGATGCCGACTTTGACTTTTAGCTGGCGGAACCCGTAGATCCACATCTTCCAGGCGGCGAACCGAGCCTTGAACCCCTTGGCTGAAGTGATCGCTCCGCTATATCGGACGTGCGGTTTCGGCTCGTACAATTCCGGCGCAAGCCGCTGGGTGACAGCCGAGACTGGCTCGCGAAAATGCTTGCCATAGGCGTCAAGCAGGGCAAGCTCGACCGCGCAGTGAGCGCCATTGCCCATGCAGCCGCGCTCATCACCAGCGATTGGCGCGAGCTTGATGCGCTCCGTCATGCCGATGGCCCAGTTGAAATCCCGGCAATCGTCGAACTGGCTGGGAAGGTCGCTATTCTTGAGCAGCGTGAGAGCGGAATCGATCGTCTCGCCCGTCACATATTCCCGGGGCACGCCTTCGCCGAACCCCTGCGTGCCATCGTCGAGCGTGACGCGGACAACGACATTATCCGTCTCGGTGCGCGTATGCGATGCATGCTGGATCGGCTTTTTAAGCGGAATCCGCACATGCCAGGCGATGATTTCCTTGACGCGCATCAGCAGCCTCGAGATCGGGATGAATCGCGTTATTGTACGAAGTCCGTGGTCCTTGGTCCTTCGTCCTTGGTCGGTAGGGAACTGGCCGCAGTAATAGTTTCGTGACCAACCAATGACGAATGACTATTGACTAATGACCAATGCCGCCTCGTACAATATCGCGGAACCGAACATTCGAGTAGACAAGGGGCTTCCATGCGTGTTGGCATCATCGCATTGCTACAGGAATCGAATACCTTCATTCATGGCGCGACGACGCTTGCCCATTTCGAGAGCGATGTGCTGCTGGATGGCGAAGCGGTGCGTGGGCGATTCGCGGATTCGCATCATGAAGTCGGCGGATTTTTCGGCGGACTCGCCGAGCAGAACCTTGAAGCCGTGCCGATCTTTGCGGCGAGGGCGCTGCCGTTCGGCGTGGTGACGGCGGAGGCGCTGGACGCGCTGCTCCGTCGGCTCGATGCCGCCCTGGATCGCGCTGGCCCCATTGACGGCCTGCTCGTCGCTCCACATGGTGCGACGGTTGCAGCGAACCATCCCGATGCCGACGGTTATTGGCTCACCCGCCTGCGTGAACGTGTCGGACGCAAGCTGCCGATCGTCGGCACGCTCGACCTGCATGCCAATGTCTCGCCGAAAATGGTCGCCGCCTGCGATGCGTTCATCGGCTATCGCACCAATCCGCATCTGGACCAGCGGCAGCGCGGCATCGAGGCCGCCCGCCTCATGGCGCTGACCCTGCGCGGCGAGGTGAAGCCGACGATGGCTGCCGCGTTTCCTCCGCTGGCGATCAATATCGAACGCCAGCTCACCGCCGAGCAGCCATGCCGAGCGGTGTACGACTACGCCGACTCGCTGCTCGATCGGCCCGGCGTCGTGACGAATAGTGTGATACTGGGATTTCCGTATGCCGATGTGCCCGAGATGGGCGCCTGCGTGATCAGCGTGACCAACGACGACTTCGCCCTCGCAGAGGAAACGGCTCTCAGTCTGGGACAATTCTGGTGGGATCGGCGTCAGGCGTTTGTCGGCCAAATGACGAGCATCGAGGCGGCGTGCAATCAGGCCGCCAAACTCGACGGCCCGATCACCCTGCTCGACATGGGAGACAACGTCGGCGGCGGTTCGCCGGGCGATGGCACGCTGCTCGCGCATGCCCTTGAGCATCGCTCGGACCTGCTGCCCGCGTGCGTCTGCCTGGCCGATGCCGACGCGGCGCAGAAAGCCATCGCCGCCGGCGTCGGCACGCGCGTCACGCTCGCCGTCGGCGGGAAGACCGATGGCTTGCATGGTACGCCTATGGAAGCCGATTTTACCGTGGTGTCGATCGGCGATGGCAAATTCTCAGAGACCGAACCACGCCACGGCGGCTTTCTGAATTTCGACCAGGGACCGACCGCAATCGTCAGGACTGACGCCGGACTGACCGTCATGCTCACTACTCGCCGAATGGTTCCGTTCAGCATCAAGCAACTGACCAGCCACGGTCTCGATCCCGCGGCCTTCCGTGTCCTCGTGGCGAAAGGCGTGCATGCTCCCGTGGCGGCGTACGCTCCGGTGTCGAAGCATCTGATCCGCGTCGATACGCCCGGAGTGACCTCGGCTGACATGACCCGGCTCGAATACAAACACCGCCGTCGTCCGATGTTCCCGTTCGAGATGGACGCGACTTGGTAGCTTCTATTGCAGGTTCACGGTCGCTTTGGCGCTGCCAAAAACCAGACCGTCTTTGGGCCGAAGCGAATTGACCAGTTTCACCGCATCGTTCAGCTTGGCCTGTTCCGTCTGGGAATAAGTTGTCATGCTCTTGAGAAGCGGCGCGAAGGCGCTGACGAGCTTGTCGGCATTGCCTTTCGCGGGCGAATTTTTCGCGTTCTCTGCAAGGCTCGCCAGACCGGTCTGGAATCGCTTCGCCTCGGTTTTGTACCCGATGAGGGGAAGCTTCTTGTCGCCGCCGCCCGCGAAATTGACGAGATCCTGATTGTAGTCCTTGACCAGGTCTTCCAGAGTTCGCCCGACGAGGTAGATCGCGAGTTGCGGATTGTAATCGGGCATCTTCGGATAGGCGAGATTGCACGCACCGTAGGCGGCCTCGAGCTTTTCTTGCAAGGTCGGCGGCGGCGAAATCTGTTCCGCCATCACACGAAGGAGCGTCGGTGCGACAAAGCCCTCGTGCTGAAATTCCCGTTTGATCGGCCTGAAGACGAGCTTCTTATTCAACGCCGCCACTGCGGGAACGCCCGCCGACGCCAGCGACGTAATCGCCTCACGGCGGACGAAACGCAGAACGGCGATCGATTCCGGGTCGCCTTTCAGCTTGCGCGGCTGCTCGATGTATTTCGTCAATGCCGCGACGATCTTCGAGTCGAAATCGATCCGCGCCACAATACCCTTGGTTTCGAGATCGGTGTCCTTGTCGATCGACGCGATCGGCATCGATTCGCGCATCGCCTTCAACGCATTGAGGCGAATCACTTCATGTGTCTTTGGATTCTGGATGAGCGAGATCAGATAGTCGATTCCCTGCTCCTGACGCATGCGCCCGAGTCCGGGCAGCATCATTGAACCGAAAATCACCAGTTGCGGTTCACCCCGGATATCGCGATCGAGAAGTTGCTTCAAGCAAGCGACAAATTGCGGCGCCAGCTGGGCCGCGAACTTCTTCGCGCCATCGCTCTTGGCACGGGCCACATCGTCGGCAAAACCCTCGAAGTCTTTTTGCAATCTGGTCTGATCCAGGCGCGTGGCGTCAAAGGAACTGCCCGCATGAGCAACGCGATAGATGTAATACTGCGCCGTCGCCTCGGCCACCTTGTCGTCGGCCTTGACCAGCGGGCCGCTATCGCCGCGCAGGATATCGGTTCGCCGGCGATACGTGTCGTTGAAGGCACGATCGAGGTCCTTGGCCGACGGAAACGCAAATTGATCCTGCGCCCGCACCACGCAAATCATCGTGGCTGTTATCAGCGCCAGAGCCGCCAACGACTTGGTCGAAACGAATCTCATGGAAGACCTCGCGAAAGTGGGATATGACGAAGGACCGCGTTTTGCCCTTCCCTTCCCATTATCCACACGTGCGCCCGCATGTCAAGCATGGTTGTTGACGGGAGAGCGAATTAGGATGCGCCCGACAAATATCGCATTGTTTTACCGTGGCCATCACGCTCCGCGTGATGGATTTCCTGAAACCGGTGAAATTGGCCGAATTTTTCGCCTGTACTCGATAAATCCATCACGCGGAGCGTGATGGCTACGATAATTCGGACTTTTGTCGGGCGCGTCAATTAGCAATGTGTGCGATTCTCTCAAGGTTGGGCGGCGGCGATGACGCGGAGCAGTTCGCCGTCCCCCGGAGCAAGAGTCAAGCGCAGCATGCGGCCTCCGGCGGTCTTGTCTAATGGCAGAACGCGCCACTGTGCGCTCTTGCGATCCATCAATTCGATCCCGAACTTCTCGTCCGTGAATCGCAAGGTCAGCGTGCGTGCCTTGTCGACCGAATGGTTCACGGGCATGAGGAAACGGTTGTCCTTGTCGTCGCGAAACTCGCTCACCAAAAACGTGTCGCCCTCCGGCTGGAACCAGCACTCCGCCGGGGCCCGTTCGGCGCCGATCGGCAACGTCTTGTCGGTGTGGTAAACGGCGCGATTCTTGAGCTTGAGAAGCACCGGTCCCAGCGCTTTCAGATCTAGCGCCACGTCGGACACCGCTTTGCCCGATTCACTCAGGCTGAAGACCGGCCTGCCATCCTCTAGAACGGCGTTGCGGTCCTGATCCATGACGCAGCCGACGAAGTGGGGCGGCCAGAAGTGCAGCGCCTGGATGCCATAGGCCACCGAGACATACATCGACTGGCGGATCATGGCGGGCGACGGGCTCGACGCCAACACGCGCATTTGCGGGATGTCGTACTTGTTGCTCAGATCGCGGAACATCCGCAGGTAAAGATAATAGCGTTCCGGATGGTTCCGCGAATGCCAGTGGTAATGGTAGTAGTCGAGCACCATCGGCTTGACCACGTCGGTAAACTCCGGAAACTGATTGTATTCGGCGCGATTGATGAACAGCGTGGGATGATTCGGGTCTGCCGCCTCGAAGGCGCGGGCGATTCCCGCGAAGCCGGGAAAGGCCCCGCGCGAGCGCCGGTCCGAAATGAAATAACCCAGCACGGCTGGATCGTCCTTCAACTTTGGCGCCGCTTTCAGCATCGTGTTGATGTCCGAGGCGCCCAGGCGCACCATCAACCCTGCCTTGCGGCACACGTCGAGGTAGCGCATTTCCGCCTCGACGCAGTTGAAGCCCTTGCTCAGCGTGTACTTGGCCATCGCCAGCTGGTGTTCCTGCTGATTCGGAAAGTCGGCGTAAACGATGACCATGAGCTGTGGAAAGCGGTACTTCGGCCGCTTAGACTCCTTCTTGTCCTGCGCACTGACCGAAGAGACGGCGGCCAGCAGAGCAATCATCCAAACCATGAACCTGGCAAATATCGACATCGGTGACTCCTTTACGTGTCATTCTCAATGAAAACGATCAACGGTTGACGACGCAATGCGGCACAGCCAGGCGAAAACGGCGAACCCCCTCATCCGTCACGCGCGTGGCTCCGAGGTTCAGCGAGCGAAGGTTCTTGAGAGCCGTCAGCTCTTGCAGGCCGGTATCGGTCACTCTTTGCATGAGAAACAGACTAAGCCCGGAAAGTTGCTCCAGCCTGGCGAGATCCTTGAGCCCGGCATCGGTGACCTTGCCGTTCAAATCGGAGGCGCCGACATCCAGCCGCGACAGGCATTTGATGCCGATCAGCGACTTCAATTCCGCGTCGGTCACCCTGGACAATTTCAGATCGAGGTTGACGCCGTCGGGCAGCGAAGTCAAGCCGCGCAGCTCAGGCCCGGCAACGGGAAAACTGAGAGTGAGCTTGAGCGAATGCAGCTTGGTCAGATTCACCAGCGCACGCAGGTCGTCGGCGCTCGCCTGCTTGAGTGTCAGGTGCAGCTTCGTTAGCCCGCGCAGTGTCGCCACGCTTTTGAGATTGGGACCTTGGATGGGGTCATGCGCGAGGTCGAGCTCTGTCAATTCGCCGAGCCCGGCGAGATCGATGAGGCCGACGCCCGTCACCGCGGTGCTGCTCAGGTCGAGCTTGTGGAGCCGCTTGAGTCCCGCCAGATGCTTGAGGCCGGCGTCGGAAATCTTGGCGCCGCGCAAGGACAGGCTTTGCAGCTTCGTCAACGACTTGAGATGCGCCAGCCCGGCGTCGGTCGGCGCGGCGCCCGATAGATCCAGGGTCGTGAGATTGGTCAGCCCGGCAAGATGTTTGAATCCCTCGTCGGTGACCTTCGCACCGCGCAGGTCGAGCGTCGTGAGTTCCGTAAGGCCAGCGATTTCCTTCAAGCCCGCATCCGTGAACTTGCCGCCAATGAGATCGAGGCGGCGAAGCTTCGTCAGGCCGGACAGATGTTGCAAGCCCGCGTCGCTGATCTTCGTTCCTCGCAGGTCCAGCGCGGCGAGATGGTGCAAGCCCGCAAGTTCCTTCAATCCCACGTCGGTCACGCTCGCGGCACGCAGAGTGAGGCGGGTCAGCTTCTTCAAGCCAGATAGCACTTTCAGTCCCGCGTCGGTGATCTTGGTGTCGCTCAGGCCAAGCGACGTCAAGTCCGTCAAGCCGGCCATATCCTTGAGGCCAGCGTCAGTGATAATCGTGCTTTCCAGGCCGAGTGCCGTGAGCCCCCTGAGGTGAGCAAGGTGCTTGAGCCCCGGATCGGTGACGCGCGTGCACTCGAGCCGCAGCGATTTCAGGTGATTCAAAGCGGCGAGTGTTTTCAGCCCGTCGTTCGTGACGAACGTGTAGCTGAGATCAAGGTCCGACAACTGCGGCAACGCGGCAAGGGATTGCAGTCCCGCGTCGGTGACCGCCACGTTGAAAAGATTGAGCCGGTTGAGCTTCTTGTGCTTACCCAGGCGTTTCAGCCCCTGGTCCGTGATGGCGGTGTTCGTCAAATCGAGCCAGGCGAGATTGTCGATTCCGTCGAGTGCTTGCAAACTCTCATCCGTGACATCCGCATAACTCAAATCGATGCCGAACGGAACCGCCAAGTCAGGCAACTTGCCGGCTGGAAGGGTGCGCATGCGAAAGCCCGGCGTTGCCTTCGCCGCGGCTTCCGCACCGGGGGTGAACGTGGGGTAAGTGTCCGACAGTCCGCCAAACTCGGCCCCTAGCTTCTGGTAAGCTCGGACCGCGGCCGGATCTACGCCCTGCGCCAAAGCCGACGACGGCGCCAGTGCGAGCAGGAGGGAACAGATTGGGGCAATCAGTGATCGCTTCGATGCGCTCCACATAAGCAGGCTCCTCACGAGAATTCAACCTCGTATCCCGGGCACTGCCATCATTGAATGAAATGACTGCCGCGCGAAAAGGCATCGGCGGTGAATTCGGCGTGAGGGCGTCAAATTTCGTGAATAGCACATTCACGCAGAACATCGTGGCCGACACACGCTGGTAATACGGATTCATTCGTAGCGGAAGTCGCCAGATTTCCGGTGAGCTTGCCGCTTCTCGGACCTTGGCCGAGGTTGCAATCAACCCGGTGGCATTATCGCCGCTTTTCGCTGGGCAGCTGACACGATTCCGCTACCGTAATAATTTTTTCATGTTGGCTATCTATAAGAAAAACCAATGGTTAAGGTGGAATATTAGACAAGCTGAGTAATTTGCGATTTGCCGGTAGTATGCAACAGCTGTATTTTGTTCATTCCCATGACCCGTCCACGGAGGACGGGTTTTTTCGTTTCTTTCACAATGTCGCCGAAGGAGAGACTAAATGTTTGTACAGGTATTTTTGGCACTTGCAGCGATTGGTCAGGTCGCGGAGGCGCCGGTTTGGCACTCGGATTACGCAACCGCTCGCACGCAGGCGCTTGCTCAGAAGAAGCCGCTCGCGGTGGTGCTTGGGGCCGGGGCCAAGGGCATGGACAAAGTAGTCCAGGGCGGGCTGGACAAGGCCACGAGCAAACGCCTCAGCACCGATTTCGTCTGCGTCTACCTTGACACGAATTCGGCGGCGGGCAAAGCCTGGGCTGCCGCATTTGAAATCGTCGGCGGGCAGGGAGTCGTTCTCAGCGACCGCTCTGCAAAAACCCAGGCGTTCTGGAAGCAAGGGGCCATCACCGGCCAGGAGTTCGCTCAGCAGGTCGTGGCGGTGACGACGAACTCTCGCGTCAGCTTCTATCCCGCAGCGGATTCGGCGGCATCGATCTTGACCGGCGGCTCGACCGGCGCGATCTTCCAGGACTCGACCTACTGCCCGAACTGCCAGTCCGGCGGTACGCGCTTTCGCCGTTGAACGGATAATCCCAATCTGCCTGTAGGGCCGATAGCCAGGCGTCACTTCGCGTGATTCCTGGCATTTTTTTTCGCTACCGCAACAATCGCCGAGGAACCCACAGGCCAGCTTCCTGAGTGCGCGGCCTGAAAATGACGTGTTGGGCGGTAATCGTCTGTATCACCTCTGGATCGCTCAGTATGTAAAGCAACCGGGCGTCATCGGCGGATTGGTCTGGCGACCAGCCCTCGAAGAATCGGCACAGTGCGTCATAGCGATGGCATGTCGTGACGTAGAAATTCGTGCCGGGCGCTTCGATTCGGCGTTCCGTCTCTTGGAACATCACGCGGTAATCATTGGTCGTGAAGAGCGGTTCGTTCTCTGCCGGCTGGCGTAATACGTGCCGGGTCGGCGTGCGTTCGATCACGACGCGCTGATGATTCTCCGTTCCGACGAGAGTGAAGAGCGCCGGCGAAGTGAGCCGGTGGTCGCGCAACATGGCCAGCGCGTCGTCATAGTCGCGGGCGTCCTCGACGACTCGGCGAAGATGCAGGAGCACGGGATAGCCGGTCTTGGCCGTCTTTTCCGGCCCGGTGACGGCGTTGAGCGCGAAGGCAAACCCGCGCCGCGACATACCCGTCACGACGCCGACGCTGCCCGGCCAGCCGGCGCTGATGAAGCGCGGTTCGCCGAGGTGGTTGTAGCGGAGGAGATAGGTGGCGCGGGCGAGAAGTTCTTCGGGAAACCAGTCCATGTTTCGCGCGAGCACGGGCCCATCCCTTGTTGGTAGCGCGATCGTCGAACAACCGAGCGAAGCAATTACGAGATCGTAGGAGAGATTGGCCAGCATGATATCCCGCCAGTCCGCGCTGGCCAACTTCGCGACGCCGACG
The DNA here is from genome assembly GCA_964484265.1 of uncultured Singulisphaera sp. GTDB lineage: Bacteria > Planctomycetota > Planctomycetia > Gemmatales > Gemmataceae > SIAQ01. The sequence continues at coordinate 106,931 of CAZAFH010000009.1, forward strand.
ACCTCACGATGAAAACGCGACCAGGTTCGCAAGCGAACGAGATAGGCGAGGTAACGTGCCGCAGACGGGATCATGCTCTTGATCGCGGCGAGCAATTGTTGCGACGCCTCGACGGCATCCGGCGGAAACGGTTGCTCGGCCAACGGCCTCCCGAGATCCAGATCCAGAGCAGGTCGCGATCGGTAGGGGAGCATGGGCGTAGCCTCCGTCGCTAGATTCCCAGCACGTCGGTCATGGCGTATCGGCCTGGTCCCTTGGTGGCGAGAAATTTCGCCGCGGCCAGGGCGCCGTGAACATAGGCGTCGCGCGTGTGGCCTTTGTGGACGAGTTCCATCGTCTCGCCGAGCGTGCTGAAAATGATCGTGTGCTCGCCGACGTTATCGCCCGAGCGCACCGCGTGCATGCCGATCTCGCGAGCCGGACGTTCGCCGACCAAACCCTCGCGGCCATGGCGGACGGGCATCTCGCCCATCGCATCCTGAATGACTTTCGCGAAGTGCAGAGCCGTACCGCTGGGCGAATCCTTCTTGAATCGGTGATGGCGTTCGACGATTTCGACATCGAAGCCCTTGTCGTTCAAAGCGGCGGCGGCTTCGCGCACGAGTTTGAAGAGCACGTTGACGACCAGGCTCATGTTCGGCGCGAAAAGAATTGCCGTGTGATGGGCGGCTGATTCGATCTCGCGTTTCTCGGCGTCCGTGTGTCCGGTCGTCGCCACGACGAGCGGGATTCGGCGATCGACGCACGTTTTCAGGACGTGCATCGTCCCCTCTGGCATCGAAAAATCGATGATGGCATCGACGCGCGCGTCAATGGGCAGGACGCCGGAGACGGGCACGCCGAGACTGCCGATGCCTGCCTCCTCGCCGGCGTCGCGGCCGATGTGGGGGTGCGACGGCGAATCCAGTGCCGCGGTGATCTGCAGCGATTTGTCGTCGTGTGCGAGCTGGAGAATGCGTTTGCCCATCCGGCCCAAGGCGCCGTTGACGCCGATCTTGGTTTTCATCGATTTCCCTCAATTTGGCTTTGCGTTTAGCGTTCGCGTTCAACAAACCGCGAGCGTGTTTTTTAGCAGCTGGATATGGACCCGGTCACGGCAGAACAAACTCATTCCTGATCCTGCCACCGATTCGCCACGTCAAACAACCGCGCGAGCGCCAGTTCGAAGCCCGGCAGCAGCGGCGTGCGATAGGTCTGAGTGGCGCGGATGACTTTCTTCTTGAACTTGCCATCGACCATGGTGAACACGGTCATTGTCGTCATGAAGCGGTCGATGATCCAGTATTCTTGCACGTCGATGGCCAGGTATTCCTCGCGCTTGATTTCATAATCTCGCTCGCGATCGCGCTTGCTCTTCGATACGAACTCGACGATGATGGTCGGGGTTTCGTTCGCTTTTGGCAATCGCCCTAGGCCGGCCCAGATTGCTCGATCACCTCGCCGGCGATTTTCCCCGGAGACGATCATCTGTTCATTGATTGTCGCATCGAGTGCGGCGCCTTCCGGATTTTCATCCTGGTAGTTTCTCAAAAGTCGGCCCAGTTCTTCGTTCGGATCACGTTCGTTGATTGAAGGCGTCGGCGACACGACTAGCACTCCGTGAATCAGCTCGTAGCAATACCCATCATCAAACTCAGCGCGATCGAACTCCGCCGGCGTCATTTCCATGCCGTTCGATCTGAGGCCAACTTTGATGGGCGTTTTCCGGATTCGCTTGCGTTTTTCGAGAACTGCGGTCATAGCCGATTCCTCACCGATGACAATCAATTACCTGAATATATCGGATACGCTTCTATTCCGAATCGTCATCCTGCCACCGATTCGCCACGTCGAACAACCGCGCGAGAAGTAACTCGAAGCCTGGCAGCAGCGGCGTGCGATAGGTCTGAGTGGCGCGGATTGTCTTTCTTTTGAAGTTGCCATCCACCCGTGTAAACACCGTCATCGTCCTCTCGAATCGGTCGATGATCCAGTATTCTTGCACATCAATGGCCTGGTATTCCTCGCGCTTGACTTCGTAATCTCGCTCGCGGTCTCGCTTGCTCTTCGAGACGAACTCGACGATGATCGTCGGCGTTTCGTTTCCTTTTGGCAAACGCCCTAGACCAGCCCAAATCAGACGGTCTGCTCGGCGGCGGCTGTCGATCAAATGCACATAACGCTCCGACAAAGTCACGTCGAGCGCCTTGCCTTCGGGATGGTCATCTTGGTATTTTCGCAGCATGTAGCCGAGTTCGTCGTTCGGGTCAGCTTCAGCTTCTGAGGGTATCGACGACACGACCAGCACTCCGTGTATGAGTTCGTAGCAATAGCCGTCGTCGAAATCGGCGAGGTCGAACTCCGCCGGCGTCATTTCCATGCCGTTGGAATCGCGGCCAACCTTGATGGGCGCTTTCCGAATCCGCTTGCGTTTTTCGAGAACTGCGGTCATAGCCGATTCCTCACCGATGACAATCAATTACCTGAATATATTGGATACGCTTCTACTCCGAATCGTCATCCTGCCACCGATTCGCCACGTCGAACAACCGCGCGAGCGGTAACTCGAAGCCTGGCAGCAGCGGCGTGCGATAGGTCTGAGTGGCGCGGATGACTTTCTTCTTGAACTTGCCAGCTACTCGTGTGTGCACCGTCATCGTTTTCTCGAAGCGGTCAAAAATCCAGTATTCTTGTACGTCGATGGCCTGATATTCCTCGCGCTTACTCTCGTAATCACGTTCGCGATCGCGCTTGCCCTTGGAGACGAATTCGACGATGATTGAAGGGGTTTCCTTATCATTCGGCAAACGCCCAAGTCCTGCCCAAATAGCCCGGTCGCCGCGGCGTCGATTTTCGCCGGAAATGATCATTTCTTCATTGATCGTGAAGTCGAGCGAGCTCCCGTCGGGATGATCTTCTTGATAGTTCAGCAGAAGTCGGCCTAAATATTGATTAGGATCTCGTTCACCGCGACTTGGAGTTGGCGACACGACTAGCACTCCGTGAATGAGTTCGTAGCAATAGCCATCGTCGAAATCGGCGCGGTCGAATTCGTTCGGCGTCATCTCCATGCCGTTGGAATCGGGCCCAACTTTGATCGGCGTTTTTCGGCTTCGTTTGCGTTTTTCAAGAACTGCTACCATTGGATAAATCCCTGGGTTAATCCACGCATCTCAAAGTGTTCGCTGCGCTCACCGCCTGGGCTTCGTGAGATATTATATCACGGCGTGGGCGTCGGCAGATGGTAGAACGCCAGGCCGAGCATCGCATAGACGCCAAGGAGCATCGCGCCTTCCATCCAGTTCGTCTCGCCGTCTTGGCTCACCATCGACGTGACGGCGACGGCGATGATCACGGCGATGACCTCCATCGGCGAGAAATGCAAATCCAACGGCACGCCCATTGCCATCCCAACGAACACAAGCACTGGGGCGACGAAGAGCGCGATCTGTATGCTGCTGCCGATTGCGATCGTCACGGCGAGGTCCATCTGGTCTTTGAGGGCGACGAGTACCGCCGTCGAGTGCTCCGCCGCGTTGCCGATGATGGCGACGACGATCACGCCGACGAAGACATGATTCATTCCGAGAGCGTCGCCCGCTTCCTGCACGGAACCGACGAGCATTTCGCTCATCCATGCGACGCCCGCCGTTGCCGTGAGCAGGACGAGGAGCGAGGTCACCTTCGACCATTCGGGCGGCTCGGCGTGGAGATCGGATTCGGTCTCGCTGCCCGCGAAAAGGTGCCGATGCGTCATCAGCGTGAACAACAGGCTCAGCACATACATCAACGCAAGAACGACCGCGATCTCTTCGCTCAGATAGTTGAGCGTCGTATCCGTGTCTTCCGTGCGGACGTTCTTGGTTAGCTCGTAGTAGATCGTGGGAATGATCAGCCCAATTGACGCCAGTGCCAGCAGTGTCGCTCCCAGGCTGGCAGCGGTGCGGTTGAACGTCTGCTTTGAAAATCGACATCCGCCGGCGACAATGGAAAGCCCGAGTACCAGCAGAATATTGCCCAGAATCGAGCCGGTGATGCTCGCCTTGACGAGTTCGACTTTGCCTTCGCGAAGCGCGAAGATCGCGATGATGAGTTCCGCCGCGTTGCCAAAGGTCGCGTTTAGCAATCCGCCGACGGCGGGGCCGAGCGACTCAGCCAGGTTTTCGGTCGCACGACCCATGAAACCGGCGAGCGGAATGATCGCCACGCAGGCGGCGACAAACACCCACAGTTTCGATTGATGCGTCCACTCCAGGCCGACGGCGATCGGCAACGCCAGCAGCAGATAATGCATCGGCTCGATGCGGAAGCCAGGATTCGCCGGGGCGGAATCGGTGTCGCTCATGGTGCTTTCGCTTCCTTCGTCGCAGCGTCGTCAGGGGTGATGTGTTGAGAAGAGCCATAAAATACCAACGCGCCAAGGATACCGAATCCGCACGCTGTCGGAAAGAGTAAACTTGGACCGCCAATCTGCCAAAGCCACGCGCCGACGAGAGCCGAACAGCAGACGGCAAACGCGCGAATGCCCCAGTAGAGGCCGACACCGCGCGCACGAATCGCTTCGGGCATGCTCGTGGTGATCAGCGCCTTGCGGGCCGGTTCGCCGATCTCGCGCATGCCGTAGACGACGAACGCCAGCCATTCCCAACCTGCGGGAACGTAGATCAGCGACAGAGGAAACAACGCAAAAAATACAAACGTCAATCCGACAAACGGCTGCAACCCGACGACGGCCGTCATCCGCCCCACGGGCAAATACGTGAGCAGGGCGATGGTATGCTGTAGCGCGAGCAACCCGCCTATCTCGGCATCGCTCAGGCCGCGTTCGACGGCCAGGTAGACGACGACCAGGCTGCGCACCAGCCAATCGCACCAGCGCGTCAGGATCTCGGCAAATAGCAATCGCCTCACATTGTGCGGGAACCCCCTGAGAACTTCCCAGGTGTTGCCCTCGGGCTTTGGCGTTTCGCCTTTCGGCATGTAACGAAATTGGACGAAAAGCGACACCACGCCTAGCGCCATCGCGAAGCCGACCAGCACATTCATGCCGCGCGCTCGCCCGATTTGTTCGCCGTAGGCATCGACGAACCACGCGAGGACGAAACCGGCAATGGCAGGGCCGACGATTTTCGGCAAGCGCTTCTGGATCGACTGGATGGCGAAGGCCATGCCGCGGCGTTCCTTGGCGAGCGTCGCGCCGACGGTAGTGAACGTCGCCGGCATCGACAGCGATTCCCAGCCCAGAATCAGCAAACAGGCGATGACCGTGGCCCACGCGAATGGTACGAGCAGGAAAAGCGCGTACCCCGCGATCGTCAGGATGCCGAAAAAAATCAGCGAGCCGCGATCGCCGAGCCGAGCGGTTATCTGTCCGCCGCCGATGTAACAGATACTTTCAAAGAGATTGAGCAGACAGGCGTAGATGCCGATCGCCCAGAGTGCGCGTGGCGATAGCTCATTCGTGGCTGCCACCTCGCGCGTGACTTCGCGCGTTTCGGATTTTAGAAACAACGGTAAGAACGGATGCCAGAGCTGCTCGCCGAAGCCGAAGAGCAGCACGGTGAGCAGGACGATGCCGACGGTTCGGTTGATCGCCAGGAAATGCGCGAGGCGGTTTTGCGGAGAATCGTCCATGCTCTGGTGTCCGTTGGTTGTGCGGATCGCTACGATTTGCTTAATGAAATTGTGAAACAAGCCCAGGGGTGAGCGCAGCGAACCTCTGGGATAAGAACCAATTTGCGGGAAAATATCCCAAGGGTTCGCTGCGCTCACCCATTGGGCTTGGACCTTCATTCAATGAAAGCACGACAAGCGGTCATCACCAAAGCATTTGAGGTAGGCGTTCGCGAGGTCGAACTTCCCGATCCGGCAGACAATCAAATCCTCGTCGCAGCCGAGGTCAGCGCGATTAGCCCCGGCACGGAATTGGCCGTCTACACCGGCACGCACCAGTGGCTGCAAGACCCGAATCTGCCTGACTGGAAGTTCCCCTTCAAGTCAGGTTACAGCGCCGCGGGCACCGTCGTTGCCGTCGGCAAGAATGTCACAGGCTGGAAACCAGGCGATCGCGTCAGTTTCCCGGGCAACCATGCCTCTGCCGAGCTATTGACGATCGGCCATGAGAGAGGCCGATTGTGGAAGATGCCGGACGACCTCGATTTCGAGAAAGCGGCGCTGGCGTGCATCCTGCGTTACGGCATGGGCGCGTCGATCCGCGCCGGGCTGACTCTGGGGCGCTCCTACGCCGTGCTCGGCCTGGGCATGATTGGTCAGGCGGTGTTGCGCTGTGCGATGGCGGCGGGGGCCAATCCAGTCATCGGCATCGACAGCGTGAAAATGCGCCGCGAGGCCGCTCTCGCCGCCGGCGCCGATCTCGTGCTCGATCCGAATGACGCGAACTACAAACAGCAAATGAACGACTTCCTCGGCATGAAAGGCGCCGAAATCGTCGCCGACGCCACAGGCGTGCCTGACGCCATCCCCACGGCGATGTCACTGGCGTGCGACGCAGGCCAGGTTGTCGTCGTCGGCAGCCCGCGAGGCAAAGCGAAGGACGTCAATTTCTACGACGACCTGCATCGCCGTTATATCGAAGTGACCGGCGCACATGGCAATCAACTCTTCGAGGCGGCTCATACGCGTCTCGCCGGCGCGTGGGACATCAACAAGGCGCAGAAATGGCTGCTCGCCGGACTCGCGAAGGGCCGTATCAATCTCAACGGGCTGATCACCCACCGCATCAAACCCGAGGAACTTGGCACGGCCTACGAAGGTCTGCTAAAAAACAAGGAGCAGTTTTTGTGTGCCGTGATGCGCTGGAAATAGGGCTTGCGTGGTGCAAGGCAGAGCCTTGCCGAGCTAGTGGGTGCCGAGGCAGGAGCCTCGGCACCAAGAGTAAATTCGCGGGTTTTGGTCCGCCGATGTCGCTCGTTCGTTGTATCATGAACGAAGGACCCAGCGTTTCTCTCCCTTTGCTCGGAAGGGCGATTCCATGCCCATGACATCATCGTCGAATCTCATCCATTATCTGCGGGACAGTGGTATCCTCGAACCGACCGCGATGAGCGATCTGGAGAGTTGGAAGATCAGTTCCGGGAATGTCGATGACATACTCCAAGAATTCGAAAATCGCCGCCTGCTCACTTCGTTCCAATGCCAGCGATTGCGTGAGGGCGGATTGCTCACGCTGGGAAGCTACATCATCGTCGATTGGATTGGCAACGGCGGAATGGGCGATGTCCTCAAATGCCGGCATCGCAACCTGGGCCGATACGATGCCGTCAAGATCATCAGGAATCTCTCGAACGCCGACCAGATCAAACGATTCATGCGCGAAGCGCGCGCCGCCGCCAAGTTGAATCATCGCAACGTCGTCACGATTCACGATGCGGGAGAGGACAAGGGAATCCATTATTTCGCGATGGAATATGTCGAGGGAACCGATCTCGCCTGCCTGCTTCGCACGAAGGGACCGCTAGACGTTTCGCTGGCGTGCAACCTCGTGCAACAGGCGGCGCGCGGCTTGCAACATGCACACGAACACGGCTTGATCCATCGCGACATCAAGCCTGCCAACCTGATCGTATCGAACTTCAACAGTTCGGAAGGGCCGGTGCTCAAGATCCTCGATTTCGGGTTGGCCCGATTCCCTGCCGAGGAGGATGGGAACCTGACCCCGACGGGCCATTGGCTGGGCACGCCGGAGTATGTCGCGCCGGAGCAGGCGCGCGATAGCGCGAGTGCGGACATTCGCTCGGATATCTTCAGCCTGGGCTGCGTGTTGTTCGCTGCACTTTCGGGGCGGTCGCCGTTTCAGGGCAGCAACTCCGTCGAGAAATTGGCGGCGAGGTTTTCCGACCCAATTCCCGATTTACGCAGCCTGCGCCCGGAGATCCCGGCCGAGGTCAATGCCATCGTGCAGCGAATGCTGGCGCGCGATCCCGATAGCCGCTTTCAGACTCCCGCGCAGGTGGTCGCCAGCCTGGAACCCTGGACGCAGGAGGGAGCGAGCACCGCAAATGCGCTGGAAGGCGTGACCAGGGGCGTGGTGGTTGCCAAGGAGAGCGACACGATTCTTTTCCCGACGGCTGCGCCGAACAACGGAGCGATGGCGCCCGCCACCAAGCCACATCAGACCGGCGAAGCAACGCTGAACGCCACGCCGAATCCCGGATTGGCGCCGCCTGCGCGATCGCGTCGTCCGCAGATTCTGATTGGCTCCGCATTCGCGATTGTTGCGTTGCTGATCGTGGCAGCCGTGCTGCTCTGGCGAACGCCGGCCAATCAAGGGCAAGCGAAAGATAATCCGCCGGTCGTGGAACCAAAGAAGAAACAGGCCGGGCCTGAGGACAAAAAAGAAAAAATAGAACCCGTCATTCAGTCGGTCACAAATTCGATCAAGATGGAGTTCGTCAAAATACCCGCGGGCAAATTCCTCATGGGAGCCGACCGCGAAGATGGGATGGAGGAATTCGAGCTTCCACGCCATGAAGTCGTGATTGCCAAGGACTTTTTCCTCGGTAAATACGAAGTGACGCAAGAGGAATACCTGAAGGTGGTAGGCCAAAATCCCAGCCATTTTTCCGCCGCCGGCGAGGGCAGCAAGGCGATCGGCGATCGGCCGACGAATCGCCATCCGGTCGAGAATGTAAGCTGGGACATGGCGCAGGTTTTTTGCAGCGTGCTGTCGAATCAGCAAGCCGAGAAAGCCGCTGGCCGAGTGTATCGCCTGCCGACCGAGGAAGAATGGGAATACGCCTGCCGGGCGGGCACGAAAGGGCCGTTCCACTTCGGCGCCAGCCTGACATCGACACAGGCGAACATGAACGGGTTGCGGCCGTACGGCGGCGCGGCGCAAAGCGTCAATCGCCCCCATACCATGCCCGTCGGCAGCTTCGAGCCGAATGCGTTCGGGCTTTACGACATGCACGGCAACGTCTGGGAGTGGTGCCAGGATCCCTACATGAAATATTCGGACAAAATTCAGAAGGTCTTTCCAGATGTTCTGAAAAACTCCAATCGAATCCTTCGCGGCGGAAGCTACTTCTTCGGCGCGGTCGATTGCCGATCGGCAAAGCGGATGTTTCGCCATCCAGCCAATGTCGAAAGTTTCACCGGCTTCCGCGTGGCCTGCGATATCGTGAAGGTTGCCGAAAAGAAATGACCGCCGCTGTGGTCAACGCCAGTTTTTTTCTTTAAGAATACCTACCTATTTCGACTTCACTTATGCCCGCGTCAAAACCCAGCGCGCAAGGGCAAAGCCCAACGTCGGAGAAAATCATGGCTGTTCCCACGATTGATGTCATCCCCAATCACACTGCGCACCCAGGGCGCGAATTGAGCTTCTACGTCAATGCTTTTGACGCGGACGGCGACACATTGACGTTTAGCCTGATCAATGATCCACCCGGTGGGGCCTTCATCGACAACAACTCCGGCCGCTTCACCTGGACCCCGAATTCGCAGCAGCTTTCCGAAAGTCCGTTTACGCTAACCGTTCAGGTGAGCGATACGAACGCCGACACGGCGACGCGCGACTTCACGATCACGCTGACCAACCAGGGGCCGATCATCGACCCGATTGCAAGTCGGACGGCTTATGTGTATCGCCAGCTCGCTTTCTATGTGAATGCCCGCGACCCAGAAGGCGACCCGCTGACCTTTTGGCTTGAGTCGGGGCCTCAAGGCGCGTATATCGATCCCAACAGCGGCCAATTCATCTGGACGCCCACGACACGTGCTTCCTACCCGGCATCCGTAACCGTGTACGACTCGAACGGCGCCTCAGTCACGAGCCCGGCGTTCACCATCAACGTGGTGAGCGCGCCACCCACGCTCGACGCGCTTCCCGCGGGATTGACGGCGCATCCAATGCGTGAGTTGCGGTTTTACGCCGTCGGCATCGACCCTGACGGCGATGCATTGACCTATACGCTCACGCAGGGGCCGGCGAATTCCTGGGTCGATCCGAATAGCGGACTTTTTTCCTGGACCCCGATGTGGAATCAATGGACGCAGGGACAGCCCAATACCTACACCATCCAGATTACCGTGACCGATTCGGCAGGGCTCTCCACGACTCGGCAGTGCACGATTACCGTCGTCAATCAGCCGCCGACGATTGCGCCGATTCCCCAACGCACCGCATATGCGGGGAAGCAACTCCGCTTCAACGTCAACGCGTTTGATCCCGATGGCGATCCATTGACCTTTTCGCTCGTCAATCCGCCCGCCGGCGCGAGCATCGACCCCAACTCGGGATTGTTCTCCTGGACGCCTCCGCCCGCTCCGCTCGGCGCCGTCTCGTTTACGGTGCGAGCCGCGGATTCGGGCGACGCGTCTGCCGACGCGCAGTTCACGGTCAATGTGGTGGACGATGCCCCGGTGTTGGAAACCCCGCCGACACGGACCGGACATCCCGGCCAGGAAACATCGTTCTACGCGAACGCCTACGACACGAACGGCGACACGCTTACCTTCCGCGTGACGGCCGGGCCCAATGGCGTTTCCATCGATCCCAACTCGGGCCGATTCTCCTGGACTCCGACCTGGAATCAACTCGGCAGTCATTCGATTACGATAGAGGCGGTCGATCCGTCGAACCTTACGGATAGCAAGCAGTTCACCATCGTGGTAAGCAATCAGGCGCCCATCATCGAGGCCGTGCCATCCAGGAGCGTCACGCGCGGGAATACGCTTGCCTTCTACGTGAATGCGTCGGATCCCGATTATGGCGACGGCTTGTCGTTCACCCTCGCAGGCAACATTCCCGCAGGAGCGTCGATCGACCAGAACTCCGGGCTCTTCACGTGGAATGTCCCCGCGAACCTGCCGCCCGGCGCGTACCCGATCACGGTGCGGGTCAGCGACAGTAATCTGTACACGGATGCATCGTTCACGATCACGGTAAACGCGTAGAGATGCGATTCCCTTGTGGCCGGGCGTTCTCGTGGGATCACCTAACACTAAAGCGCTATGTTCTCCCCTCTCCCTCCGGGAGAGGGGAGCAAATGCCATCCCGTTATAGCGTTATGTCAATCGAAATCGTGCACCTGGCGCTGTAGTACTAAAGCGCTTTGCCGCAAGCGGATTTTTCGGTTACCGTTTCCCCGCCACTTCGAGTTTTCCAGTGCCGGTTTCGCCGCGTGATTTTTCGTCGTACATCGGGAAAGCCACGCCGCGCAGATGTGTCGCCTGGCCGATCGTCTCGGCTCGGAGATAGTAGACGATCTCGTGCGAACCAGCCGGGAGGTTACGAAAGAAGACGCACAGACGATCGTCGCGAAACTCCTGGTGCACGGCGGATCGGGCTGCCGGTCCCGTGATGCGGTCGTCTGCGAATTCACACACGGAAGGGCGACGATCTTCAATGAGCAGGTACTCCTCGGCTCCTTGCAGATCGAGTTGCAGCCGCACTCGAACGACCTCGCCGATGACCAGCGGACCGGCGATCGGTTTCCCGTCCAGCGATTCCAGCCGACGCGATAAGCGAACACGCGTGCCGGTCGCCTTCGGATCTATCTCGCGCTGCGTGCCAATCGCGCGGACGGCGACGAAGATCGGCTCATCGCTGTCGGCGTGAAGCCGAAGCTCCACGGCATCACGTGCCGGGAGTTGCGAGGCAGTGAACCGAATACGCTGAAAGAGCGTCCGCTTGGGGTCGGCTTTCTTCTTGTCGAAAATCGTCTTGCCATCGGCAGTGATGCGTAGACCGCGAAGCGCACCGTCTGCAGGAAGGTAGGCCATCATGTTCGCCAGGGCTTCGAGCGCCCAGGAAGTATCGCGCGTGTGATACCAGCGCGAGCCGTGCCTGCGTGCGAGCAGATGATTCGCGGATTGTTCGCAGTCGCCATAAGGAGCGCCGAACGCGATCTGCGTCTTCAGCAGCAGAGCTGTCGCTTCGGCATCCCAGGTCGAGGTCTTCTTCGCTTTTTTCCAGTATTGCTCGCCAAGCTCAGGCAGCGCGCTCAGCCGGCACGCCAGCGCGATTCGGCAGGCGTCATCGCCATCGACGTAGCGTTCGATTCTGCCTTTCGCAAACTTTTCGAGGTCGGCGCGGTCGGCGTAACCAGCGACCGCGAGCGCATGCCAGATGCGCGCGGTCCACCCGTCGTGGACGCCCTTCTTCAATTCCGCGCGCAGAAAATCGCAGCCCTTTTTCAACACCGAAGAATCGACGCGCGTTCCCGCCGATTGGCATCGCCCCAGGCCGTAGACGACATACGCCGTCATGCCGAGGTTTGGCTGATCGCCGCTGAACCAGCCCCAGCTGCCGTTCGCATTTTGATGGGCGTAGACGCGTTCGAGTCCCTTGGCAAGGATATCGGGCAATTTCGCCACGATTTCGGGTTGAAGTTGCACGCCCGATTCACTCATGGCGTGTTTGATCATGACCACGGGCAGGAATCGGCTCATCGTCTGCTCGATGCAGCCGTAGGGATAATCGACGAGATAGTCGAGCCCGTGCAGCGCCTGCGCTATGCGCGACGAAGCCAGGCTGATTTGAATTTCATCGGCCGTGAAGCCCGCCGGCAGCGTGATGCGTCCTTCGCGGGTGAAACTTCCCGCCACCTGTTTCATGCCGGGCTTGGGTTGGACCTGGGCGGCCGCTTCGTTGATGTCCACCTCCATCGGTTTGCCGGCGGAGTGGATCGGCAGTGTGCGTGCCTCGGCATCGGCGTCCTTCGCGGACGTCGCGCGGAAAGTGATTTTCGCCGAGCCGACCGAATCGAACACAAGCGGCAGTGCGACCTTCGTCGAAGAATTCGCGGGAACCATTACCTTGCCCGCGAGCTTCGCGCGATCGTCGGCACGAGCGTTGGCGACCTGCCAGGTGAACTTGCATTCGCTGGCTTCGCCGGTGTGATTGTGGATCAATGCCACCGCTTCGATGCGATCCTTCTCGATCGCGAAACGCGGCACGAATACTTGGACGGCAAGCGGCAAGCCGGCCGTGATGCGTGAACGCCCCACGCCGATGTGCGTGTCCCTGGTCAACGCCACCGCGCTCAGCCGATAGCGGGTGAGCGAATCCGGCAGCGTGAAAACCGCCTGGGCGCCGCCATTGGCATCGGTGCGAAGCTGAGGCAGCCAGGCCGCGGTCTCCTGGAAATGCTCGCGCAGGCGGGCCAGCGGAATCTCGCCCGCCGGCAATTCGCCGCCCAACCGAGGCAGCGGCACGACCGTAAAACTCGGCAAATGTTGTTCGAGGCTCTCGAGCGCGGCCGACGTCTTTTCCAGTGCCTTGATGGCGCTCGCTTGCTGCTCCATCACCGCTTTGTTCATTTCTTTGATAATCTGTTGAAGCTGCCGTTTTTCGATCAGCTCGGCTCGGCTCCAGCGATTGCCCAGGCTGACGCGCCAGGGTTTCGGCAGAAAACGCCGTTGCTCCGCCGGCGAGGCGAAGATCGCTTGCAGCGAGTCGAGATGATCCTCGCCGAACGTGTACACGCTTTCATCGACCGCGGCCAGAGAAACCTCGGCCGACGCAGGCTTGTCGCGGGAGTCGGTGACGGTGACGCGCGCACGGACCATATCCCCGGGACGATACGCCGCACGATCGGTCTCGATAGCGACGCGCAAGCCCGACCCGGCGAGCGCTTGCTTCGGCTTCGTCACATCGATTCGGCACCAGCGCGGGTCGATCGCATCATCGTCTTCGGTATCCAGCAATTTCATCGCCTGCTCTTGTACTCTGATTCTTTCGCGCAATTCCCTCGCAGTTCGAGTGATACTGGCTCCGTCCGGCACGATCCGCCCTTGTACGTAAATATTCGGATAGAATCGTTCCTTGATCGGCAACTCGACGATCTGATACCGCCCGCCCTTCGCCTCGGATTGCCAAAGCTGATAATCAACAATCGTTCGGCCCTCGAAGGTGAAGAGCACCTTGGCGCCAGGTCTCGGCAGATACACGAGCATCCGCAGTTTCCCTCCGACGGCCGCGGTGTGGCGATCGAACAGCGCGATTACATGCTGCGATGACCGCTCCCACTTCGATGGATGGCGCTCGGTCTCGTAAACGAAGTCACTCAGATTGACCCACTTTGGTATGTCCATTATCGGCACACTATCTTCGTTGATAGGATCGCGCGGATCGTTCTTGTGCCATTTTGCCGAGTGAGCACGCGGATCGGCATCGCCGGCGTACACGTAGATTGCTGCCTCATCAGCGCCGGCGTGAATCGTGTACCAGCCCGCCGCGGGAAATTTGAGCCGGGCTTTTCCGTCCGTGACGGCAAAACGCAGATCGGTCAGGTCCTGCGAGACGCGAATCTCCTTGGACTGAGTGGCCACGATCAATGGATCGGCCAGCGGATGGAAGCCGGGCAGGGCCGAGAGCGGGTGCGTCGCCGAACCTGCGGGATCGTCCAGCGCGGTCGGCACGGCATGCGTCACGGTTCGGCCACTTTCATCGGTGATCGCGCAGACCACGCGATAGCTGCCCGGCTCCAACGAGCGCGGAATCGGGAGCTTGACCCTCGCCTGGCCGTCGTTACTGAGCTTCGAGGATTCCTCGACGATGGCGCGCTGGCTGTTGTTTCGCGTGAGACGGACCTGGACCATGCCTGCTGTTACCGGCGGACCGAAATAGTAGCGCCCGCCGATTTGAAGGCGGAGCGATTCGGCCTTCGTGAGCTTCGCGGGAACGCCAGCCAGGGTGACCTCGAAATTGGGCCGACGGTATTCGCGAACCGCGAAGAGATCGGGCACGAGTCGAGGCTCGCCAGCGATCATCACGCGGAGTGTATACGTGCCGAGGACACACTCGGTGGTGAGCGTCAGTTTGCCCGCTGCGGTGCCGAACTCGCTGAGCTTGAGCGTGCCGGTCCTGATCGCGCGGCCTTTCGGATCGAGCACGGCGAATGCCATCGGCTGGGCGAGATCGGGGAGCGTAAGTCTGCCGGCGGCATCGAAATCTCCGGCCCGAAAGCTGTCGCCTGGCGTCGAGTGGTTGGGCCGTTCGATCTTGCGGACGATGATTTTGAATTCAACGTCCTGTCCGGGTCTATAGGTCGGGCGATCCGTGTAGCCGACGACGACATGCCGGTCGGCATAAACGAGTGCTTGCGAGCCCCTGGCGAGGCCGCGCCGGGCACGCTTCAGGCGATCTTCGAGCATTTCCGGTTCGTTGTCGGCCCAGGCATCGTAGATGCCCTCGAATACGGCGCCGAAGCCACCGATCGCGTAGCGCTCGTCGTGCTGCACGATCAAGGGGCGATCACCAAATGCGAGCACCTTGGCAAATGCGACGCCGTGCGTGTCGGTCACGGTTCTGCCCACCAATCCGTTGGCGTGAATCTCGGCGCCAACCAGCGGCTTCGCATTCTCGCCATCGGATGCGAGCACGAACACGCCATCCCGGCAGCGGCGCAGCGTCAGACTGAGCGGTTCGACGACGATCGGCACATGAGCGCTCTGCCCGTTCGCCTCGGCCACGAGCACATACGCTCCCGCCTTCGCCAGATGCTTGCCAGGTATCTTGACGATGCGATCGCATTGCCAGGAGCTCAGGGAAAAACGCTCGGGGCGATACGATTTTTTCAGGCGTTCTGCATGCTCAAGGCACTCGTCGTCGAAGTAGTCGGCATCCGGTTCTTCATGCCAGCGATCCTCGTACCACCAGCGGCGCTGCCGATGCGATCGTTCGCCAGTGTTCTCGAGGTAAGGCAACTCGGCCACGTCCAGGTCCCATTGCGAGACGAGCTGATCGGGCTTCCAGTTCGGAGAAGCAATCTTTTTGGAGCCATCTCGCCCGGAACGCAATCGTTCTATCTTGGCGGAAATTTTCTCGATCGCACGAAGCTCCGTTGCAATCTCCGATTGCAGATCGAGATGGTGATCCTTGTAGATAAACGACGAGCCAATTTCGGCCGCCGCATGCAGCAGCTCGGCGGGTCGCTCGACGCGATATAGTTTGAAGCGGACTCGCTCCGCGTTGCGCACATCCATCAGCACGGAATGATCGGCACGCATCGGCGCTCCGCCGGCGATATCGAAGGTTAGCACGGTATTATTACGGCGAATCTCTTCACGCCAACGGCGAGCCTTGTCAACTAATTTGTCCGTGCGAACGCCAGCGAGCAGCGCTGAGACACGGGCGACATCGGCATGGCGCGGATCACGCAAACGCCAGTGCGCCAGCGTGCGATCAGGAATCGGCAAGTCGGGCGGAGCGACGCCCTTGAAACGCGGGTTCTGTGAGAACTTTCCATACCACAAGCGAAGACCCGAGCGGAATTGGTCGGTCACGGCCTCTGGAATCTCGTTGGCCATCCAGTCTTCGCCGGACATCGCTTCATGCCAGGGGCCGAACGTAGTCGCGTCGAGGCGTTTCGCCTTCTCGTCGGACCGATTCCGCAGCGATGGCTGGGCGGGCAGGTAGGGCGCATGCCAGGTGAGATGGGGTTGCAACAGATGGAGCGCGAGCAGAAAGCGGACCTCGTCCGGCAATTCGCTGTCGTCGTAGATGCGTGTGATGCGGGGTAATAGTCGGCGTTTCGCGTCAATCGAGAGGGCGTTGCGGAAGTCGTCGAGCAGGCTACGCGCGTCGCGCACTTCGCCAAGATTCGTCAAGCTGCACGATTCGAGTTTGATCACGCTCCCATGCAATTGCAAACGCACGGTCCCGCCTAGCGTGATGGTTCCCGTTTCCGGCGAGTAGGTCAACCGTTGCGCACGCACGCCGGCGGGAAACGCCCTGATGCCGTGAACCAAAACATCGCCGACGGCACGGAGAGTCGTTGGCAGGCCACCGCCATCGTGGGAGATACTCAGGTAGTCGCATTTCAGCGTCAACGACTGAAATAACGCAGTGACACCGCCACGGTACTCTGTGCTGGCGGCGTTGACCTTCTTCGATTTTGCTTGCACGCGCAAGTCGGCCACCGCGTGCCCATCGGGAATCGAAACATCGGGCGGCGCGGCGATGAGGCTCAACTCGCTGCGAAGCAATGTTTCGATCAGGCCGTTCCAGGCGCGCGGTTCATCCATTCGCTCGAGCAGGGCTGTAAGTTTCGCGCGTTCGTGCAGATAGGGCAGGCGTTTGGCTTGCTTCAAAAGGGCATCGCGCTCATCGAATCGTTTCGTGAGATTGAGCACGAACAGTTTCTCGACGAGGTGCCGGGCGGCGCTATCATAGGCTCGCCGCAGCCGATCGCGCGTGCCGATCAGGCGGTCGGCCGTGGCTTTCTGATTGTTGATAAGAAAAAACTCGGCTTCGCGCGTCAGAGCACGATCGAGATCGCGCAAGGCATGGAGCGGCTGATAGCTTCGAGCCGAGATGACATCGATGCCCGCCTGCACGCGCGAGGTGGCGAATTCCCTGGCCAGAGTGAGGTGCCGTTGCTCGGCGAAGACCGACGGAAATGCGGTCGGCGAAACTGAACTCGATAACGCCAAGGCAACAAGCGCGGAGCGATCGTTCTGTCCGACAGCGACGATCATGGCATAGACATCGGCCCAGCCGCTGCGCGGCTCTATTTTTTCTAGTCGCTGGACATGGATGCGAAACCGCTCGTCGCGGCTGCCAGTGATCGCCAGTCGCCGCCAACAAGCCGATTCGAGGTACGCGCTCGCGGGTTCCTCGTTGCCTTTCACATCGGCAATGAGCGCATCCCAGCGGGCGAGGGCCAAGTCGTCGTGTCCATGCGTTCGCAGCATCTCTGCATAGCCCACGCGATGGTCCAGGCTCGGGTTCCGGGCGACCCATTTCTCGGCCTCAGCCAATACTGCCGGTGACTGTGTGAAACCCACCGTGGCCCAGCCGAACGCGACAAAAGCGAATATGATGCGAGCGGTATTCATGGTCGAGATTCCTATTGAACGGTGGCACAGACATTCCCGTCTGTGCGAAATGTGCCACGCAGAGAATCAATCCTCGAACAATGTGCGATATTCGTCGAGGCGAACGAGAGGTTTATTCACCGCCGGCGCGATCGATACCGAGGTCACCGCTAGCTGGATTCGATCGTCGATCTGCGTCGGTTTCGCCCGATCCGCGACGGCGGCAACCCCTCGCTCAGGCGGCGCGTAGGTAAGCGCGTAACCGGCGATGGCGACAACGATGCTCGCCGCCAACATTCCACCAAAGACGACGCCGCGCCAGCGCCGGGTTCGGTCCGCTCGATCCATCTCCGCGCGCATCCGGGTTTGTACGCGTGCCAATGCATCCGAGGGCAGCGGCGGGATCGCCTGTCTTAGCTCGTCGGCCAGGTCGTCGAAATCATTCGGATTTTCGGGATTCGTGTTCATACGCTCTCCGAGGGCTCACGCAGCATCGCTCGCAGTTCATTCACCGCACGATGCACTCGCACGGCCACGTTGCCCACGCTGATGCCAAGCGCGTCGGCGATTTCCTGATGGCTCAGATCGAAAAAATATTTTAGCGACAGAATCTGTTGCTGATCGTCCGTCAAAAGCGCAACCGCGGCATGAAGGCGTTCGTTGGCTTCTCGCTTCAATATCTGTTCGAACGGCAGCGACGCCGGGTCGATTTCGTTTTCCGCCAAAGGCACGTGCGGCCTGACGCGGTGATGACGCGAGAGTTCAGTCCGCACGATTGCCCAGAGCCACGCGATGGCCGAGCCGTGTTGTTGCCGGATATTGCGCACGACACTCAGGAAGACGCGCGCGGTAATTTCCTCGGCCAATTCGGCATCGCCGACGCGCAGCCGCACGTACCGCGATACTCCCGTGCCGCAGCGTAGGAACAGATCTTCAATTCGGTGGCGTTCGTCGTCCGTCACGCGTCAGATCTCCGCGAGTCGGTGGTTTGAAGAAAGAGCCGCGAGATGGGATTTCATTACAAGTTTTTGTCGAGATTTCTCGACCGTTCTCGCCGAACGCCATTCAGAAATTCACTTCGGAGTGTTCGTTAAGGAACGGTCGAAAAATAGCTTCCCGAAATGGTCGAGCCAGCCTGCTCCCCTCTCCCCCGCCCTGTTGACGGAGCAGCCTTGTCAGAATGAGTATGGGCGGGGGAGAGGGACCGGGGGTGAGGGGTACAGCATGCGTCGCAAGAAGAGACCAGGTTTGGACGGCAGACTATATCGTCAGCAGGATGTGCCTGCGGAACGAATATTGTGCGTCCAAGTGAGTCATCGCTCACTCGGCGGATTCAAATTCCGGTGACGGCATCCTCTGGGCCTATTCGTAACGGATTTCGCTTGCGTCGAACGAAAGGTCGTCCTCGAACTTGACGGCG
>CAZAFH010000010.1:0-125528 GCA_964484265.1 uncultured Singulisphaera sp.
GGTGGCGAGCGATGGCGACGCGCTGCTGCTCGCCGCCGGAAAGTTGCGATGGGAAATGGTCCAGTCGAGGGCCGAGACCGACAATCTCCAGCGCTTCCTCCGGCTTCATCGGGTCGGCGGAAATCTCGGTGATCAGGGCGACATTCTCACGTGCCGTCAGGCTGGGGATCAGGTTGTAAAACTGGAAGACAAAGCCGACGTGTTGCCGGCGATAGCGAGTCAGGTCCGCGTCACTTGCCGTGGTCAGGCTGTGCTCGCGGTATTGGACGGTTCCTGCAGTGGGAACGTCAAGCCCGCCGAGGATATTGAGCAGGGTCGATTTGCCGCTGCCCGAGGGTCCGAGGAGTACGACGAATTCGCGTTCGAAGAGTTCAAGATCGACGCCGCGCAGCGCATGGACCTCGACTTCGCCCATGCGATAGATCTTGGTGATCCCGCGAGCCATGAAGACCGGGGCGGCGGTGGTCGTTGGCGTGGACATGCGCATTCGCCTCGTGAATTATTCGCTTTGTACGGATTGCCAATGTTTGGACCATCGCATTCACGTTTCGCCTACCTTGCAGTTCACGCGATCTCGGCCGATAATGAACAGATCGAAGCCGCCAAAGAGAGAGGACCATCCATGAATCGAGCCGAGATCGACGACACCTACGCCGAGGCGTTTCGCAGCATTTATGCCGAAGTGCTAATCACGGCACGTGATCGCGTTTGGCTGGACCATGCGCTGAATGCCGTCACCGGCAATGCGTCGAGCAGCATCCTGTGCGATTGCGAGGCAGGGCTGGACCGCTACCTCGACCCAGCCGAGACACCCGACGGGCGGCCTGGAGCGGTGGTGCAGTTTCACGTGCCTCGATTTCACAAGGATCGCGATAAACGCCTGGAGCGAGCGCTGTTGGTTCGCTTGAGCCAAAATGTATTGACGTGTCCGACGACGGCATGCTTTAACCTTCTCGACGAGCCGACCTATTTCAAGCTGGGGCGGAAGATTGCGTTCTTCGGCGATGGGTTTCAGTTTCGGGCCGAGCGGTTTGGGCGCAAGGTTTGGGTGATTCCGATATTGTCGGGCGAGTTCGTGCTGGATCGCCGATTTGGCTTTCGCGATGGCTTGATGGGCGGCAATCTCTGGTTCATGGGCGCGACGCCGGACGCCGCGCTCGACGCCGCCGAGCGCGCGGTGGCGGCGGTGAATAGTGTCGCGGGTGTCATCATGCCGTTTCCGGGCGGCGTGGCATCGAGCGGATCGAAGGCCGGAAGCCGATACAAATTCAGCATCGCCAGCACCTACGAAGCGTACTGCCCGACGCTGCGCGACAAGCTCGGCGACAAATCGAAACTGCCCGCCGGCGTGGCCTCGGTGCAGGAGATCATCATCAATGGCCGCGACCTCGCGACGATATCGTCGGCAACGCAAGCGGCGCTGGCGGCATCGGTCGAAACGCCAGGGCTGGTGAAGATCTCCGCGGGCAACTACGGCGGGCGGCTAGGCAAAAGCTTTGTCTACCTGCAACCGAAATCGGGCGCTGTCGAAAACTAAAGCTGGAAATACTTCCGGATTCGCCTTTTCCGCTTGCGGCTTAGCGCTCAGCATGGCACCGTGCTGAGCGCTAAGCCGCAAGCGGAAAAGTCAATCCATCCCGAAAAGCCGGCGAGTGCGGCGTAGGATGCGTGCCGCCTGGTACTTCATGGCGTCTCGCCATGGCGATTGGCCGCGCGGCGTCGGCGTGATGCCTCGGCGGCGCAGAAACGAATTCACGTTATAGACCAGCACGCGGCGATCAAGATCCGGCGTGCGGAACGTGATGCTGAATGAAATCGACACGCCGGGGCCGTTCTTCACCCAGTGCGGAAATGTCACGGGGAAGTGTAGGCCGAACCCCGGTTGCAGATCGAATTCCCACGATTTCGCAAGATACTCTTCCTTGAACTTCAAATTACGATGCCCTCCGTCGTAGAAGCGCTCGTATTCTTCTTCAGAGACCACGCTTCGATCGAATTGCCTGACTGTCTTGCTGCCGCGAATCTGTAGAAGGAAATTGTGTTCCGGATCCATGTGGTACGGCGTCACGGAATTCGGCGACGTAATAAACACAAACGCTTGCGGCAAGCTCATTCCAGGGAACAGCGGTTCGGAGTGTGGCCGAACTTCCGCCAGGCATTGTTCGAGGAGCGCGCGGTAGGCGGGGTCGTGCTCGACGTATTTGATGACGAGCCACGATTTGCATTCTTCGATGCGGCGAATCGTCTCCTCGATCGACAGACCATTCCGAGGCGTCAAGGATGGATCGACGCTGAGCGGCATTTCGCCGGCGTTGTACTCGATGTTCTCCGCAGGCAGTCGGCGAGCCAAATCGAGCAGCTTGGGCAGTTGAAACAAAGGATGGTCGCACAGATGGTGCCCAATCAAGAACGGCTGGCGATCGAATTTTTCGCGAAATTCGTCGGCGTCGATTTCGAGGCGCGGACCTGACGAACTCGGTTCGAGAGTCAGTGCTCGCGGGTTACCTGATGCCATTATTTGACGCATGAAATCATCTCCCTTCCGACAATCAACCCCAGATCATCCGTTTCATGGCGCGATACATAGGCCAGAAGCCGACAACGGCGTTGCCCGCGAATCGGCTCATGCTGATGACGCGAGTTTCGATCGTTCGACGCTCTTTCCAAAGGCGATTGATCATTGGATGGTTCGGCACGGCACAGGAATCCATCCAGGCGATATCGTCGCGCTGGTGCATGGCGGCGATGTTATCGAGTTCCAGCTGCACGCCCGGCGACCATTTCGAGTAGCGTTCGTCAAATGCGATCTTGAAGGCGAAGGCGCCGCCGCCCGCGAGGAAGTTGCATTTCAACGCGATCGGTTCGTCATTCAGCCATAGGCCGAGCATTTGCAGCTGTTGCCGTTCGCGCGCCGCCCTGGCAATGGCGCGGAAGAAATCGCGGGATTCCTCGTTGATCGTGAGCGCGGTGCCGGACTCGCCTTTCCATCCACTGGCTTCGAGTGCAAGGAACTGCTCGATCCACGGGTCGGCATTCGCGTGCGGGTGCAGGATGCGCGTCTCGAGATTGCCTTGCTCTCCAAGCCGGCGGCGTTGTCGATTCCATTCCTTTCGGCTCAGATGATTCATGGCCGAGACGCAATAGCTTTCTGCGTCAGCGCCCCGGACGATCAAGGCGCGGTTCCATGTCTCTTGAACGAAGGATTGCAGCCGGCGTTGATTCAGTACGTCGATCAGCGTCTGGCGGAATTCCCCGTCGCCGTGGATCATCGGCAGATTCAACAGCGCGCATGGTTCCTGAGCGGCGACCCAGTCCAAGAAAGCATGCAGCGTTTCACGAGACCATTCGCGATGGAGCAGCGGAGTGCACAGCACCGCATACGGGTGACGCCAAAGGCTCAGAACCCGAAACGGGCGTCGCAGCGATCGCTTTTCCCTGACCAAAGGAAAGAAGCCGCACAACTGCGGTCCGTGTTTCGGTCGCGGGTCCCGGCGATAAAGGAATGCGAAGGAAAGGTCTTCGTCCCGGCCATAGGTTTGAACCGCTGGGAGCATCATCCACGGCTCATGGAAAACGTTCGATGCGACGGCTTCTCGGGCGAGCGTCGTCCATTCCTTCTCTCGGCTGCCAAGCTGAGCGCGGTCGGTGACGACCTCTACCCACCAGTCTTTTTGGGGAGCGCCGGCCGCGACCTTCGGCTTGTGAGGGTCTGTGGACAGATGGTCAGTTGGTAAGGCTGCCAAAGGCGCCATGCGACGGTCTCGCGGAGTTCGGTTTTCTTGAGGCACTCAAGCATAGGTCAAAAATGAGAACGAAACTTTACAATCGATGAAAAATTCTTAAGGCGCGTCTCCATTGTCGCATCCGCGTTGCAATGCTAAACCAATACCGTGAGTCTTTCACCGTGGAACTTCGACATGCACCATTCGACCCAATTATCGAATCGCGAATCGGCTGTGCTCGTCATTGACGTCCAGGAAAAGCTGATGGTGAAGATTCCGAACGCGGATGGGTTGGTGCGCAATATCGCCTTCGTGCTCGATGTGGCCAAGCTGCTGGACGTGGGCATCACGGCGACGGAGCAGTACCCGAAAGGCCTGGGACCGACGGTCGCGCCGCTCGCGGAACGCCTGCCGGTGAGGCCGGACAAGTTCGCGTTTAGCTCGTGTGCCGTGCCTCAGGTTCTCGATGGATTTCGGGCTGCGGGCCGGACGAAAGTCGTATTGGTTGGCATCGAGACGCACGTGTGCGTGCTGCATACGACGTTGGATTTGCTCGCAGCGGGGTTGCAGCCGTATCTCGCAATCGATGCGCTGGCGAGTCGATATTCCGTCGATCATGACACGGCACTTCGCCGGCTGGAAAAGGCGGGTGCGATACTGACGACGGTGGAGACCTGTGCCTTCGAGTGGATGGGCGGGGCGAAACATCCCCGTTTCAAAGAGGTCAGCGGCCTCGTGCAGGAACGAATGAAGTCGCTTGGATAATTCAAGCCCAGGGGCGAGCGCAGCGAACCCCTGGGATAGTAAGACCGATCCCAGGGGTTCGCTGCGCTCACCCCTGGGCTTTGCATTGGATATTCTCATGTCGATACCCGGCCAACTCAATCCTTCGCCACGCATCCTTCTCGGCCCTGGCCCGAGCGACGCCCATCCTCGCGTGCTGAGCGTGATGTCCACGCCGTTGATGGGGCATCTCGATCCGCAGTTTCTCACGATGATGAACGAAGTGCAGGACATGCTCCGCCAGGCGTTCGTGACGAAGAACCATCTGACGTTTCCGATCAGCGCGACCGGCATGGCCGGCATGGAAACGTGCATGGTCAACCTGCTCGAACCGGGCGACAAGATCGTCACCTGCGTGAAGGGCTTTTTCGGCCAACGCATGTTCGAGATCGCGCAACGCACCGGAGCCGAGGTCACACGCCTCGACGCACCGTGGGGCAGCGTGTTCGACCTGAATCTGCTGCGTGACACGTTGACGAAGGTGCGTCCGAAGGTGTTGTCGATCGTGCATGCGGAAACCTCGACCGGAGCCTGGCAGCCGTTGGAAGAGGTCGGCAAGCTGTGCCATGAGTTCGACACGCTGCTGATGACCGATGCCGTCACGTCGCTCGGTTGCATTCCGGTGAAGCTGGACGAATGGGGCGTCGATGCGGCTTTCAGTTGCACGCAGAAGGGTTTGAGCTGCCCGCCGGGCTTGTCGCCGGTGACGTTCAGCCCGCGTGCGGTGGAGGCGATCAGCAAGCGCAAGACGAAGGTGCAAAGCTGGTACCTCGACATGAGCATGGTGCAGAAGTACTGGGAATCGGATCGCCACTATCACCACACGGCGCCGATCACGATGATTTACGCCATCCGCGAAGGTTTACGGTTGCTGTTGGAAGAAGGGCTGGAAGCACGCTGGGCTCGGCATCACCTGCATCACAAGGCGATCAAGGCTGGCCTGAAGGCGCTCGGCCTGGAATACACCGCGGACCCGAAGCATCAGCTGCCTCAGCTCAATGCCGTCAAGATTCCGGCGGGTGTGGACGACCTAACAGTGCGCAAGAAACTGCTGAACGATTTCGGCATCGAGATCGGCGGCGGCCTGGGCGACTTCAAGGGCAAGGTCTGGCGCATCGGCATCATGGGCCACAATTCCCGGGCGAACAATGTGTTGCTCGTGCTCGGAGCGCTGGAGCAATGCCTGGCGTCAGTCGGCTGCAAAATTGCCCCCGGCGCCGGCGTCGCGGCGGCAAATGCGGCGTATGCGGCGTAAGCGGCGGTTTAGCGCTCACGAAATCCTGAGCCGGCAAGGCATCCCGCGAACGCTAAACGTAAACAAGAGAATGAATCAACAAGTTACGGAAGCAATCATGGAACAATCGATCCAACAACTCGAACCACCGCCCCGCCCCGTCGCCACCGGCGTCGCGTTATTCGCCGGCTTTATTGCGGCACTCATGCGCGTCATTCCGCATCCGCCGAATTTCTCCGGCGTCGGTGCGCTCGGCCTCTTCGGCGGCGCCAAACTCAGCGGGTGGCAGGCGTATCTGTATCCGCTCGTCATCATGGCGTTGAGCGACTTCGGGCTTTGGGCGATTTCCTGGTTCGACGAAAAATACTCGCTGATGCATGTGTCGCGAATCTACGTTTATTTTTCGTTCATGGTCTATGTGTTCATCGGCCGTTGGTTGATTGGTAAGAACGCATCGCCGGGCCGGGTCGCGTTTGCCGCGGCACTCGGCGGGGTGCAGTTTTTCATCGTCACGAATTTTTGTAACTGGCTGTTTCAACCTTTCGATCCGACGGTTTTGGCCGAATGGCGATACTCGCGCGATCTAGCCGGGTTGACGGCGTGCTTCGCGGCGGCGCTGCCGTTCGCACCGCAAGATTCGTCGTTCATCCCGGCGCCGTTCGTCGTGGTGTCGAGTTTCCCCGGCGCTTACCTGGCCTGGACCTGCATCGGCGACGTGCTGTTTACTGTTGCCTACGTCATGGTCCACCATCGCCTGACGCAGCCACAATCCCAACCAACCCCCGCCGCCGCGCCGATTGGACAGGGAGCCCAATCGTAATCCACGTGTCAGGCGACGACCGCATTGGCTGAAAACTTATAGCTGATAGCTTTTGAGGACTCCCGAAATGAAATTCGCGGCCATCATTGAATATTCGCAGGACAAGGCCAAGATCGCCGAGGTGCGGCCGGTGCATCGGCAATACCTGGCGAGTTTGAAGGAAAAGGGTCAACTCGCGGTCTCCGGACCGTTCACCGACGACTACGGCGCGCTCATCGTCTACGAAGCCGGCACCAAAGAAGAGGCGGAATCGTTTCTCAAGGCCGATCCGTTCAACGCGGCGGGAATCTTCGTCAGTTACGTCATTCGGCCATGGAACACGGTCATCGCCAATCGCGAATTGTTCCCGGCCTAATGGGCGACGCGCATCATGTCGGTCCCGATTCAAACCCGCTTCGTGAATGCCAACGGCCTCACCTTCGAGGTCGATCAATGCGGGGACGGCGATCGGCTCGCTCTATGTTTGCACGGCTTTCCCGAATGCTCGTTTTCGTGGCGGTATCAACTGCCTCTGCTCGCCCGGTTGGGCTACACCGCCTGGGCGCCGAACCTGCGAGGTTATGGTAAAACGACGCGGCCTCGGCGAGTCGGCGATTATGCTCTGCATCACCTCGTCGCCGATATCGCGGGTCTGATCGACGCTGCGGGCAAGCGCCCGACGCTCTTGATCGGCCATGACTGGGGCGGCGCCATCGCGTGGAGCTTTGTCCTTCAACCACCGCGGCCTATCGAACGCTTCATCGCCATGAACATTCCACACCCGGCCAAATTTTTCGCCGGTTTGTTTCGCTTGCCTCAGCTCTTTCGCTCGTGGTATTTTTTCTTTTTTCAGATGCCGATTTTTCCCGAGTGGCTTTTCACGGCCAATGATGCGAAAGCGATCGGCGATGCATTCTTGAACATGGCCGTGGACAAGAGCCGTTTTTCAGAGGATGTGCTCGAGGTTTACCGCAAGCAGGCACTGGAACCCGGCGCGATGACGGCGATGCTCAACTACTACCGCGCGCTCTTTCGCGCCTGGCCGCGGATGCAGCCGATGCGTTATTTCGAGGCCAACCCGCTCGCAACGCCGACACTCATGATTTGGGGCGAACAAGACACGGCACTCGGAAAAGAGTTGACAATCGGCACCGACCGGCTCGTACGCGATCTGAAGCTGCATTACCTCCCCAACGCATCACACTGGGTTCAGCAGGATGCGCCCGATGCCGTGAACTCCTTGATAGAAAGCTGGCTCGCATGAAACCGACCACCGATCCGACACCGATCTTCGAACTCTTTCGCGGTTCCTACGCCACCGAGCTATTGACGGCGGCGGTCGCACACTTCAACCTGTTCGGGCGGCTTTCGAAGCAGCCACTGACGCCGAGCGAAATCGGTTCGGCACTCGGATTGGCGGATCGGCCTGTCGTCGTGCTGCTCACGGCGCTGCGTGCGTTCGGCCTGCTGGAGGCCGACGCTCAAGGCCGATTGCGGCCGACGCCCTTGGCGAGCGAGCATCTGCTGCCTGGCGCGGCTTTTGATGTTGGCGATTACGTCGGCCTCGCCGCGAATAGCCCCGGTGTACTGGAGATGGTCGAGCGCCTGCGCACGAATCGGCCTGCGGAGCATGCGAGCGGCGTCGCTTTTATTTATCGTGAAGGCACGCGCTCGGCGATGGAAAACGAAGCGGCGGCCAAACACTTCACGCTCGCGCTTGCCGGCCGTGCCCGAAACGTGGCGCCAGTTCTCGCGGAGAAAGTATCACTCGCCGACGCGGATGTCCTGCTCGATATCGCCGGCGGATCGGGGATATACAGCATCGCGTTCTTGCTCAAGAATCCGCGGTTGCGTGCGGTCGTGATGGATCGCCCGGAAGTGCTGAAAGTCGCCGGCGAGATGGCCGAGCAGTTTGGCGTCATGGATCGCTTGAGGTTACACGCCGGCGATATGTTCCGCGACGAGTTGCCGCCGGCGGATGTGGTCTTGCTATCGAACGTGTTGCACGATTGGGACGTGCAGGATTGCAAGGTTCTGCTTACTCGCTGCGCGGCTGCGCTTCGCCCCCGGGGCCGATTGTTGATCCACGACGTGCTGCTCAACGACGCACACGACGGTCCGCTGCCGATGGCGCTCTATTCCGCCGCGCTGTTCACGCTGACGGAAGGCCGACTTTATAGCGCCGCCGAGTATCAATGCTGGCTGCGCGAAGCCGGCATTGAGCCCGCGAGCATTACGCCAACGCTCGTGCATTGCAGCGTGATCGAAGGGAGGAGCGCAACTAACCCGGCCAAACCAATACCGTAGGCATCACGCTCCGCGTGATGCCTGCGATCGCGGCTCAATTACAAATCCGACAGGTCGCGTCGGTGTTTCACGATTCGCTCATCGCTTTTTCATGGCGGCGCTCTAAAGTAGAAAAAAGCAGGTTTGCGTCTGACCCGCCAAGATTTGAGCCAAATTATCGGTAAGGATACCGAGGAATAAAATCCGCGAGGAAAGTCCATGTCCGCAATTTCGCATGGAAGCGATCTCACCATCGATGAGCGCGCGCGTTGGCTGACGGTACGTATGTCGCTGCTCATTTTTTTGGCATTCACGATTCTCGGCGCGTGGGTTCCGGTGTTTTCGCGATATCTATCACAGCTTCATTTTTCGCCGCGGGCGATTGCCTGGGCGTCGTCGGCGAACGCCATCGGAGCGATTCTCGCGCCGCTTTTCTGGGGCCAGGTTGCGGACCGTTGGCTTGCCTCGGAGCGCTGCATCTCGCTGTGTGCTTCGGTGTCTGGCTTGTTGTTGCTTTTGCTTGGATCGCTGCGCGACGAGGTGGCGGTGATCTTTGTCGCGGTGGTGCTCTGGTTCTTTCTTATTCCCGTGTTGACGCTCACCGGCGCCTACATTTTTCGGATGATCGATCATCCTGAATCGCAGTTTGGCAAAATTCGCGTTTGGGGCACGATCGGTTGGATGTCGGCAAGCTGGGGCCTGGCTCTTTGGTTGGCCTCGCAGGCCGCCGATCTGGACGCGGATGACGGCGACAACGATCTTTCACTGAGCATGACGCTCGCCGCCTGGTCGGCGTTTGTCGCCGCGATATACGCATTGACGTTGCCTCACGCCCCGCCGGGGAAGGCATCGGAGCATGCAAACCGATCGTGGCTGCGGAAATTGGCGGACGCGCCGCTGAGCGCGATGGTGCTGTTCCGCATTCGGTCGTTTGCTGTTTACTGCGCCTGCATGTTCGGGCTTTACCTCACGCTTCCGTTCACGGTCCAGCTCAATCCGCTGCTGTTGCGTGGGCTGGGCGTGGCCGACCGCTGGCTGCCGGCGTTTCTGACAGCGGCGCAAACGACGGAAGTGGCGTCGCTGTTGTTGTTGCCTTTTCTGCTTACGCGATTTGGCATGAAGCCGACGATGATGTTTGGCTCCATCGCCTGGGCCGTCGGGCTTTCGGCGTTGGCGATCGGTTCGTCGATTTGGCTCGTGCTCGCGGCATTTCTGACGCACGGGTTGTTCATCTGCTGTTTCGTGATCGCCGGGCAGGTTTACGTCAACCGGCAAGCGAGCGCGAATGTGCGTGCCAGCGCTCAGGGCATCTTGGTGCTCGTCAATGGGCTTGGACTGTTCTTCGGGCATCTGCTCGTCGGTTGGCTGCGAATCGCCTCCAACGACAGCCATGCCCTGGCCTACGGCGTCGCGGGTGGAATCGCGGCGACGGTTTTCGGACTTTTCGCGGCTGGATTCACTCCCAAAGCCGATCCTGTCCCTTTAACTGAAGGATCGCTTGTCCAAATCCCGAAAATACCTTAGATTTACACTGAAATCGAAAATGAGAAATCGGGATTATCCAGATGCCATTTTTCTCGGTGGAAAATGTGTTCCAATGTTTGCGCCGCGCGGATGAAATTAGCTGTCACCCGTTTAGCCTGCTTTTCTCACCACAGAGAACACTGAGAACACAGAGCAATTCAAAGGAATTAACGAGAGGCAACTAAGGACATTGAACCTCATATCGAGAAAAAAACGGAGTGTTTTCCTCGATCCTCCTTATTTCCTTTGTATTCCTCTCTCTGTGCTCTCGGTGTTCTCTGTGGTGAGAAATCCGGGTTAGCCGCTCGCCTTTGGCGAGCGCTGATGCCGCGTGGTTCCCGACGCACCAAATCGCCGCGCTCACGCTCGCCAGAAGCGAGCGGCTAAACGCTGAATTGTGTCAATGTGATCCGCGTGCGCTAGAAAAAGTCACGTCGGTAACGACACACTCATTACACTGCAAGGCCTGTTCTCGTGGCGAACCGATCCGCGTCGAATCAATCTGGCGAATCCAAATCCGTTCCAGTCGGGATGTACGTGTTCGCCGTCGTCGGCCTGGTTGTTTTTCATGCCTGTTGGGTTTGGCAAAGCCAACCTCGCGGTCTTTGGCTTCCCGGCCTGGGCGTCGGCATCGCCCTGGTTTCCTGGCTGGGCTGGCGGATCCTGCCGCTGTTGTTGGCCGACTTCGTTTTGGTCGGCTGGTTCTGGGGACTGCACGATTCCGACGCCTCGCTTGCCACGGCGTTGATGGGGCACGGCGCCGTCATCGGCCTGGCGTGGTGGCTGTATCACCATGTCGGGCATGGGTCGCGCTGGCTGGATGATCCGCGCTCGGCCACGCTGTTCTTGATCCTCATACCCGGCGGCCTGTGCACCGCAGCTTCCTTCGTTCAGGCCGGGGCAATCTGGTTGACTGCGGAATCGCCAGGTCGATTGGAATTGCTGGCTGCCGAGCTTTGGCTTAGGCAGATCGTCGGCGTCGTGGCGACAGCGCCGGTTCTCATCGTGACCGTTACGCCATTCCTCCTTCGGCAAGGCCTGATCGTCGGTGAACTGCCCGGAGCCACCGATGTCGCGCGGGATGGCTCAAAGTTCGGCGAACGGATTGAATTGATCGGCCTGACGACTGCCGTCGTGGGACTTTCACTGCTTCACTTTTGGACGGTCTACCATTCCAATTCGGCGAGTTGGGCGTTATGGACGAGCGGTTTGATCCTGCTCGTCTGGGTCTGCATCCGCCAGGGGCTGTTCGGCGGCATGTTCGCGGCCGGGGTCACGGCTCTGGTCATTGTTTGCGTGTATCAGTTTCTCTCATTACCTAATGAAACACGCGGCCGGCTACAAAGCGAGCTGCAAGGCCAATTGCTCGCCTACTGCAGCACGGCGATGCTCGTCGGCGTCTCGGCTAGCTGGATTCGCGCCAATGAGACACGCTTTATTCAGGTCGTCGGCAGAATCCCGTTCGTGGTCTATAGCGTTCGGTTGCCACAGGGAATACCAACCCTGTTCGACGCCACCCGCGACGCCAGTGGTCGCCAGCGCGACAGCAAGTCGGACATGAGGCACGGACCTGCGATCAGCAAACTCGCCAATGTCGTGCTCGTCAGCCCGGCTTGCGAGCAGGTCCTGGGCGTCAAACCCGAAGCCTTGCTTGGCCCGTATGCAATTTGGATGGACCAGATCTTACCCGAAGATCACGTTGTCGTGATTGCGGCGTTGGCTCAGCTCTGCCTGCAAAAGGAGCCTGTGCGGTGCGAATATCGGCTGCGAAGAGAGTCCCAGGCGTTGAATGCCCTTGCCACGGCTCTGCCGATTCATCACCAGCAATCGCCCAGTCCCGTCTGGGTTCGTGACACGCTGACGCCGCACTACGACGAAGCGGGAATGATCGATGGCTGGGAAGGGCTTGTCGAAGACATCACGGAACAGCTCGCACTGGCACAGAATCTTCGCAAGATGTCCACCATGCTTCAGGTGCTCGTATCCAATCTTCCCACGGGTGTCTATTTTGTGCAAGGACCGCAAGGCACGCCAATCCTCGTCAATGCGCGAGCTCGCGCGCTCCTCGGACAACGAGAAGATCTTTCCGCGGGAATTAGCCATCTGTCGAGCATCTATCGGCTCCACAAGTCTGACGGCAGCGAATATCCCTGGGAAGAACTGCCCGTGGCCAAGGCATTGCAAAAGGGTGTGACCTGCCGGGCGAATGACATCGTCGTTCATCGCTCCGATGGCCGGAAGACGCCGCTGCTCGCCTGGGCGGCGCCGGTGGACCTTCACGGCACGGGCAAGCATGATGCTGCGGTGTGGGTGCTCGAAGACTGGAGCGCGGTGCAGCAGGCCGAAGCTGCGTTACGCGAATCCGAGACCCGCCTGCGTGCCATTATCGAAGCGATGGCGGAGGGCATGATATTGCAGGATGCGAACGGCAAGATCATCGATTGCAATCCTGCCGCGTGCGCCATTCTCGGAACGGCTCGCGAGGCGCTCTTGGGCCGCGTTAGCTTTGCGCCTGAGCACGGATGTGTGCGGGAAAATGGCGAGGCGCTGCCCGTCGATCAGTATCCGGATCGGCTTGCTCTTCGCGGCGGGCAGGCAGTGCGTGAGTCGGTGATCGGCATGCCAACCGGGACCGATCCAGCTATACGCTGGCTGCTCGTAAGCTCCTTGCCGCTGCCCGATCGTGCACGCAATGGGGTCGCCAAGACGCGTGTGCTTTCGACATTTGCCGACATCACCAGTCAGATACAGATGCGCGAGTCGCTGCGCCAAGCCCGCGACAAATACCAGAACCTCGTCGAGACCTTGCCGGTCATGGTCGTGCAGCGGGATCGGGATTTCAACATCACGTTCGTAAACAAATTTGCGGAATCCGTGACGGGTTATTCGGTGCCTGAGATGATGAAGCCCGGTTTCGATCGCGACATTATCGACCCAAGTGACCTGCCTGACTACCTGGCCGCTGCTGACATTGTTCGCACGGGCCAGTCGGTCCGCAAGGAGCTTCGGCTGCGAGCACGCGATGGTTCGAACAGGACCGTTCTCGCGTTTATTCACCCGATCTTCGAGGCGGACGCGGTCGTCGGTTCCATGAGCGTGGTACTCGATCTCTCGGTGCAGCGGCGATTGGAAAAAGAGCTGCAAAAGGCCCAACAGCTTGAACTCGTCGGCCGTCTTGCCAGCGGCACGGTGCACGATTTCAATAATTTGCTGGCGGTCATCGTCGGTATGGCGGGATTGGCAAAGACAGAATTCCCCGCGGATCCCACAGGGCAGCAATACCTGACGCGAATCGAAGAGGTCGGCGAACAGGCCTCGCATCTCGCAGGGCAACTCCTCGCGTTCAGCAAGGAACGCCCGAAAAGAATCCACCCGGTGGACCTGAATTCGGTAATATTGCAAACGGTTAAGCTGGCGAGGTCGGTGATCCCGCCGGAAATCAAGCTGTCGCACCGTCTCGCCGACGCACTTCCCAAGATTCAGGCCGAGGAGAATCAGCTAAAACAGATTCTGCTGAATTTCTGCCTCAACGCGCGCGACGCCATGAAAGCCGTCGGTGGGACACTCACCATTTCCACTGACCTCGCTTCGCCGCCCGGCGAAGCCAAGACAAATCCTTGGGTCCACTTCGCGATCGAAGACACCGGGCACGGCATGGACGAATCTGTTCGCAGCCGAATCTTCGAGCCGTTCTTTTCCACCAAAGCCCACGGAACCGGCCTCGGCCTGGCGGTCGTGCAACAGATTATTCAAGATCTGGGAGGCAAGATCGAAGTGACCAGCCAGCCCGGCGTCGGCACGCGCTTCGACATCTGGCTGGTCAAGGCAGGAACGAAGTAATCCTATCTCGTTTTTGCATACTGTTTTCCGGCTTTTTCGTACCTTTCGGCATCTCCTGATTCGTATTCTTTGCGTCTCTGCGCCTTTGCGTGAGTCTGATTTATACTTCGCACACTCCGATTATGACACAATCATTGAAAGGTGGCACAGACATTCTTGTCTGTGCTTGATGTTCGCACAGGCAAGAATATCTGTGCCACCTATGTGTCAATCCTGTCCGCGCGGAGTATTTTCCCGTCACCGCACCGCCCGAAATTGCAGCGTTCGCATCATGATGTCGAGGTCACGCTGGACGCTGTTGGCGTCGGCCGGCAGGATGCGTGCCGTGAACGTCGCGCCGTGATTGCCCTGGCGCGTCACGCTGTAATGCAGGATGACGCGATCCTTGGCGACCTCGGCATCAAACGTGAAGCCGTCCCAGCCACCCCCGAGCGGACGTGGCTTCTCCTCGCGGAACACCCGGGCGTTCTGCTTGACCAGGAACTGCGACGCCTCCTGATAAAACTGCGCCGGCGAAGGCGTCGCTTGCGCGGCACTCAGCGTGATCAAGACACCGCTGCCGCGATTTTCATCGATGCCGATCTGTCCGCCCGTTACGCCGGCGACGCGCCAGTTGCGCGGATATAAAAAGCGAACGCCGACGTTCGGCTGATCGAATAGCAACGCGGTGTTCTCGAGCTTTGGTTCCAGCGCCAGACCACGTATCGCGTCGTCGGAAAGCTCTTTCGTCGTTGGCGAAGGCATTCGGGTCATGGTGAAGGTTCCGTCAATTTTTCCCGTAGGCAAGCCGTTCTTGTCGAGCAGATGATGCGTGCCCTTGACGTAAACGTAATGGATAAATCCCGCATCGATATCCACGGAGCAGGTGCCTCGCAGTTCATGCATCGCCAGACCGTCTTCGCCAACGCCGTGAATTTTCCCCGCAAAGGAAACCTGAGCAATCCGGCGTCCGAGTAGCGTGGCGATCTTGTCGAAGGTGCAAATGAGGTCCGAACGGTCGATTCGCTCCAGATCGGTCAGCTCCTGGAGGGCGGTATTGTCGGCACTCCAGCGGTCGCCAATCTGGACCGGACGACTGGGCAGCAACCCGCGCAACGCCGGCGAGAACACGTCCGTGCGCACCAGCTCGACCTCGCCCCACGCCATCGGCGCAGTCGGGCAGAAAGGAATCTCGTACGGCTTTCGTCGAAGGATTACCAATCGGCGAACCTCTGGCCTCAATTTGTTCTGCTGCTCCTCCTGACCGACTTTTCGCTCGAATTCAAGCTGACGATACGACCGGATCGTGCGTTCAACGCTTCCATCGCCCAGCACGGCCAGGACTCGCTCGTCATAGCTCAGATTGCTCTTTCCCGAAACCGGAAGCGCCTTGAAAGCGCCGCCGTTTCCGGTTGGCAGTGTCAGCGTGCCCGAAATCTCGACGTTGCATTGGACGTGATACTGGCGGTCTTTGGTGAAGGCTTCATTCAATCGCACCGCGCCGCCGGTTTGCGCCTGAGCGAAGGCCGCGAAAAGGGATGCAGTCAGACAGAGAGCGAATCGATTCATGGCAGACCTCAATTTTACGATGACTCGGCATTCCGCATGGCTACAACTCATTGATTCTAGCGGAGTCCTGGGTGGAAACTGAAGAGAATCTCTCCGCTAGGCGTCTATTTTTTGGTGAAGCATGAAACCTGTGCCGATTGCGACGATTGGCAAAATAGCATTCGGTTTGTCCAATTTGGCAGTCCGGCGTGCCCCGAATGTAGCAGGTTTGAACGAAAGATGTGTAAAAAAGTTCAAATGGCAGTCAAAACTGGCAATAATGTACTCGCTGGTTTTGTTTCGATTTTTTGACACAACATTATATTAGGATATAGGTTATAGCCAATAAATCATCAAAAATGTGCTCCGTTGTACAGTAAGAGAGTACCTTCACGGCACGGTTATTGCATTTGCTTTTTGTGCAGAATCGCTCACTGGAACATCCGAAATAATGTTTCCGGAAAAGCGAATTACCTGACAAGAAAGGATCAAGTTCACGTACTAATCTTGTAGAGGTGGAAACGAACCACGATGTGCTTTCAAGTGTCATAACGGTTATTTTCGCTACGACGTGAATTCTGGAA
This sequence comes from uncultured Singulisphaera sp., assembly GCA_964484265.1. Taxonomy (GTDB): domain Bacteria; phylum Planctomycetota; class Planctomycetia; order Gemmatales; family Gemmataceae; genus SIAQ01. The sequence goes on from CAZAFH010000010.1 coordinate 16,300, forward strand.
CTTTTGTAACGAACCAAGAGTATATGCGTTGGGGAGGACAGGGAAACAGGCGGTCAGGCGTTGTCATCGAGAGGAGCCAACATCATGAATACCTACAAACACCAATCGATACGAGAACTTGCGGATCAACAGGTCCGGTTCGCGCCGCCCGCCAAACGCCTCGAGCAACTCAAACGCGGCGAGCAACTGCTCAACGAAATCGAACCCGCGCGCGAGTATCCGTACCAGTTCCTCTGCTATCGCCTCACCGAGTTCCGCTCGGACGCCCACGCGGGACTTGTGATGAAGGGGCATGACGTACTTCATGACCTGGGGCTGCTGATCAACGACCTCGCCACCTCGCTGCCAGCCGTGCCCGTGGAAGAGGTTCCCGAGGAGGTCATGACGACGGATGAGATCAGCCGTCGGCTCAACGTCAGCACCAAGACGATTAACCGTTGGCGCAAGCGAGGCCTGATCGGAATCCCGGTCCTCAGCAACGGCAAACGGCAGATGGGATTTCTGCCCTCGCTTGTCGATCCGTTCCTGGCAGCCAACAAAGACCGCTTCGAACGCAGCGCGAAATTCACGCTGCTGGAGCAACAGGAAAAAGACGACATCCTTCGCCGGGCGCGCCGCTTCGCACGTGTCGGCCTGGGAAGTTTGACAGAGATCAGCCGCCGAATCGCTCGCCGGCTGCATCGTTCGCCCGAGACGGTGAGATACACGATTAAAAACTTCGATCGCGAGCACCCCGAACACGCGATCTTCCCGGAGATGACGGGGCCGATCGAACGAACCGACAAACATGTAATCGTTAACTCCTATCGGAGGGGGATGGACGTGAACACCATTGCCAAGAATTTCCAACGCGACCGCTCCATGGTTTACCGCGCGGTAAACGAGATTCGCGCTCAACGCCTGTTCGACCAGCATATCGAATGGGTCTATAACGAATGTTTCGACGATCCGTCCCAGGAAGCCGCCATCCGCGCCGAGATGCCCGATGCCGAGGCCTTCGAGGAAGATCGCCGCGCCAAACGCATCCCGAAGGATGCGCCGCCGGAATTGTTCTCGAACTACGAGATGCCGCTCTTGACCAAGGATCAGGAACAACACCTGTTCCGCAAGATGAACTTCCTCAAGTACCACGCTGCAAAGCAGCTGGGCGCCTTGAAGTTGCCGAGCGGATTGGTGAACACGGCTCTCGTGCGCGTCGAACTACTCGACGCCATCGAGGCGGATCTCGCAGAGGCGAACAAGATCAAGGAATTGCTGATTCGCTGCAACATGCGGCTTGTGACGTCCGTCGCGAAAAAGCATAGCGGCCAAACGGACAACTTCTTTGAATTGCTCAGCGACGGCAATATCTCGCTCATGCGGGCCGTCGAGAAGTTCGACTACTTCCGAGGCAACAAGTTCAGCACCTATGCGACTTGGTCGCTGATCAAGAACTTCGCCCGAAGCATTCCCGACGAGATTCATCGCAAGGAACGCTTCGTCACGGGCAACGAAGAAGTCTTCGACGCCACCGAGGACAAGCGCACGAACGAGAAGGAATGCCTCGCCGCGGCCGAGCATGCGTCGGTGAAGGTCAATCGCCTGCTCGAGTACCTCGAACCGCGCGAGCGCGAGATCGTTCGGCTCCGAGCAGGCCTCGATGACGCCAAGGAAGCCTTGACGCTCGAAAAGATCGGCGAGAAGCTCGGCATCACCAAGGAACGTGTTCGCCAGCTCAACGTCAAGGCGATGAAGAAGCTCCGCAGCATTGCCGAGTTCGATCGCGAAGGCGTGTGATTTGAGAAGCCCAGGGGTGAGCGCAGCGAACCCCTGGGATTAGTTTATGCTTCGCACGCCCAAGAACGATACATCCATTTTCAATCGGTAATCCGACGTTCGTCCGAGCTGCGACCGTGAGGGAGCGGCCACCAGAATGCCATGCCGGAACATGCGAATGCGGCCACTCCCTCCGGGGCGACAATTCAAACTGCTTGAAGAATAAACTAGTCGTATCTTCCACTTGCTTCGATCGGCCAGACGGCTTCGACTTTGCCGGCGCGGACGGCGATGCATTTGCGGTGCAGGTTCATCGTCGCGCAGCAATGGGCGGGGATGACCTCGCGCAGATCGCCGACCTTGGCTGACATGCCCTCGCCTTCGACTTTCGTATGTTCCTCGGAAAGGCGCGTCACGGTTTCGCCGGTCTGGCCCTTGATCATCGGCATGCCGAAATCCTTGGAGATCGCCTTCGAGCCAGCGTCGAGCACGTACCATTTCGGGCTGACGCTCATGACCATTGCGAGGATCGAGAGCGAGCAGCCGAATTCGGGGCGCACGGTCTGGTAGGCACAATCCATCAGCACGAACGAGCCGGGCTGAATTTCGGTCACGCCCGGGAAGCCAGCGACGAACTCCCACGTGCCCGTGCCAGCGCCGGTGACGGTGTTGACGGCGAGGCCAGCCTTCTCAATCAGACGCCGCGTGCCGACGAGCTGCTCCATGCCTTCCAGACATTTCGCGCGTTTTTCGGTCATGTCCGCAATGAGCTGAAGGTGGCCGTCGTAGCCTTGCAACCCCTCGAAACGCAATCCCGGACTACGCGCGACGCGCTGCGCCAACTTGACCGCAGCATCGCCGGGCAGCACACCGCAGCGGGCCATGCCGACATCGACTTCGACGAGCACGCCAAGCGTTGCGCCGCCGGCGGCCATCGCCTTGCTGAGTTGGTCGATATTCGCTTCGGTATCGACGCAGACGGTGAGCTTGACGCGTTTCGCCAGGTCAGCGAGACGCAGCATCTTCAGCGGACTGACGATCTGGTTTGCAATCAGGATGTCGCGAATCCCCACGGCTGCGAGCACCTCGGCCTCGTTGAGCTTGGCGCAGAGGAAGGTCGTGCCGCCGCGTTCGTGGATGTATTTGGCCAGGCCGCCGCACTTGAGCGATTTGAAATGCGTGCGAACATTTACGCCGCGTTCCTTGCCGGCGCCGAACATGCGTTTCAAGTTGGCGTCGATGACGTCGAGGTCGAGCAGGAGTTGGGGCGTATCGAGATCCGAAAGCGGTAAGCCAATCATGATGAAAATCCCGTGGTGAGAGAGTCGCGTCAGGAGACTATGATAGGCTGCCGCCGCCCATTTCGCCAAGGCTGAACCGACCCGCGGTGAATCATTTGCATATTCGTTGAAACACTGCGCGGGATTGTGCAGTATCTTCCGAAAATCACTTCCGAAATGGAGACCTGCATGCCAAAACTCATCTTGTCCGCTGCGATGATCGGAGCGATCCTAGGGGTATCGGCAACCACCATCGAAGCCGCGCAGTTCAAGGGCAAGACACCGCCGAAGGGCAAGGGCGGAGCCAGCGAAAGCGCGAAGCCACAGCAGCAGAATCTCGCGAAGTTGAAGAGTGATCTCGAGGCCATCTACAAGAACAGCGCCGTCACGCCACAACAGAAACAGGCGGTAGCCCAGGACCTGCAAAAGATTCTCGCCACCGCGAACAAACCGTCACAGGCATCGGTGCAAGCGCTCGCCAACGATTTGGCCACGATCTTGGCGGACAAGAAGATCACGCCAACCGAAGCGCTGAGACTCACGCAGAGCGTCTCGGCAGTCTTGAGCAGTGCCAACATTTCGCAGCAAGACGCCCAGAAGGTGGCTGCGGACGTCAAGACGTTGCTCAAAGCGACAAACGCAACCCAGGCTCAGGCGCAAGTCATCGTGCAAGATGTGCAAGCGATCGTGAAGACGGCACAGCAGAACGCTGCGAGCGGCGGGCAGAAAAAAGCGAAAAAGATACGTTGATTTCGCGTTAAACTTTTCCAATTGTGCCGATTGCAGGGATTTTTCCGAATCATCCTATTTGACCGAAGCTTTCCATTTTTCTTATTTTCCCTTTGACATAATGCAGCCGGTTTTTTATGCTAAATTGAAATAGCCGGCTCGATTGACCTATCCTTTGTAATGTTCGCAGTCGCGCTAGTTTCTGCGATCATTCGGATCGGAAAATTGAATCCGCAAGAACCAATCGGGAAATTGGTTGGCTTTGTCACCCCCCAGCGCGGATGAAGCAACCAGCGAAGGGAGAGGGAAATGTACAGCGTTGTTTTGGCGACGATGATTGCCGCAGGCAGCACGACGCCAGCGTTCTGCCATTCGGCACACCACCGTTACTACGCCTCGTGTTACTCGTCCTGCTACTGCTGCTCTTACAGTTGTTACTCATGCTACTCGGGTTACAGCGGTTATTCTGGCTACTGCTGCTCGTATTCGCACTGCCATCGTCCGCTGTTCAGCCATCACTGCTGCCACACGAGCTACATCTACGTGGCTCCTTCGTGCTGCTCCGTGTCGTACTGCTGCAGCGCGACTCGCGTGTACTACGCCCCTTGCACCACCTGTGCAACCACCTATTCCGTGCCGGCGACGACGGCTCCACCTACGGTCGTGCCCGTCCCGCAATCAAGCAGCTCGGAAGTCGATGCGTTGCGCCGTGAAGTCGAAGCACTTCGAGCTAAAGTGAAGCAGTCGGAAGGCGTCCCGGCTCCGAAGCAACCGCAAGAAGAAGGCAACGCTCGCGTTCGCAATAGCCGAATCGTCGTCAACCTGCCCGCCGACGCTCGGTTGTTCGTGGACAACGTCGAATGCCCGCTGCAAGGTACGGTTCGCGCGTTCAACACGCCGAACCTCGATCCATCACGCGTTTACATGTATACGATGCGCGTCGAGCTTGCCCGTGACGGCCAAACCGTCCGCGACGCTCAGCAGATCACCATCGTGCCCGGTGTGGACGTGCAGGTGAACTTCAATAACGTCACGCAGACTGCTGCTCGCTAAATTTGAATACCGATGCCCAGAGGCAAGCACAGCGAACCAATGGGCTCCCCGGACTAACAAAAAACTCCTCGGCAACGAGGAGTTTTTTGTTGCGCTCGCCATAAGATGGTTGCAAACCCATCATCATCGCGAATCCCAGAATCCGGAGCCAGAGCATGCGGAAAATCCTCGTAATTCTTCTGACGGTATTGAGTCCGCTCCCTGTTTTCGCGCAACCCGCGCCGGCGAAGCGCGCCATCACCGTGGCAGATTATTTCACGCAGGCGGATCTGTTCGGAATTGCCTATTCCGAAAACTACGTGGCCTACACCGAAGGCCGTTGGCAGGAAGCGACGAATGACCGCAAGACCGACCTCTGGATCGTGCCAACCAAAGGCGGCGAGGCGCGCCGGCTGACCGCCGATCGCGCCAGCGCCCGCTCGCCGCAGTTCGACTCCAAGGGCGGCACGGTCTATTACCTCGAAAATCGCAAGCGCGAAGGCGATAAGCAACCGCCCTACGACGGCAAGACGCAGGTCTGGCGCGTCAACGTCGATGGTCCCGCGGTCTCCGAAGCTTTGACTCGCGTCGAGGGCGGCATCGAGGCGTTCCAGATTTCGCTCGACGGGAAGTCGCTTTACTATCTCATCCACGTCGAAAAAATCGAGCACGACGACTTCGGGCTTCGCGCCAAATTCAGCAAGCTCGACTACGGACACGGGCAGAATCGGCTCGGCCAAATCTGGAAGCTTGACCTACGAACGTTCCGCGCCGAGAAACTGATCGACGCCGGCCGCAATATCCGCGAATTCGCCGTGACGCGCGATCAGAAACGGATCGCGATGATAACCACGCCGGACGACAAGGTCGTCAGCTTCGAAGGCCGTTCGCGTGTCGATGTCTGGGACGCGGCGAGCAAGAAAATCGTCACGCTTCCCACGGACCCTTATCGCAAAAAGGTATCGTCGCCCTACGCCTGGCTGGAGCATGTAGCGTGGAATCCCGCAGGCGATAAACTTGCGTTCAACACGATCTTCGATGGCTACCCGGCGGAGATATTCGTGGGCGACCTTGCCGGCGCCGAGCCAACCACCAAGAAAATGCCGCGGCCGGCTGGCGTGCATGTTCGAGGCTACGGGTCGCCGTTGGTCTGGTATGGACCGGACCACCTGTACTTTCTCGGTGAGGAGAAGGCGCGGGTTCGATTGATGGGCGCCGTCAAGGTCACCTCGGAAAAGCCGGAGTTCTTCACGATGACTCAGGGCGATGTTGTTGTCGAGCAGTTCGCGCTGGCGGCGGATACGAACGCCAACGCCAATTATGCCGTCATCCTGGCAACGCCGACGCGCTTGCCGGATGTTTACGTGCATCACAATAAACGGCTGACGAACGTAAATCCGCAAACATCGGAATGGAAATTGCCTCAGATGTCTGTCGTGTCGTGGAAAGGCGCCAGCGGGCAGATGGTCGAAGGCATCCTTGAGCTTCCGCCCGATTACAAAAAAGGCGACAAGGTTCCGCTCGTCGTCGAAATTCACGGCGGCCCGACGACCGCGACCTACTTCAAAATGCAGTACTGGATCTATGGCCGCACGCTGCTGCCCGCGCGAGGCTATGCTGTGCTGTGCCCGAATTATCGTGGTTCGACTGGGTATGGCGACAAATTCACCGCCGACCTGATTGGGCGGGAGAACGATATTGACGTCGAGGATATCCTCAAAGGCGTCGATGCACTCGTCGAAAACGGGATCGCCGATCCGGACAAGCTGGCCGTCACGGGTTGGTCGAACGGCGGGTATTTGACGAATTGCATCATCACGAAGACGAACCGGTTCAAGGCAGCGATCAGCGGCGCGGGCATCGTGGACGCGATCATGGAATGGGGCTCGAACGACGAACCCGCCTACGCGATGGTCTTCAAGCAGGGGTTGCCTTGGGAGAATCCGGCAAAGTATCACAAGGCGTCGTCGACGTACGATCTGGGCAAGGTGCGTACGCCGACGCTGATCCATGTCGGCGCGAACGACGACCGCTGCCCGCCGGGGCATAGCCGGATGTTGTATCGCGCGCTCAAGGAATATCTGAATGTGCCGACCGAGTTGATCGTCTATCCGGGAGAGGGTCATGGTTTGACCAAGTACCGCAACCGCCAGGCGAAGCTGGAATGGGATCTCGCCTGGCTTGACCGGTACGTCATGGGAAAGAAAAAATGACCAGGGCGAAGTCCCTCGGGTTGAACAATAGGTTCACCGCAATCTCCGCGCCCGCGCTCGCCTGCGGCGAGCGGCTAAACATCGTACTGACCACTACCCACTGTAATTGGGATTGGTATCATCGACATTAGATTAGTCCCGCCACCGTTTCACCATTTTTGAGATTTGACATGCGATACGTTTCATTTGCTTGCCTCATGCTATTCATCACGGTCAGTGCCGCGAGCGCCGACAATTGGCCTCAATGGCACGGTCCCAACCGCGACGGCCATTCCAAAGAAAAGGGCCTGCCAGTAACCTGGAGCGCCGACAAGAACATCGCCTGGAAACTCGATCTGCCCGGCCCCGGCGGTTCGACGCCGGCCATCTGGAATGACCGTATCTTCCTTACAAGTATCGACGGTTTTGACGTTTCATTGCTCTGCATCAAGACCGACGGAAAACTTCTGTGGAAACAGCCCGTCACCAAGGTTTCGCGCAAACCGGCCATGGGCGGTGAAGGCAATGACGCCTCTCCCTCGCCCAGCACCGACGGTAAATATGTTTACTCCTACTACGGCAGCGGCGACTTCGCCTGCCATGATTTCGACGGCAAGGAAATCTGGAAGTTCAACGCTCAGAAACGCTATGGCAAATTCTCCATCGGCCACGGCATGCACAACACCCCGTTGCTCTATGAAGATCGACTCTACCTCGCCCTGCTAACCAACGGCGGCCAATGGGTCGTCGCCATCGACAAGGCAACCGGTAAGGACGCCTGGAAAGTCGAACGCAAGACCGACGCCGTCGGCGAAAGCCGTGAAGCCTACACGTCTCCCATGCTTTGGATGAACGGCAAGGAGTTGAACCTCGTTATTCTCGGTAGCGATTATGCCACGGGGCATAGCCTGAAGGACGGCGCCGAACTGTGGCGCCTCGGCGATCTCAATCCGGGCAAGGGCAACAAGACGAACCATCGCATCATCTCTTCGCCTGTCGCCGCCGGCGATCAGTTGGTTGTACCCACCTGCCGCGGCTTGCATGTCGTCAGCATCAAGAACGGCGCGAGCGGTCTGATCAAGACCGGCAATCCGCTTGAGCAATGGCGCATCAGCAAGGGCGCGCCGGACGTCTCCGTACCGCTCGTCCACGATGGCCTGGTGTATCTGCCGCAAAGCCAGCGCGATCTGCTCGTCGTCGATCTGAAAACCGGCGCGGAGGTGTATAAGAAGGAACTGACCAAGGGTCGCTACCGCTCCTCGCCCATGTGCGCCGATGACAAGATCTACCTCGTCGGGCGCGACAGCGGCAACGTCACCGTTCTGAAGGCGGGGCGCAAGCTTGAAGTGCTCGCGGACAACTACCTGAACGATATCTTCACCGCTTCCCCGGCTCCATCACAGGGCCGAATTTACCTGCGTGGATACAAAACTCTGTATGCTATTTCCGATGGGGGAAAATAGAAAATAGGTAGCAGAATATCTCTCATAGGCCGCGCCATCGATTGCGGGATCTCGGCCCGATTCAACAATCGATGGCGGGATATGTGTGCCGTGCCATTCCATGAACCAAGACCAGCTCTTCCGCCGATATCAGGACTTGCAAACCTACATCGGCTGGAACGATGAGGATGCTCAGCGAGTTCGTTCGCTTCAACCGATCCTGGAACCCCATTTCAGCTCGCTCATCGACGACTTCTACTCCGAGATCCAGCGTCACTCCGCCACGCGTGCCGTCATCACGGGCGGCGACGCTCAGGTCGAACGGCTCAAGCGAACGTTGCGCGATTGGCTCGTCGATCTCTTCTCCGGCAATTACAACCGCGAGTACGTCGTCAAACGCTGGCGCGTTGGGCGGAGGCATCTCGAAATTGGCTTGCCGCAGATATACACCAGCGCCGCGCTCGCCCGGCTGCGCGAACGCATGCATGCGGTATTTGTTGGGCGCACGCCGATTCCGACGGAAGCACTTCGTGCGCTCGATCGGTTGATCGATCTCGACCTTGCCACGATCGAAGACGCCTACCAGTCGGAACGCGCCGAGGCCACGCTCCTCACGCTGATTGAAGCCGCGCCATGCATGATCCTGCGATTGGGCCAGGATGGCGTCATCCGCTACGTGAATTCCTTCACCAGCAAGCTGACGGGTTATCGCGAAAACGAGCTGATCGGCCGATCGCACGTCGAATCGTTGACACTCCCGCCCGATCGCGACGCCGTGGGCAAACGATTGGCCGAGGCCTTCGGCGACAAATTCGAAACGAGCTTCGAGCAGGTGATCGCCTGCCGCGATGGGTCCCACCGCTGGCTGCTGCTGCATCTGCGGCGCCTCGACGATTTGCTTGGGCCTGCGGTTATCGTCGTCGGACATGACATCACCGATCTCAAGAAAGGCCAGGAGCACACCGTTCAGGCCGAGCGTCTCGCCGCCATTGGGCAGATGATGACCGGTCTCGCCCACGAGAGCGGCAACGCACTCGCCCGCAGCCATGCGCTGCTGGAAATGTTGTCGCAGGAAATCGCCGATCGTCCCAAGGCCATGGATATGGTCAATCGACTTCAGAAGGCGCAAAGCCATCTCCATCAGCTCTACGAAGAAGTTCGCAACTATGCCGGCCCGATCAAGCTGTCGCTCGAACCCTGGAACATCAGCCTGATTTGGCGGCAAGCGTGGGAGAATCTCGCTCTCAGGAGAAAGGATCGCGACGCGGCGTTCCGGGCCGACTTCACGGGCGTGAACCTCGAATGTCCGCTGGACGCGTTTCGCATGGAGCAGGCGTTTCGCAATATCTTCGACAACTCGCTGGGCGCCTGCCAGGATCCTTTGCTCATCATTATCCACGCCGCCGATGCCGTGCTCGACGGGCGGCCGGCGCTGCGCGTGAGCATACGCGACAACGGTCCCGGACTTTCGCCGGAACAGGCGACGCGCATCTTCGATCCGTTCTTCACGACGAAATCCAAAGGCACGGGCCTCGGCATGGCGATCACGAAACGGATCGTCGATGCTCATCATGGCCGCATTGAGGTCGGCGGCATCGGGCCAGGTGCGGAGATCATCATTACGCTGCCGCGTGGGGTGGTGACGGATTAGCGATCTTTTTTAAATAGAGGAGGGCCCATCGCATGCCCCGTTTGAGTATCGACAAGCCGGAGTCGCTGAACCTTGATCCAGCCGCGCTGCGCCGGGCTGATGAACTCGTGCAACGCTGGATCACGGAAGACCGCATCCCGGCGGCGGGCTGGATCGTGGGCCGGCGCGGTCGGACGATCGAGCAACGGCTCGTCGGCAGGCAGCGGCCTGCGAAGGACGCGCCGGCGTTGCGAAAGGACGCGTTGTTTTTGATCGCGTCGATCACGAAACCGGTGACAGTCGCCGCCGTTATGATGCTCGTGGAACGCGGCCGGCTGGCGCTCGACGACCGCGTCGCCGACATCGTGCCCGCCTTCGCCGCGAATGGCAAGCGCGACGTGCAGGTGCGCCACCTGATGACGCACACCTCCGGCCTGCCCGACATGCTGCCCGATAACGAGAAACTACGGCGAAATCACCGCCCACTTTCCGTGTTCATCGAAGAGGTTTGCCGGCTCAGACTTGGTTTTCCGCCGGGCACGCGCGTCAGCTATCAGAGCATGGGCACGGCAATGCTCTCGGAGATCGTGCATCAAATCGCTGGGATGACGCTCGCCGATTTTCTCGCCAAGGAGGTGTTCGGCCCGCTGGAAATGAATGACACATCGCTCGGCTGCCCTGCGAATCGACGCGAGCGCGTCGCCCATATCCGCGTGCCAAGGGAACTCGAGAAAGCCGACTGGAACTGGAATGGCGCCTATTGGCTCGGCTTCGGCGCCCCCTGGGGCGGCCTCATCACGACGCCCAGCGACTTCGCCCGTTACTGCCAAATGATGCTCAACGGCGGTGTCCTCGGCAAAGTGCGCATCCTCAGCCCGGCGAGCGTGCGCGCGATGACATCGAACCAGCTGGCGGCCATGCCGCGCGTGCCGGAGGAAGATCGCCGCTGCAAGCCGTGGGGTCTGGGCTGGCGCTTGAATTGGCCGGCGCACTCGGCGAATTTTGGCGACTTGCTGGGCCCGCGCACCTATGGCCATTGGGGCGCGACGGGAACGCTCTGCTGGATCGACCCGGACTCGGAAGCCTACTTCATCCTCTTCACGACCCAACCGCAAGAACCCGAAGGCCGATTCCTCGCAAGGCTATCGAATGTGATTGCAGCCGGGTTGTTGTGATATTCTGATCCGCACTATCTTCTCATCGATTTTTGGAGTCACCCCATGATCTCGTTTCTCACGATTCTACCGACCATTGCGATCTTGTTGCAACCCGCCTTGCCTACCGCGCACACGAAACGCGATATCGAGGGTTGGTCGGTGTATATCGACGACCGGCTGCTAAACGAAACCAACAAGCAAGTCGGCGATCATGCTTTGCGCATCCTCGCCAATCGGCTCTACGACATCAAACAGGTCGTTCCCGCAGAGAAGGTCAAGCTCCTTCAGAAGGTCTCGATCTATCTCGATCTCGATCACGGCAAGCTGCGTCCGGCGCAGTATCACCCCAGCTCCGGCTGGTTGAAATCGAACGGCTTCAGCCCGAAACTCGCGAAATGCGTGCATATTCCCGTCGCGAAGGAATTCTCAAGTCTCGGACATCAACGCGTGCAGCCCTGGTCCGTCATGCACGAACTCGCCCACGCCTACCACGATCAAGTTCTCGGATTCAATCATGCCGAGGTCAAGGCGGCGTACGAGCGATTCAAGGCCGGCGGAAAATACCAAAGCACGCTGCACATCAATGGCAAAAAGACCAAGCACTATGCCCTCACGAACGAGAAAGAGTTCTTCGCCGAGATGACCGAATCGTTTTTCGGCGTGAACGATTTCTTTCCGTTCAACCGAGCCGAACTGCGAGTGGAAGAACCCGAGATCTACGCGCTTCTGGAAAAACTCTGGGGCACCAAATAAGCACTACACGCTCCTCTCTCCCGAAGGGCCAGATGGGAGAGGGGGAGAAAATGCGCAACCAAACAGCATAGAAGATCATGGCAGTTCGAGCGACTTTCGCCAGATCCATTCCGTCGTCAAAAGTGCGAGCAAAACGCCGAGAAGCCACCAGACGTAAGGTGCGTCTCGCCAGGAGCGGTACTCATCGCGCTGCTCGGTGTATTCGACACGCCGGGCCAAGCGATCGAGAAGATCGTCGATCGATTCGGGGGAATAGACTCGGCCATCCGTGCGGTCCGCGAGGCCGTGAGCGAGCGACCAATCGCTCGAAAGGTCGAGGAGTTCGTCATTGCTGCGAGGCAGCACTCGAAAGATTTCGCCATCCTTCATGGCCGGCACGGTTGGATCGTTCGGAGCGGCAATCGCTTCCTGCCAGGCCGGTATGTCAAGCTGCACGCGATAGACGCCCGGAGGTAGGTCGCGCAGCTTTGCTTCGAGCATCGTTCCTTGCCGAGCGTTGGCCGACAGCGGTGCGGCGGCGACTAATTCGTCAGTCTGGCCGGCGATTCGGCGGAAAATCTTGGCGCGTGCGTCGAGCGGTTGCTTCAATAGCGGGAGCGAGTCGCCTGGCCTGACGCCGATCTCGATTTCTTCCCCTGCGTGGTAGATTGGCTCACGCGGGCCGAAGCGGATGAATTGATTCCCGGCCGGCAGCAACTGATCCGCCGCCGACCAGCGCGCCAGCTGGCCCCAGAAGCGGTGATGGTAGGTGTCGCCGACGCGGAATCGCCAGCGCCAGGTGCTGTCGATGCCCAGAAACAGCACGCGGCCAAATCCGTAATTTTGCTGAACGAATATTCCCGTATCCTTGCTCGGAGTCGGCGGTCGGTCAGCCTCGATCGGCGTCATTAGCACGGTCGCGCCCGGCTTGCGTTTGCCGACCACGCCCCAAAAATGCGACGGCAGCTCCGGCCAACTCGCGCCTGGCGCGTCCGGTTCCAGGTGCAAAAACGGCGTGAGCTTGCCTTCGGCAGTCGGCGCGAGCGTGAAGCCAGTATCGGTCGCGAGTACCCGGGCGTCGGTGATCGGCAAGATTTTGGAAAGCGGCCCGGTTTTTTTCAGATGCTCGATCGGCATGTATCGTTTTCCCGCAATGACGATCAGCGTGCCGCCTCGCCGCGTCACGTAATTTTCGAGCCGTAGTGCATCGGCTGGCGGCAGGTCAGCGGGAGCGACATCGCCGAGGATGATACAGTCGTAGCTCATCAGCGGATCGCGTTCGTCCTTTTTGCCGGCGAACTCCGGGATCTTCGTTTTCGGCAAGCCGGCCTTGACGCGAACGTCTTCCTTAATGAGTCCAAGCCGCGGTGGCGTAAAGACGACACGATCCAGGGACACCGACGGATCACGCGCCAGTGCACCAGCGAGATAGTGATACTCCCAGCGAGCCTCGCCATCGACGAGCAGAATCTTGGCCTTGTCTTCGATGACGCGAACGAACCGGTTGGCGACATTGTTGGCCAGGGTTATTTCGCGTTTATCCTTGGAGGAAATGCGAATCTGGTATTCATGCGTGCCGGTCTCTTCGAGCTTGGCCTGGAAGCGCGTGGTGTAGACCTCGTCGTTGCCGCGATGCGTGATGATGCTTCGGTGCTCGGGGAGCAGCGCCTTGCCGGCAAACTGCAATTCGACGACCAGTTGCTGCGCGGGTAGGTTGGTCGCCTTTGTGCGTATTTCGATGGGGATAGTGGCGTTCTTAAAACCTCGCGTTGGCGCCTGGATGTCAACGATCAGGAAATCGATCGGCGCTTCCCGCGCGCCAAGCATGACGGGAAAGATCGGCACGGCCGACTTCGTTAGATCTTCTGCGCGTTCCAGCGGCGAGACGCCGAGATTGTGGCGAGCGTCCGTGAGCAGGATCACGCCGAGAAGCGGCTGCGACTTGCCGCGCGATAGATGGGCGAGCGGCTGATTCAAATCGGTGGCGGCCGGGGAATCGCTCCTCTTGGCCTGGCTCAAGCGAGCGAGCAGCCGATCGAGCGACTGAGGCTGTAGCGTGGAATCGAAACCGACAAGCTCGACGCTGTGACGTTCCGCCAATCGCTGATAGAGGTTTTTTCCCCCTGGCGAAAGCAGGTGATGCGCGATCTTCATGCGCGACCAGGTCCCGTCGATGGCGTCCACACCCAGTGCCTTTGCCAGCGAGGCTTTCTCGTCGTCGCCGCGCTGAAGGTCGGCGACTTCCATGCTGCCGGAGAGATCGACGGCGATCCGCACCCGGCTCGGCGTTTCCTCGGTGCGGATATCGGCAAGGTGAGGCTGCCAGGCAATCGCGAACCAAAGTACCAACGCAATGCCAAGACGCAGCGTGAGCAACCCGATTGCATGACGCCGGGCAACGAGCCGAAGCTCGTAACGAGACAGCGCGAGCATCAGCGCGAGCGGAACCACGCATAGCCCGATGACCAACGTCCACTGAATCGCCGGCCCGAGGTCGGCCCAGCGCGGCGACAAGACAAGATAAGTGTGCTCGCCGTCAAGCAGGAATTTGTTCATGGTTCAGCGCCCTCGTCCCATGGCGACGCGGCGGGTCATCCATACTTCCACGCAAAGAAACGCCAGCACGGCGATCAACAATAGCCACCAAATCTCCTCGCGGCTTGTGTCATCAACCGCGGAGGTCGCCGTCGAATCGCTTGAATCACTGAATACGATCGGCAGACGCTCGCGAATTCGGCGGCGGTCGTCGTCGGTGCAGCGCGTCAGGTCCGATTCGCCTGGGTCTGGTTCAACGGCAAACGGCAGATATTTTCCGTTGCTGCTCGTCACGTCGTATCGGCCGATCGTACTGGTCTCGGTGTAACGCCACGGCCAGGCCGGCACATCGAAGGTCTTCGGCGGAACATCAGGCGTTCGCAGCGTCAAGCGATTCGTCCCGGCGTCGGCCTCTTCGATCTGAATCCCATCGCCAGCCTGTAGAACACTCGCGCGGCTTTGGCCGCCTGCGAGCGAGCCGATCAACTCGTTCACGATCACCGGATACTCCCAAGATCCGGGAAAAGTCGAATCCCACTGGCGATCCAGGGGGATCGTGCAAAGCACAACCTTGCCCTTCTTGTAGCGCTTTTCGACCAGGAGCGGTTCGCCGTTCGTCAGCCGAGCGACAGTCGCGGCACGATCAGTCGGCTTGGCGGCGGCCTTGCACCAGCGCGCGACGCGGATTTGCCGCATGTCGAGGTCGGCCGTACGTCGAAATAGGTCAAGCGCCGGATGCAGGAACGTTCGCGGATCGGGCGACAACGGATCCTTGCTGATTCCAACACCATCCAAACGCGTCGGCAGCCAGCCTTCACCGCGAAGGAGCGCGAGGTCGTTCCATGCCGCCAAATGCTGCGCCATGCGAGGCCCGGCAGCGACGAGCACTCCGCCGGCGTCCGCAAGGTGCGCTTCGATGGCTTTCATCTGCGTGGCATTCAGGCTCGGTACGTCCGCCAGCACGATCACTGCGGGCTTCTGCTTCATCGGCTCGCCGGGGCGCCAGTCGTTCACGGGGATCGCGCGGACGCCGTCGCCGGTCTTGTTCGTGAGGGCCTTGCGAATGAAAAAGGTGCTGCTCTCGGGCGAGAGACGGGCGTCGCCGTCGATCAGGAGTACGGGCACATCGCGCACGACATCCACGATCGCATGCCGGACGTTGTCTGCCTCCAAGGCATCGCTCGCGGGATCGGCTTCGATTTGAATCGTCAGCACATGGCGGCCGATCTGCTCGAAACGATGCTCGAGGCGCAGAGGAATTTGGCCCGTCGTCAGCCCCGCGATTTCCGGAATTTGCAGGTCGGGCAATTTCGCGTCGTTGATTGTGGCGTGCACCGCCGTCGGCCTTTTGAACCGTGCGAATTGATCCAGGCGAAGCGCCGACGTGAAGGCGACGCGCTGCCCGACCTTTACCATGCCATGCGATACGACGACCGGCGCAAGCGAATAATTCGGCGCGTCCGCAGTCAACGAGCGCCCGACCGGAATCAGGCGAACGCTCGGCACGACGGAACCATCGGTCTTGGCCGCCTCGATCTCGGCACGCCAGCCGATCCCCATATTTTCGAGCGTTCGCAGCGAAGCTGAATCGGCCCAGCCGTGGCGTTGCATGTCGGTGATGATGATGATTTCCCGCCGTGCCGCCCTGCCATTCGTTCGCAGGTGCGTCCACGATATTGCGATGGCGCCGGGCAGGTCGGGATTTCCGCGTGGTGGCGGCAGCGTGTCGATCATGGCGAGGAGTGAGTCAGCGTCGCCGCTGAATTCGGTCTGGACGAACGCAGCCGGTTGGCGTGCGAGTGCGATTGCGAAGCGATCGCCGCGCGATGCGCCCGCTATCGTCTCGCGAGCCGCCTGCAGGGCTTCATTCCAGGGCGTCGGCTGTTTACTCGAGCGCTGCCCCATGCTGAAGGAAGCGTCGATGACGATGACGACATCGCGCGTCGGCTTTTCGCCGAGCGATGCCAGCCAGGTACTTGTCGCGATAGGCCCGGCCAGCGCCATCACAAGCAGCGTGATGATCGCCATGCGCGCGAGCAAGAGCAGCATCTCGTTGAGCCAGCGCCGGCGCCGGGTGACATCGGTTTGCGGCAAGAATTGCATCGCAGCCCAGTCGATCACGTCGCTATGCCGGCGCTGTAGCAAGTGGAGAATGATCGGCACGGCCAGAGCGGACAGGCCGAACAGCAACCCCAGGTTTTCAAAGACAAATGGCATGAGCCGTCCGATTACGAGGTGGTCATGCCGAATACTTGCAATCGGCCTGTATTGAGACTGGCGATGACACGATTGTTGTGCGGCGCCACGGCGAGGCAGATCGGAGCGCCGCGCAGCGCGTCGTAGACGTGGAGCAGGCGGCCATTGTCGAGCTGGAAGGCGCAAAGCCACGGGAACTCGCCGCCTCCGCCGATGAGGACGCGCTTTCCGATCTGATCGGGCGCGACGCAGCACGGGATGGAGTTCACGGAAAGCGGGATTTCGTTGACGTCGTCGCCAGTGCCGGTTTCGCGCCGGTTGAGCAGCAGAAAGCTGCCGCCGTCGTGGCGAACGGGGAACGTGGTCGCGGTGATGTATCCGCCCTCATCGCTCAGGCGGACGCACGAGATCGGCAGTTCGAGCCGGGAGTATTTCTTGATGCGTTTTCCGGTCAATGCGTCCCAAATGCAGACTCGGCCTTCGTCGCCCCCGGCGAGGAGTTTCGTGCCATCGCGCGAAAAGGCCACATAGGTGGCCTGTTCGTCATCGTCGGACCAGTCGCCGAACTCCAGTTTGACACGTTTGCCCGTGGAAAGATCCCAGAGCCTGATGAGGCCATCCTCGCCGCCCGAGGCGGCGCGCTTGCCATCGAAAGTGATCGCGACGGAATGTACCTCGCCAGAGTGCGCTTCGAAGGTCGCCTGAACCTTGCGCGTGACTGCATCCCAAATGAGGACCTCCCCGTCGGCATCGCCCGAAGCGGCCAGGGAATCCGAGGCGGCTAGCGCGACGGCCGTCACGTCGGCATCGTGTTTCTCGAATACCTTGCCGCGCTTGTGGTCTTTCATGTTCACGAGCTGAACATCGCTTTCCTGCCCGGCCAGCGCCCAGGCGCCTTTGCATCCGTAGGCGATGCACGGCGCGAGCACGTCGAGCCGAATGACGGCGACCGTGCCCCACATGCCGACGCCAGCCTCGTGAAGGTGGGCCAGGCCATCGTTGGCGTCCAGACCGTAGCCATCGCTGTCGTCGATGAGGTCAACGTCGTCAACGATCTCTTCGACCTCGTCGATTCTCTCGGGGATCGGCGGCGGCATGCTCGCTGGTAAGGGTGAAGCAGGCGGCGCTTGCGTCTCGGCTTCGCCGATCTCCATTTGCGGGATTTTTGACGCGGCGCTTGGATGGAGCGATTCGGACTTCGGCATCGGCGCGATCGCCCGCTTGCCGCATCCGGTGCACGTGACTTGCGTGCCGGCCTGCGCCAGGGCAATCGTGAACCTTGTGCCGCATTTGCATGTGATGACGGCGTTCATGGCTTTCAGCCTTGCGATCTCGATTCGGCAGCGCGGTGGGTTTGTGGAGTTAACCTAAAGGCCCGCGTCACGCAAAGCAAGTGGAAATTGCGGTTTGCAAAAAGCAAAAACGCCGGCGGGAAGCTTTGGGCGACCCGCCAGCGTGGTTTTCTTCAATCTCGGTAGTTACAAATGCTTTGAATTTTGGATGAATCCTCAAGGTATTTACCCCGAAGGGGTTACATATCATAGCCCAGGGTCGCTCGCACAGCGAGCGCACCCTGGGTTCGGCCGTAAGTTTGCAAGATCGACCCTGAAAGGGTCGCACAAGGCATATTCCTAGCTGTACAACCCTTTCAGGGTGGACATACCTTGGCTTCGCGCGACCCAGGGTGCGCTCACTTCGTGAGCGACCCTGGGCTATGATATGTAACCCCTTCGGGGTAAAACCATTGCGAACCTCCACGCTGCCGTTCACAATTTGTAACTACTGAATCTTCGATTTACTTGATCGCAGGGCCTTTCACCGGCGCGACAGCGACAGCGGGAGGAAGCTGATCGATGAAGAACAACGGCACGATGCAGCGTTTCATGTTGTGCTGGCGGGTCCACGAGTAATGCCCGCCGCTGCCGGCCAAATCCTCGTTCCACCGGTATTGGCGCAGATTGCGGTAGGCTTCGATCGTCTTTTTGTCGCTGGACGCCAACCGGAATCCGGTGCGGCCGGCGACGTGGCCTTTCAGTCCGTCCGCCGTGCCGACTTCCTCGGTGGCGAATTCGAGAACGCCATCCTCGGAACTCCAGTAGTTGTCGATGCCAAGCCGCGACGTCTTCAATGCGGTCGTGAGGTCATAGCACGAGGAAACGGCGCTTGCCAAAAGGATGATGCGTTCGACGCTCTGGGGCGGCATCATCTCGGCGGCGGCCAAGACGATGCGCGTGCCCGCGCTATGACCGACGAGATAGATCTTCGCGTTCGGCGCATCCTTGCGAATCAGCGCGACTTCGCACGCGATCCGAGCTGCCGCGTTGAGCTGGGCGTCGTGATCGACGTAGTCTTTGCACAGCGAATCGTGGCGAGTCCAGCTCACAGGGCGAATCTTCAGCCCCAGGCAGTATTCGCTGTTGAGGTCCATCAACGTGTCGCTCGCCGCCGTGCCGCCCGCGACGCCGTTCACGACGATGACGAGGCGGTGACCGTCGAGATGTTTGTAGGATTGCTTCGGAAAGGTGAAGGTAATCCCTGGGCCAGCCTTGGGCATTCGCTTCGATTCCAGCGCTTTGCTGTCGGCAGGTTTGCCCTGCCCGAGCGCGGGGTCGTTCGCCGCCACCGCCAGAGCGAGGGCGCAGATCGTGGCCAATAGAATTCGCATGTTGTCTCTCCTCTGATGGATTGGATGCGGTCCGCCTGTTCCCGACGGGTGCATCGCGTCGTCGATTTCCGCCGACCGAACCGAGATCGCACGGTGAACACGACCGCGCGGATGCGCGTCTCGTGCTCCTCGTGAATTGTAACTTTTTCCAGGTTGGAAACTCACCAAGAACTTAAACAAAAAGAAGGGATTCGTCTGATATGCCTTCGCTGCAAATCGCATAATCGCCAGATCAGGAACGATGGGCGGTCCATCCTTCCGTCGCCACCGTTTCGCCCAGAATCTTCCGCAAAGCCGTCCATGCGATTTCAACGACTTGCTTGGCGTTGGCTTGCCAGAGCAGAGGGTTCATTAGCTCGAGGGAAATGTATCCCGTGTAACCGATTCGCCGCAATTCGTTGACGATCGGCGCGAGTGGAATATCGCCGTCGCCTGGCAGAATGCGGTCTGCGTCGGTGGCCAACTCTCGCGCGATTCCAGACAGGTCAGAGATCTGCACGTGAGCCAGGCGTTCCGGCGTTAGCAAGGCGAAGTCGTCGAATTTGCTCGGGCCGGTATGGTAGTGGAATGTGTCGAGATTGATCCCCACGTTGGGTTCGCCGCACTGAGATGCGAGGGCGATCGCCGTATCGAGGCTCGCGCAGAATGAATTCCTGGCACGAAACTCCAGGGCGAGCGTGACGTCGAAACCTGCCGCCCATTGTGCCGCCTGAGCAAGCGAGACGATCGCGCGGTCGAGGCTTGCCGCATCGACTTTCTCCGCGAAATCGGCAACGACCACAATCGTCCTGATGTCGAATTGCTGGCACAAATCGAGCCGTTTGCGAAAGTGATCGAAATGCGCTTTGCGAGCCTCCCCCTGCGACAACAGCAAGCCGCCCTGGTACGAAGCGGCAGCGAGCTGAACCTTGCGGTCGCCCAGCAGTCGCTTCGTCGCCGCGATCGATTCCGTTTCCAGGTGCTGTTCCAGCTTCGTCAGCCACACCTCGACGGCGTCGCAACCGGCATCGGCGCAATTGCCGATATCCTCGGCAAAGGTCCGCGGCATCGTCGTCGCTTGGGAAAGACATGGTTTCATGGAAAGCCAGTTGCTAGGTTGTTTAGCCGCGACGCGTCAGCGGAGCGCGTGGCAATCATCCCGCGCTCCGCTGGCGCGTCGCGGCTATGCGAGAATTCTCACGCTTCCTCGATCACCGGGTTCGTCAACGCTCCGATCTTCTCGATCTCGATGGTGACGGTATCGCCCGCTTTCAGGAAAACCTGCGGCTTGCGTGCGGCGCCGACACCGTGCGGCGTGCCCGTGAGGATGACCGTTCCTGGCAGAAGCGTGACGCTGCCGCTGAGGAATTCGATGAGCGTCGGCACGTCGAAGATCATGTCGTTGGTGTTCCAATCCTGCATGACCTCGCCGTTCAGGGTTGTCTTTATGGTCAGCGTGTTTGGATTTGGGATCTCGTCCGTCGTCACGATGCACGGTCCTAGCGGACAGAAGGTGTCGAACGATTTGCCCCGGCACCACTGACCGCCGCCCCATTCGAGCTGCCAATCACGGGCGCTGACGTCGTTGCCACAGGTGTAGCCCAGGACGTACTTCAGGGCGTCAGCCTTGGCGACGTTCTTGCAGGCCTTGCCGATGACGACGGCCAGTTCGCACTCGTAATCAACCTTGTCGCTCCGCAGCGCTCGCGGCAAGACGATCGGATCGCCCGGATTCTGCAACGCGGCGTTGTTCTTGATGAAAAGCACTGGATGCTTGGGGATCGGATTCTTGCCTTCTTCCGCATGCCGGCGATAGTTCAGGCCGATGCAGAGCAGGTTGCTCGGCAGGATGGGCGCCAGCATCTTGGCGGGCTGTACTTTCACGCCGCTGTCTTTGTAAGCGCCGAAGAGATCCCCGTCGATGCGCGTGACGCTGCCGTCGGCGTGTTGAGCGCCGTGATGAGTCTGACCCGCCGCATCGAGATAACGAACAATCCGCATGTGCAAATCTCCAAGTTACAATGAGGCAGCAATCGCGACGCCGTTCGCTGCCGAGGGATGATTAAGCTCCAGTGCAGTAGATTGTATACGTCGAATGGACCGATTCGTCCGATCCACCTTGATAAACGAATTTCGCCGATCTCCGCTCTGGACAACAGGTGAGCCCCATGTTAAAATCTCACTACTCTCCGGAACCGTGACTTTTTCATTCCTACCGTGATTGCACATTTTTCTATGCTCCTTTCAAAGAGGAGTGGGTTCTTCATGAATACCGTTCGCACTTTGGTTGTTTTGATCGTGGCGGCAACGTCGTCGGCGTTGGCAAAAGCGCAAGAATCGCTGCTCGAACGCGATGTGCTGCCGATTTTGACGAAGAATTGCCTCGGGTGCCACGGCGGTCTGCGCCAAAAGGGCGGGCTGGAGATGCGAACCATTCCCGCGATGCTCAAGGGCGGCAAGGCTGGCCCGGCCGTGAAGGTTGGCGACGCTCATGCCAGCGAAATGTGGAAACGCATCGCCAACGACGATATGCCGCCCGGCGAAAGAAAGCTGACCGCCGCCGAAAAGAACCACATCAAGCAATGGATCAACAACGGCCTGCCGACGGTCGCACAACGGCAGAAAAAAGACGATCCGCTGCTCAGCGCCAAGGATAAGCATTCGCCCAAACAGGTCGCCCAGGCGATCGATCAGCACGCGAACAACGGCCTGGCGTCGGCGAAACTCAAAGCCGTTCCGCTTTCCGATGACGCAGAGTTCCTGCGGCGAGTATACATCGATATCACCGGCCGCGTGCCGACTGCCGAGCAGGCGCTGACGTTTCTGGACAGCAAAGACGCCGACAAACGTGCGAAACTGATCGACGATCTTCTCGCGACGCCGCAGTTCGGCGAACAACTCGGCCGCACCTGGCGCGACTGGATCTGTCCGCCGGAGTTGCCTTCGGACGGCAACGGCGGCAGGCAACCGCACAAGGAAGCACAAGAGCTCGGCAGGTGGATGGGCCAGCGCTTCGCCGCCGGCGATTCGTGGGGGAAGATTACCCGCGACATTCTCACTGTCGATGGCGAGATCAAGAAACATCCGCAAGTCATCTTCTTCGGTCTCACCGGCGACGGCGGCAGGCTGACGCCCGATGGTTCAGGCCGTGCCGTGGCGTCGCTCTTCATGGGCGTGCAATTGCAATGTTCGCAATGCCACGACGACCCGTATCGCGACTGGGCACAGAAGGATCATTGGGCCCTCGCCGCTTTCTTTAGCAAGATCAACGGCGGGTTTACGAAAGTCTCGGAATCAACGGGCAAGAACGCCGCCATCACCATTCCCAAGTCGGCGTTCAAAAACACCGGCATGAACGTGCCCGCGGCATTCCCCGGCGGCAAGAAGTTCACGCCTCCCAACGACGGTCCGCTCCGCGTGCATCTCGTCGATTGGCTCACCGCCAGGGACAACCCGTTCTTCGCGCGGGCGTTCGCTAATCGCATGTGGTTCTATTTCTTCGCGCACGGCATCGTGGACCCCGTGGACGATTTCCGCGAACTCAATCCGCCGACGCACCCAGGCTTGATGAATCTGCTCGCCAACGAATTCGCCGCCTCCGATTTCGATGTCAAGCACCTCATCCGCTGCATCTGCAACTCCGACGCTTACCAGCGCACCACACGCGTTTCAAAAGATATGGACGAGCAGACCGTCGCCGCGCTGACCTCGGCCTTTGGCCGTATGCCGATGCGAATCATGACTGCGGACCAGCTGTACGATTCCCTCAAGCTCGCCTACGGCGATCCTAAACTCGATCTGCGCGCCATCGATCCGAAGGACGGCAACACCAACGGAGAAAGCGCTCCCGTCGGCGACGCCTACCTCGAATTTCTGCGCCGGTTCGGAACCAACAAAGACGACACAACCGACTTCACGCATGGCATCCCGCAGATGCTGACGATGATCAACCACCCTCGTCTCTTGTCAGGAAGCAAGGCTCTGGATTCGTATCGCAAGGCGAACCCGAAAGCGACGCCGGACCAGACCGTCGAATGGCTGTACCTTTCGACGCTCTCGCGCCGACCAAACGCCGAGGAACGGGCCGATGCCCAGCGCTATCTGCAGCGCACGTCAGATGGTTTCATCGG
This sequence comes from uncultured Singulisphaera sp., assembly GCA_964484265.1. Lineage (GTDB taxonomy): Bacteria > Planctomycetota > Planctomycetia > Gemmatales > Gemmataceae > SIAQ01. Next base: position 39,754 of record CAZAFH010000010.1, read on the forward strand.
TGTGCTTTGGGCGCTGGTGAATCGTAGTGAATATCTGTTGGTTCGGTAGAAAAACTATCCGCGCTCGCCGCAGGCGAGCGGCTAAACAATAGCAAGGGGGAAATATGTCGAATCTAACGCGTCGCGATTATCTGAAGCTCTCCGCGGCGGGCGTCCTCTCGGGCGTCTCCGTGCCGTGGTTTGAATCACTCGCCCAGGCGGCGGCGGTGCGCAGGCCTCGCGGCAAGGCGTGCATCCTCCTCTGGATGGACGGCGGGCCCAGCCAGCAGCACACCTTCGACCCGAAGCCGAACGGCGAATTCCGCCCGGCTCCGACTTCCGTTCCGGGCATCCACATCGTCGAGCAATTGCCTCAACTCGCCCAGTGCATGAACGACATGGCGCTGCTCCGCTCGATGAAGACCGACATCAACGATCACTACGACGCCAAATATTTCCTCCACACCGGCTTCCGCCGCGTCACCGGGCTTGAACACCCGGCAATCGGCTGCATCGCCTCGCATCAGCTTGGCACGCAGAACGACGAAATGCCCGCCTTCGTCACGGTAGATGCGGGCTACGACCTCCGCATCGACGGCGGCCGGTTGTACCGCTCCGTGCCTGCGTATCTCGGTCCGCAGCACGCTCCGCTTGCAGTCAACGAGCCGAATCGCGGGCTGGAAAACCTGCGCCAGACCGGAACCGATTTCGATGCCCGCCTCGAAATGATCGCCGGCAGCGAACGCCGATTCGCCGAGGAATATCGCCTGCCGGCAGTTAGCGCTCGGCAGTCGGCTTTTGAACGAGCCGTTCGGCTCATGCGGTCGAGCCGAGCCCGCGCCTTCAATCTCGACACCGAGCCGGCTCGCATGCGCGACGAATACGGCCGGCATCGCTTCGGGCAATCCTGTTTGCTCGCCCGGCGGTTGGTCGAATCCGGCGTCAACTTCGTCGAGATCTTCCACCGCGGCTGGGACGACCACAGCGGCGCCGGCCGAAATATGATCCAGCGCGCTCCCTGGCTTGATCGCGCTATCGCAACGCTCATCCGTGATCTCAAACAGCGCGGCATGCTCGACGATACGCTCATCGTCTGGATGGGCGAGTTCGGCCGAACGCCTGGCGATGGCAACGGGCACTTCTCCAGCGCCTGGTCCACGATGTGGGCGGGCGGCGGCATTCGCACCGGCATCACCGTCGGCCGCACCAGCGAAGGGCCGCGCAACCCCGGCAGCAGCGTCATCGAACGCCCGATATCCGCGCCGGATTTCGTCACCACGCTGTGCATGGCCCTGGGAATCGACACGCATCAAGAGTTCCACGCCGCCGGCGCCCGCCCGATGCCAATCGTCGATCCAACCGCTCGGCCAATCCAGGAGTTGTTGCGATGATCCGCACCGCCCTGGCACTTGCAGTGTGCCTATTTCTCGCGTCCAGTGCGAGCTTGCTTGCCCAATCCAAAAACGCGCCGCCGTACAAGCCCGCGGGGAATGCGGCGGACGCCATCAAGTGCATCGAGGAACTCGGCGGCTTCGTGCGCCGCGCTGCGATCAAAGACGATTCGCTCGAAGCCGACTTTCGCAACAGCACCGTTTCCGACGCCCACCTGCAGTATCTCCTTGCGCTCAAGAACGTGACGATCGTCCGCCTGCGCGAGACGCGCATCACCGATGCTGGCCTGGTGCACCTGGGCAAAATCGCCACGCTTCGGCGGTTGCACCTGGAGAAGACAGCCATCACCGACGCCGGCGTCAAGTTTCTTGCGAGTCTGAAGGAATTGGAGCAACTCAATCTCTTTGCGACCAAAGTCAGCGATGCCGGCATCGATCACCTCAAAACGCTGCCGAAGCTCAAATCGCTGATCGTCACCGAGACCAAGGTCACATCCGCCGGAATTGCGAAACTGAAAAGCGCCATCGCTGGCCTCGAAGTCGTGCCGGACCCGATGCTGGATCGCCAACGTGCCGAGTCGGCATGGAAGTCGGCCAAGGCAGCACTCGAAGACGCACAAATGAAACTCGTCATCGCAAAAAAGGAGGCCGAGGAATTCGCTCCGAAGGCGGCTCAACTAAAAAAGGAAGCCGATCTGGCGAACAAGCAAACGGCACTCTTGAAAAAGAAAGCGGATGAATTCAAGAAGAAATACGAACAGGCCAGCAAACGCGCGAAAGACTTGAAAACGCCAGACGCAACCAAAGACGCCGCCGATCGGAAGCGCGAATTCGACGATGCCGAGACGGCGTATAAGTCGGCACAGATGCTCAGCAAGGAGGCGCAACAACGCTCGCAAAAAGCAGGCAACGCCAAACGAAACGCCGACGATGCGCAAAAGCTGGTCGAGACGTGCGTCATCCTCGAAGCGGATGCACGCGCCCGAGTTCTTCATCTGCGGCAGAGCGATGTCTTCAAATAACTCGCTATTTCGCAGCTCGAATCGCAAGCAGCGTGCCCGGCTTCCCCTGAGCGACATCGTACGATTCGAGCAATCGTGATACAGAACGCAGAGGGCCAGGAAAAATCGGATCGCACTGCCCGATGCGCGACAGATTCAAGCAATGCACGCTGGCAAAATCGCGTGCGTACTTCTTTACGCTTTGCGGCGTGTTGCAGCGATAATGGACCGGATAGTTCTCATGCCGGTCCACGCCGCGTTCTCCCATGAAAGTGTCCAGATAGATTTCCTTCATCCCGAGCCATTCGGACCATTTGGAAGCAGCACAAAACCAGTGCCGGGCATCCACGGTCAACGCCCAGAATACGCCGCCCGGTGCGAGTACCTCGTGGAGTTTGTCCCAGAACGGCTGTGGGTTCGGGATGTGTTCGAGCACCATGACCGCAAACGCGATGTTGATCGAGCCTGCAGGCAGCTTGGCGTCTTCCAAAAAGCACCTGCGCACGTCCTGAATGTACGGCCCCGGCGTCACCGAAGTGTCTGGTTCGATGCCGATGTAGCGATCCGCGGACCGCACCAGCGACTCCTGCAACGGCACATCGGTGTCGAACCCCTTGCCGCAGCCGATGTCGAGGAACGTCAGCTTGCCGTCCATGCGTTGAGCATCCGCGAGGATAAAGTCATGCAGAATCCGATCGCGGTAAACGCCGTCGCGATAACGCTGAACGGACGATCGGAAGCTAATCTCGGCAGTGCTCGTGACATTCATGCAGGTCTCCGTTATTTTAGCCGCCGCGCGCGTTACCTCGTGCGCATGGCGTAACGGAGGAAGTGTGGCATTTTATCGGAGACTATGCAAATCCGCGGCGTGGATTTTTCCGGGTTAGACACTTCGGGCGAAACGAACAGGCGAGCCACGAATTATCGCTATTTACGAAATGGTTCCAAAACTTGCCTTGATATCCTTCATCAGCAAATAAAGATGGAATTCATCGATGGGCGACGATTCAAATCCGTACCTGCGATAAAATGCCTGTCCGCTAAGGTCCTTTGCGTGCACCAGAACAGCTCGGCAACCGACAATGTCCGCGACGTGAAGTGACCGAAGCAGAGCGTCTTTCAAGAGAGCCGCACCCAGGCCTTTGCCTTTCTCATTCTGATCGACGGCAAGCCGCGCGAGGAGAATTATCGGAACCGGATAATTGGCCAACCCTTTTGCAACGCGCTCCGAAGCATCGTCCCGGCGCACCGATCCCGCGCAAAGCGAAAAATAGCCAACGACGCGATTGTTCAGCAATGAAACGTAAGTTCAAGCTGAACGATTCTGGTGATTCTGTAAGGCGTGTTTGCGAAGGTAGTCATTCAGCGGCGCGACGCCGCAATCGAATGAGGCATAATCATGCCTCGCCTCAATCGGCGCCGGCGGTAGGGGCGATGTTGCCATCCAGGACGCTCACTTCGGTAAGTAACTTTTGCAGAGATGGAATCTGTCGCGGAGCATCGTCGAGCGCATCGCAGAAAGTCTTCCAGCGCTCGGGCGATAATGCAAACATTATTTGGTTGCCGCTATCCCCTTCACAGGTGATTGTAACCTCTTGACGTTCGGAAAAACGAACCGGCTGCAGCGGACGAAAAACGCCGTTTTCAAATACTGCTTTGATCTGAATATTCATGGTGAGTCCTCCAGGGTATCATACTCGAAAGAAACGGCGTGGGCCGAGATATTGCAATTCAAACTTGAACCTTGGGTGTGCCTGCGAAGTGAAATGGGTCGGATGTTGCAGGTCATTTTCTCCAATCAAACTCGGCCGTCTCACCGATTCGAATTGACCGAAGTGAGGCGACGTCAATGTGACCACCATATCCAGCAAAACCCGATAAAACTCGATACACCTCCAAAAACGCCGCCCGCGGCGAGCCAAGGCGAACGCCCCCAACGGAAGAGCCCGCCAAGAATCGCTCCGACGATAGTTCCCAGGAATATTGGAAGCGCCGCGAAAAGTCCGAACAAAAGAATAGCCGGTATTGCAACGATAAGACTCATCTTTCTCTGACCGCAATTGCCCGAACCGGATAACGAATTACCGATGAAAATTGACGAATACCGTTGTGATTGGCGGAGATGGGTTGGCGGGCATTGATGACACAACAAAAGACGGCGGCGATGCAACCGTGCATCGCCGCCGCTCCGTAGGATGTGGTCAACTCAAACTTCTCATTTCGGCAAGGGTGAGTAGGCGTCCTGCCTAAGTGTTTTGGGTCGGACCACCCCTTGGCAACATTACTATCATCGGCTTTATCGAGCCGGAACTTCACGTAATTTCGCAAAAACGCCGGGTGTGCGCAATCGCCAATTGCGGCCAGCGATGACGATTCTCCGGATTGTTCCGCGTGTAGATCAGGAATGGCCGAACAGATACCAGGTCGAACCTGCCAATGCCGCGATAACCGCCGCCAGTCCGAGCCCGAATCGCCAGCGCACCAGGCGCCTCTCCGCTTCGGCGCGAGCAATCGCCTGCGGGCTCCATTCAGAAATCGGGGTGTATTCGAGCATGTCGGTCCAGAGAGATTTCGCCGCCTGTTGCGTCAGCGCATCGTCCGGATTGTTCGTGATCACGCAGATCCCCGCCGCCATTCCCGGCTCGCCGTCGGCGTGACGCGTTCCCTCGGCTATGAGCTGTACCCAGCGCCTTCGGCGTGCATGAAGTTCGCTGACGAGGTCATACGCCTCCTGCCCGGACTGCACCGAGTCGGCATTCGCCTGTGCGAGCCGTTGCATCGGCAAGGTTTCCAGGCACAGCCGATCGATCCCGTCCTTCCACATGCCAGGGATGTTCGCGGGGTCGAGGTCCGGCGCCGGCGGGAACGCCTGAAACGCCGCCACGCCGGTCTCCGCCGAATCCTGCGATCGGCTCGCGCCGAGAATCTTGAAGAAGATCGGCATGTCCAGGCCAAGCGTGTGCCGAATCGTCAGCAGGTCGGTTTGGCACGCTTCGATCGTCGCGCGAGTGCTGATTTCGCCGTTCGTGCTCTCCCACGGCAACACCATCAACACGCCCTGCAATGCGGGCCGATCACTGCGTGCCGCGATCAGGCTGCACAAGGCGGCGAGTTGACTCGAAACCGCTCCGACGACATAATCGCTGCTATCGTCGCCGAGTCGGCCACGGCGGCTCTTCGTCGAGCCGAGCACGGATAGCCGATCGGTCGCGACAATGATGGCGTCGTGATTGGCGGACACATGAAACGGCAGATTCGTCTTCGGCGAAGTGCCGCGAAGGCCCCACTGTTCGAGGATCTGGTTCATCGTCGTCGAGGGCGGACCAACGATCAGAAACATCGGCGTCTTCGCGGTGCAGATGCCGGCCTGGTCGATCGTTGCCATGGCGTCGGCCCAGATTTCTGCCAAATCGTCGTCCGCCTTCGATCGATTCTCCACGCGTAACGCATTCCACAAGCCGCGAGCAAGCCAGCCGAGCGAATAGACCGCCACTGCCACGATGACGAGGTAATAGCGATGGACCGCCGGAATCGGCGAGCGGAGCCACTGCGTCAGAAATAGCGATCGTTCAAAATACCAGAGAAGTGCGAACACGCCGCTCCACAGCGCCAGATGCAATAGCCAGCGCGACGCCCGAACGGATCGCGACACCGGCTCCTGCAATCCAAACGGATAGAGCATGGCGATTGCCGAGAAGAACGGCGACACGATCCGGGCCGCGAATGCCATCGATGTTTCCTTTCCGGAGAAACGCTGATTCGGCGCGGCGCTACCAGAGATCGCTGCCCCAGTGTCGCCAACAGAGAATGCCGATCGTTGGAATCAAGATTGTAAGTGAGAGGTAAAACGCAAAGGCCCAGGGCCGATAGGATTGCCGAAATATCGGCTGTCTGGCGCTGGGTTCGGTTTCCAGACACGCAGGCATGGCCGTCGGTTCGGAGGCCTGCACGAGCACGGACCGTACACGCTTGAGCCAGGCTTCGACGTTCTCAGGTTTGCCTTGCCAGTCGCCGCGAAAGCCGAGCGTCACGCACCAGTAGGCAGTCTCGAGCGCGTCGCGATCTCCGCGCGCCTCGGCATAGCGTGCCTCGTCCCAGAATTTCGCGCCGCCAGCGACTCTGGTGTACAGCAACGACTCCAACGGCAGTTCACGCCATGATTCGCCCTGGGCACAGGTGCCGACGAGTTCGTCAAGCCAGCAAACAAGGAGATACCGCGTCGTCGCTTGCGATAGCTGTTCCCGTTCCGTGAACGTCGGCCCGTCGTCATCGATCGGAGGCAGATCCGAGGAATCCCCTTCAAAGAAGACGGCCGTGTCCAGGGCATTGAGTAGTTCGACAAACTGCTCCTGTTCCAGGTCGCGATGCAGCATTTCGCCTGCACTAATTCGCGCGTGCAGATTCAGGCCGGCACGTAGAATCGGGTGGACAACATCAGCGATCGTCGCGAGCATTGGGAATGTCCCTATTCGAATCAACATCCATGCGGATTCAATGAGGAGAATAATCAAATTGAAGCGAGCGTTCAACCGCAGTCGTTATGCGAAACCAGACAGTGTGTTTGCCAAGTTAACGCGAAATGCGCATCTTGCGAATTCATCGGCCAGCGGCGACCTATTTCTTGCGCCAAATAGCAGCGTCGGCGATTCCTAGACGAGTTACTACGGGACGAATGGCACTCATGAATCGCACGGCATCGACCGGGTAGCCGGCCGTCGGCGCCAAGTTTGGGATGTGTGCTTGCCAGAACTGATTGAATTCACGCATCAGCGTTTCGCGCGCGTACTTGCTTACCATCGATGCCAGCGCGACGGGAAAGTGCTCGACATCCGCCTTGGGCATGAACGTAATTCGCATCGCACGATCCAACCCCTCGACGCGATAGACACTCCGCATGCGTCCTTCTTCTTCGCCGATCACGAAGCCGTCCGCGAACGCCTCCTGCAGCGCGGCTGCGTAGTTGTTGCGACCGCCATGTTTGTCGATCACGATGCTCGTCGCCTCGGCGGGCGTGGCCTTGAGGAACGCTTGAATAAGCTGCGCCATTGCAAGGCTCAACACGGCGCCTTTGGTGTGCCATTTGTCGAGGATGGCGTTGAACCGCGGCGCGGGCATTATCGCCGATCGGCAGAAATTCCACGCGACACCCGCGTTCGCGCATGCGTCGAACCAATGCCCTCTCGCGGTGCCCTGCTCTTCGGCGCTAACATCGAGCGGCATGGGCGTCGCGCCGGTGTACCACGCTTCCTTCTGAATCGCGGGTTGATCGTCCGGTGCGTACTTCGCGATCCAACTAGCGAGCGAAGCTTCGGGGCACACGCATTGGGCGGTACGTTCGAGTTCGTCGAACCCGCTGCCAGAGGAGTAAACCTGCTTCGAATCCGCGACGATCAGCCGATCGTCGGCACGCTCGCCATGGCGTCGCACGCTGGCTTGAAGCAGGTCCCAGAGATCAGTGTCGACGTGCTCCACGGGCACGCGGCAAGCGACCAGCGTCATCACGAACGGGCCAAGATTTGGACCGTAACCGGCTTCGTCGATGCCAACGCGCCAGGGCATAGGGTTCATTCCGAATAAGATGTCGATGGATTCCGCGGTCACTGCGTTATTTCTACGAAAGGAACAAGCAATGCTCAAAGACAACATCTTTCAAAAGATCATCGACAAACAAATTCCCGCCAAGATCGTGCACGAGGACGATCAGTGCCTGGCGTTTCACGACGTGAATCCGCAGGCGCCGACGCACGTGCTGATTATCCCTCGCAAGGTCATCCGCACGCATGCTGATCTGACGGAAAGCGACCGCGAACTGCTCGGACACCTGCATCTGGTGGCGGTGAAATTAGCCCGGGATTTGAAGCTTGATGATGGCTACCGAATCGTGGTGAACTGCCTGGAGCGCGGCGGACAGACGGTCCCACACCTGCATATGCACCTTTTAGGCGGACGCGACTTTCGTTGGCCGCCGGGATAGTCTGCATTGCCGATAGGCATCGGTCAATTCGTCAAAGAACGCACGCCTTCGGTGTCGATCTTGCCCGTCTTGCGGTTGTAGAGCACCTTGGTCGCGGTGGCCACGACCGTGGGCTCTCCGCCGGAGACGAACTGAAACATCCGCACCACGTTTCCGTTCTTTCCTTCGAGAATGATGATGTCGTTCTTCTCGTCGTATTTGATGATGTCGGCCGTTCCCATGTATTTATCGGAACGGAAGAAACAGTTTTGCTGGGCGACCAGCGTCTGCGAAACGCGATCGAGAATCTGTTCGCCATCGACCTTGAGGATGCCGCAGCGGAGGTAGAGGCCGTCCTTCGGCGGATTGTCGGGGTCCATCTTGGCGTTGATGTCGATCGTCGGAAAGTGGAAGACCTCGACGCCGCCGTTCTCGCCGAAGAAGGTGGCATTTCGCGTGGCGGCCTTGGTGTTGGAGAAGGCGCGATCGCGGAACAGCACGCGCGTCAGCTTCCACACAGGCGTCGCCTCTTTTTTGGTCTCGCCATCGGCAGGCGCGGCGGCGCCAAGGCCGCTGGAGCTCATCGCAAGGACCCGGACTTCGCCTGGGCCAGCGAAGTTGGTCGGGCCGGCCTGGTTGTCCATCGCCGCATCGCGGGCCATGATGATGTTGCGCTGCTGGAGCTTGCCCTTGGCGTCGACCTTGGCGTCGTCGATGAACACGTTGCGGTCGCACAGGATGCGGTCGATCTTGGCGGTCTGCTCGTCCTTCTTGCGCTCGCCGTCCTGACTCACCTGCTTGAACGACACGGGCCGGTCGAGGATGACGGTCATGTTTTGGCATTGCATCTTGGAATACGCGCCGACTTCATGCGCCATCACGCCGCCGTAGAAATAGGCGTGTCGGCCGTCGAACGTCATGTTTTGATTCCAGTGAACGCGGATGCGTGCATTTTTCTTGACGGTATCGGAGCCATCGAGATTCTTGTTCGACGGCATCTCCATCGCGCCGGCGCCGTTGACATCGGCCTGGTTCGTCGATTGATTCACGGTGACGATGCGCCCCCAGACCGTGGAATCGCCGATCACGATCTTGGCGAATTTCCCTTTCTCGCCATGGACCACCAGCGTATCGCCGGCGTCAAAATGGCGTAGCGTCAGTAGCTGACCCGTGATATCGAGTGCTTTTTCGTTGGTCTTTTGACCCGATTGATAGACATGGACATTGCCTCGGCAGTCCATCGCCTTGAGCTGTTTCTTGTTGCCAAAATCATCGACGCGAATGACGACCTCGTTGCCTTCGAGCTCGATCGGTTTGCGATTCTTGTCCTTCGCAGCGACACCCGGAGCGGTTTTGACCTTGTTTGGTTCGTCCTTGCCGATTACAGGCAGAATCCCGCCGCTGCCGTCCTTGGCAACCGGACGGCCTACCACGTGCTTCTCAGAGCCAGGCAGCGTGGGCGCGATTTGATGATCGAACACCACATGCAGCCGATCCGCTCGGCGAATGATCGTATCGGGAGATTCTACCCGAACGCGATCGTAGGCCTCCAGCTTTGTCAACTGCTGGCGGGCGCTGCCGACGGCGTCAACGCGGCGATTGGTGCTTTCGCGGTTATTTCGCAGCCAAAGCTGGATCTTCTCGGCTTCGAGTTTCTGCGGTTGTAGATCGTCGACGAACGCTGCCTCGCCGGTCACGGTGATCTCGTCGAAGACCTGGCCGGCGTCTTTTCTTTGCTCGACCACGAGCGTGTCACGCCAGCGGACGCGCGAAGGATAGGTGGCTTTCTCGGTGTTTTTATGGTCGAGCAATTTGATCATGCCCGGACCGAACGCGACGACCTTCTGCCCCTCGCCAAGGCGATTGGCGCCGAAAAGGTGCAGTTCGCGACAATCCATCCAGTGGCCGTCTTTCACGGAACGGACGGTTCGGACCGAATCGCCTTTCATGACGGTGACGGGACCATTGATAGCATCGCCAGCGCGATAGAAGAAATCGCTGCCGTACGCCGCCAGGCGTTCGGTATCGAGAGCGAGCACGACGTCGTTGCCCGATCGCGCGACAGCGCGGGCTGACTCGATGTCTTTTTCGTCGGTGGCTTTTCCGCCGGCGCCATTTCCCAGGTTGCCCTTTCGGCGGAACTGAAGTTCGAGGCGATCGCAGGTGAGCTGATCGCGGGATTCTTTCTTCTCCACCGTTTGAATGCGATCCACATGGACTTGATCCGGCGCCAGCTGGTTGCCGCCGTTCGCCTTTCCATCAATCGACAACGGGCTTTCAAAGCGGGCCAGTTCCTTGGTCAGGTCATAAGTGAATGACCCGCCGCTCCGGATGTGGATGTGAGCTTTCTTGGCCGCGGCGGCGTCGTCCGCGACGACGACCGGCGCGGGTTTGCCGTTCTTGCTGTCGCCGCCCAGGAAGCCGAGGCGAGAATCGACCCAGAAGTGCATCTCCACATCGGACCGCAGGACGAGTTTCTCCACGTTGTGGCTATCGTCGTTCACGCGGTCCTGCTTGGCGATCGCCACCACGGGCCGCGGCTTGGAATTGTCCCGCGCGAGATGCATGTCGAGGCCCTTGCCTCGGATCACGGTCGCGGGCTTGGTTTTGTAATCGGTCACGCAGACAACGCCCTGGGTCCAGATGAGCTTTTGGCGGTCTTCGTAGAACAATGGACCGCCCGTGATGAGTATGTCGATGTCGTCACTCTTCTCCGCTGATTTGCGATTGTTTCCGATGGTGACGCCCGGCCGACCGCCCTGCATTTCGACGGCGATGATTTTGCGAGCGGAATTTGTCAGCTGGCTGAATTGCGAGATCGGTTGATCGAGGGTAATGATCGCGATATCGCACTTGATGCTTGAGATTTCAGGATGCTCGCCGCGTGCCGTGCCCTTGTGAAAAAGGGCCATGCTGAAAGGTGCAAGCCGGATGGAACCGTTCTTCTTGTCGATGCTGAACTCGCCGGCGGCGAAGGCGATGCCCTTGTCATCCAGCCAAATGCGCAGAGGGCGGCGCATCTCTTCGCAGCCAGCGCCAAACGCCTTCTCAAGCCGAGCGTCAGCATCCGTCCTTGGCTCACCGGTTGGAAGCGAGACTGTCTGGATCCCTTCGGCAGGCAACATGTTCGGCGGCAGCGGCGGCAGGCCGTCAATGTTGCCCAGGAAATTCGCGTACAGGACGTACGACACCAGGCAGGCGGTTAGCCCGGCAAAGAGAATCAGTACGCGTTTGGGTGTCCACACGGTTCGGATCCTTCGCCCATCAATGTCGAATCAATTCTCGGCGATAACGTCAAGCGCCCCGATACTGCTCCACGATCTCCTGCCAGCGTCCCTGGGCTCGCAGTATTACTTCGATCACCTCACGCACCGCGCCTCGGCCGCCCGAAGCCTCGGTCACGTAGTCGGCTTCCGCCTTGGCTTCGTCACATGCGTCCGCCACGACAGCCGCGAATCCGCACGCCCGAAGCACCGGAAGGTCTGGCAAATCATCGCCCATCGCACACACGCGGTCCGCTGCCAATCCAGCCAGGGCTAACACCTTCTCGAACGCCGTCCGCTTGTTCTCCGCACCCTGGATCACCGGCTCGATTCCCAACTCGGCCGCGCGCCGCTCGACGATAACAGAGCGCCTTCCCGTGACGATGGCGGCTTTCTTTCCAAGTCGGGTCCACAACTTCAATCCCGATCCATCGCGCACATGGAAGGCCTTGATCTCCGCGCCAGTATCGGAATAGACAATCGAACCATCCGTCAAGACGCCATCGACATCCAGCACCAGCATCTCGATCCGGGCACAACGCGCGATCCAATCGCCCTCTGCCGACCTATTGCGAGGCATCGCCACCTCCAGGTTCAACCAGCCGCGCGCAGGCAGCTCTCGGCTTCCTCGCGCGAAACCAGGCCGATCAGGTCCGTGATGTCGATCATGCCGGCGGGATGGCCAGCAGCATCCACGACCGGAAGCTCGCTGATTTTGCGCCGCCGCAATAGCTCCACGGCATCGGTCAACCGCGTGCCGATTGGCACGGTGATCGGGCGAGGCGTCATCACCTCGCGGATCGGGCGGTCGAACGACGCATCGCGATGCTTCTCGAATAGCCGGGCGAGATCGCTATCGGTAAAGATGCCGCTCAGCACGCCGGATTCGTCCGTCAGCATCACCGCACCGGTGCGTCGGCCTAGCCGGCGTTCCTGCGAGAAGACCTCGCGGATCGACTGCCGATCGTCGGAGATGCGCAGTTCGTTGCCCTGCCTCATGATCGATTCGACCTTCAACAGCTTCCGCCCCAGGCTGCCCGCGGGATGGAAGCGTGCGAAGTCCTCGTGCGTGAATTCACGCATCCGCATGAGCGAGAAGGCAAGCGCGTCGCCGACCGCGATCATGGCCGTCGTGCTCGTGCTCGGCGCCAGGCCCAGCGGGCAGACCTCTTCAAGCTGGCCGAGAATGAGCGCGATGTCCGACGCCTTGGCGAGCGTGCTTTCCTCGTGCCCGGTGATCGCGACGAGCGCCAGCGCCATCTGCCGAAACGACGGCAGCAGCTTCAGCACTTCTTCGGTTTCGCCGCTGTAGGAAAGCGCGATGACGATATCGTGATGGTGGACCATGCCGAGATCGCCATGCACCGCCCGTGTCGCGTCGAGCACATAGGCCCGCGTGCCGGTCGAGTTGAGTGTGCCTGCGATCTTCTGGCCGACGTCCGCCGATTTACCCGTGCCGGTAATACACACTCGGCCCGGGCAGCGGTTGATGAGTTCGACAGTCTGAAGAAACGATCCGTCCAGCATCTCGGCAACGCGCATCAAGGCCGTCGCCTCGCCCTGGATGATCTGCCGGGCGTATTCGAGTCGATCGTCTTTTGAAGGATTTACGAGCTTCATGACTGCATCCTTGCCCTGGCTCGCCTCGCGATCGGATCGGAGACGCTGAAGGTCGTTGTCGCCGCGCTGCCGTGCGCCGTCTGTCGTTTATAACGACCTGGCCAGGAAATGCAACGGCAGGGGAAGATCGCCCTTCTCCATCAATCGGCAAAAGACGGCAAATTGGTTACAAAAACAGAAATCAGGGGGTTTTTCGGAAAACTGGGCAAGCTGCGAAGGCTTTTCCGTTGGCCACCTGGCCAGAGGCCGTTTGTAACGATGGCAAGGACTTACAAAAGAAACAATTCGCCGCCATCCTTTTTGTGCTTTCGCGCTTTCGTGATCCGACTTTGTAATTTTTTCGCGCAATCCGCCTGTTCGACTCGTCTTTCTATTTGGGCAGTCAATGTATTTCCTTATGGGGGATAGACCATGAATCGCTGGTTCTTTGCTATTTGCGCCGCCTTTTTGGCAGGCACGGCATCCGCGCAACAGCCGATCGTTGCCGTCAAGGCGATGCCTGAGAAGGGCGCACTGCAAGGCGCCGTCTGGAATAAACCGCTCGTCCTGAATTCGAGCGACGCAGCCGCGAAGGTGTTTGGCAAAGCCGAGCTTGAAAGGCTTGCCAAGGAAGTCGATTTCAAGAAACAGTTCGTGCTCGTCATCGCCTGGCAAGGGTCCAGCGGCGACAAGCTGGATTTTGCCGTCGCGGAATCGTTTCCCGAGCAGATCCTCTTTACGCTAAGACCTGGTCTGACCGACGATCGCTCGCAGCATTTGCATGTCTATGCACTGCGGTCCAATGTTCGCTGGAGCATTCGCAGCGAGGCCAGGAAGAGCACCCAGGCCAAGCCCCTTGTGCGGCCGCTTCCGGTCACGTTGACCGCGAGGGAGACGCTCCTGCGCAGCTCCCGGACGCCCAACCCGATCACCTACTCCAGCGTGGACCAGGTCGAATCGATCCACGGCAAGAAAACGGCGAAGCGGCTAATTGAAGGCGTCGATTTCTCCAAGGAAATGCTGGTGATGGTCTATTGGAGCGAACTTACCGACCGCTCGCGCCTGGAGTACAAATTTATCGGAAATGGGCCGGACCGCGTCCTCTTGTTCTTCGTCGGGCAGGCGGCCGAGAATGAGCCGTTCGCAAAGGATGGCCCGCGTACCAATTTCTTTGCCGTCCCGCGCAGCACCAAGGTCAAATACTTCGGGCAGTGATACCGATTTTTCGTATATCCGCTCGCCTTCGGCCTTTGGCGGCAAAACGACGTCTACTTTTTTGGCGCGGCAATCACCGCTCGCACATGTGCGATTAAATCGGCGGCATCGCGCGGCGTTAAATCCTTCTCAAGACCCTCGGGCATCATTGATTTGCCCGTGCTCGAAAGGTCTTCCAGTTCGATGCGCAAGAGTTGATGCACCTTACCATCGTTCGCGGTCAGCGTGATGGTGGTGCTGGTCTCGGCCGAGAGGATGCCGGTGTAGGTCAGGCCCTTCTTGGTGCTGGCGACGTAATTGATGTAGCGCGTCTCGACCGCCCGATTCGGGTCCAGCATCGCCGTCAGCAGACCTTGAGGGGACTTGTCGCCGACCGACATCAGATCCGGCCCCACATTCTGCCCGACGCCGCCCAGCTTATGACACGCCGCACACGTCTTGGCAAAGAGCTTCGCCCCGCGCGCCGCATCGCCCTTATCGGGCATCTGCAGCCAGTAGAGATCGACGACGCGGCCGCGGTTCGGGTCGGATGCGGTGGCGAAGATGGCCTGCGCTCGCGCGCGAATATTTGGGTTCGGATGCTGCAAAAACCGTTGACGACGAAACGCGTCGATCTCGCTGGCGGGGACTTGATTTGTCTTGACCTTTTCGAGCAACAAAGTTGTCCAGACAGGCCAGGTGAACAACGTGTCGAGCACCTGATTGCGCAGAGGCGGGCTGTATCCTTTCCACGGCGCGAGCAATAAGTTCGGAACTCGTGGATCGGTCGAACGGCCGAATTGCTTGATGACGGCAAATTGCACTTCGTTGGGCGTCTGCGGAATGAGGTAGCGGGCCAGAAGTTTTTGATCTTCGCGATCATCTCCTAAACCGCAGGCGAGCAGACGGATCGCCCCCAGCTTCTCTTTGATTGAGGCCTTCGGACTAGCCGCCACTTTCCTCGCTTCCGCGTGAATTGGCTTGGATTTTTTTTCCAATATGTTCAATGTTGCAATCGGCAGCGAAGCTCGCGCCTGTGGAGATGAGATATCGAAAGAATCCAATATCTTGCCTAACTCCAAGATGCTTGTCAATGTGGGCGGCCTCTTCTCATTACCGAGTTTCGCAAGGAGTAGCAAATTCAGATCCTCAGCCGTTCCAAGGTTTTTCACAAGATTCCCAAGTGCTGGGAGTATCGGTGACGGTATTTGTCGTTGTCGAAGGAGCGTTTTAAGGAAATCGTTGCACGAATCTTTGTTAATGGAACTGAGGCACGCCGCGAGAACGTACGGTTCATCCACCGCGTCGCACAACAGGTCAACAAAGATCGGCATAAACGTTGTACGCATCTTCGGCGATAACAGCATCTCATCGAAAATATAGCCGAGTTGTTGGCGCACCTGCGAATCGCGGTCTCTAGCGAGATTGCTGATAATGTTCGCGTTGCCCTGTAACCGTAGACCGTAATAAATCATTACATCTATCGCATGCTTCCGTACCGCAGGATGCGGATCGGTCAATGCCGAGCCGAATGATATCGCCATTCTGTTGCCGGCTTCATCGTCGATGTACATTGCGTGTAGCCGAGCCTGGGGAAGTTTCGTCGTGCTCGCCAGTTTTGCCAATCTCTCGTGCAATACCTGTGTGTCTCCCGGTGAGTGGATCAGCATCTGCTGCACCGTGTCGCGTACCCACCCGCTCGGACTCTCCAACTGCGCCACCAGTTCTTCCAGCTTCAGCTTGTCCAACCGCACGATCTCCCGCGGCTTCTTGTCCACCGGAACCACGCGATAGATGCGGCCGCGCTCGTGGCCGGCGCGGAGGTCGAGCTTTTTCTGCCAGTCTTTCGGTATCCATTCGGGGTGCTCGATGACGTAGCGGTACATGTCGGCGATCCATAACGCGCCGTCGGGGCCGACCTGGATCATGGCCGGGCGGAACCAGTTGTCGCTGGAGGCCAGGAACTCCGATGTCTGCTCGTCGTCGGCCCGTTGACTCGTGAACGTCACGCCCTTGGGTTTCATGATCTCGCGGTGGATGAGATTGTGTACCGGCTCGCTGACGAACATGTTGCCTTCGAACTGTTTGCCGAACAACGTATCACGATAGATGATGGTGCTGCACGCACTCGTGAAGTGATTGAGTGCGCCGGGCGTATTGAAGCGAGGCATCGGCTTGGAGATCGGAAAGACCTGCTGAGCGCCAGGCTTGACGGGAACCTGCACGCGAACGTCGGGATAGAGCACGTACGGGTTGCGTTTGAGGTAGCGATCCTCGAGGACGTAGTGAAACATCGGGTTGGAGTTGTTGTTGCCAAACCAGTTGCCCCAATCATCACGGCAACGCCCAAACTGCGACTGCCCGCTGACGGCCTCGAATTCGCCGGTGTCGGGTTTGAGCCGGAAATCACGGCCGCGAATATCGACTTTCTCGCCGGTCTTGAGCGATACGATGACGCCGCCGGAATCGCCGTTGGCGCCGTAGATCCAGTTATCGATGCCCCAGACGAGACCATTGACGCGATGCTGCTGGTTGCCCTCTTTGAACCCCGTGAAGAGCACTTTCTTTTTTGTAGCTTTGCCATCCTTGCCGACCTCGGCAAAGAAGATGTCGGGAGCACAGGTGACGAGCACGCCGTTCTTGTAGGGGAAAACGCCGGTGGGAAAGCCGAGCCCGCCCATGAAGACGGTCATTTTGTCGTAGGGGCCATCCGGCTTGGTTTTTTCGAGGTATTTGATCTTCCCGCCGGGCTTGCCTTTGCCATCGACGCCGAGGGGATAGTCGCCCATCTCGACGACCCAGAATTTACCGTCAGGCCCCCAGGCGAAGGCGATGGGGCTTTGCACAAGCGGTTCGCTGACCATGAGCTCGACCTTGAACCCGGGCCGAGTCTTGATGCAAGCGAGCGAGTCGGCCGGCGACTTCGGGCCAGGCTCCATCTTGAACGGTTGTGCGTGGACGGGAATCGCCGAGAGAATCGTCAGCGTGAGAGAGATGAGCCGCATGGAATCCTCCACGGATTGAAAGCGATGGATTCAGAGCCACTACCATTCAGCTTACGAAGCGCCGCGGCGGCGAAGCAGAATAATGCAATCCAAATCGTCCGACATTCGTCGATTAATTGTGATGCGTTTAAATGTGTAATTTGTTTGGCGAGCCAGGAGCGTGAGCGAGTGGAGGAACGAAAAGGAACGGTGAATTTTCTCCGGTCGCTCACGCTCCCGGCTCGCCTTCATAAAGAGGGTTGAAATGAAGAAGGTAGTTCTGTTGGCGCTGACATTGGTCGCGTTGATTGGCGTCACGCCATCCCCGAGCTTTGGCAAACGGGCGGTAGTCCTGCCGCCGTCGCGGTATGGATTCGAGCTGCAGTTTGACGCGAAATCGCTGCCGCCGGGCGTTTCGATCGTGCGCGCTCCAGCGGGATATTACCGATTTAGCAATACGAGCAAGACGCCGATCATCATCGAGGAGCACTACATCAGCGATAGACTCGTGCATGGCACCAAGGTCGAAGACAACCTCGTGCATGGTTATTTCCCCTCGGGGATTCCACAGGAAGGAAAGACGCACCTGAAAGGCTGGCAGAACCTGAGCAAGGAGCTTACCTCGGCCATCTGGAATCCGCCCGTCCGAACCGAAACCATCGAGAAAGGAAGGCAACCTGGCATATCCGCGAACGTGATTCCCTCGCCGGAGCCGTTCCGCTATCCGATCAAGGTTGGGGGCAAACTGCACGATATCACGGGACGCATCGTGTTCCATATCAATCCCGCGTATGACCAATACCACACGAAGAAAAAGTAAACGGGGCAACTAACCCGTCGTGCTAGCTGGATGACAGTTGGGCGGCGGTTCGTCTTCACTGGTGAAGGCGGCAACGCCTCGCGAAATGGAGAGCACGCCCGTGAGAAGCATGCACCACGCCGCAGCGTGGAAGACGCGCTGCCTCCAGCGAACCGGCACTGCAGTGCCTGCAAGACCGACGATCAGCAGCGCCGGGACCGTGCCGAGACCAAAGAGCGCCATGACCGCCGCCCCGCTGAACAGGTTACCCGAACCAGCCGCGAGGGCGAGATACGCATAAACCAGGCCGCAGGGCAGCAGCGCATTCACGCAGCCTGCGACAAAGATGGCGGACCACCCCGGCGCACGCAAGAGCGCCGCGAACGTGGACGCGCCGGGACACGCCTGCACGCCAGCGAATGGCCGGCGCAGCAATCCCGCCGAGAACGATCCCTCGGCAATTAGCAGCACGCCAGCCAGGATCGATAGCGACGCCTGGATGTTGATGACCGTCCCCAAGCCAGCGTTCAGCCGCCACGCACCGTAGCCCACAAATGCTCCCGCCAGCGCGTAGACGGCGATCCGCCCCGACGAGTATACAAGTTGTCGGCAAAGATTCGCGCGAGCACTCGACGCCGAGGCGCCGAGCGTGAGCACGAACCCGCCGCACATGCCCAGGCAGTGGCCCGCGCCAAGCATACCGCCGAGCAGGATCAGAACGGGTTCGAGCATCTGCAATTCGAAATTATTTCTTGTTTTCCTTCGCGGCCTTTGCGCGCAGAAAGGCCTGGATGAATTCGTCGATTTCGCCGTCGAGCACCGCCTGGATTTGGCCCGATTGCGTGTCCGTCCGCACGTCCTTGACCAGCGTGTAGGGCTGCATGACGTAGTTGCGAATCTGGCTGCCCCAGCTCACTTCGCCTTTTTCGTCGTACTGCTTTTCCGTCTCGGCTTTGCGTTTCTGCTCCTCGACACGGAACATTTTTGCCTTGAGCAACGCCAGCGCGTTGGCATCGTTTTTGTGCTGGCTGCGTTCAGTTCGGCTCTCGGCAGCGATACCCGTCGGTATGTGCGTGTAACGAACGCCCGATTCGGTCTTGTTCTGATGCTGCCCGCCAGGCCCACCGCTGCGGAAGGTGTCTCGCCGCAGATCGTCTGGCTTGATCTCGATGTTGATCGTACCCTCGATATCGGGCGCGACATCGACAGCAGCAAACGACGTGTGCCGACGGGCGTTCGAGTCGAACGGGCTGATGCGCACCAGGCGGTGCACGCCGATCTCGCTTTGCAGGTAGCCGTAAGCGTAATCGCCGCGGATGGCGATGGTAGCACTGCGGATGCCAGCCTCGTCGTTTTTCAGCTCGTCGATCATTTCGAGTTTGTAGTCGTGCCGTTCAGCCCAGCGGGTGTACATGCGCAGCAACATCTGGGCCCAGTCGCACGCCTCGGTGCCGCCCGTGCCGGCGCTGATCTTGAGGAAGGCGTCCGAGGCGTCCTGCGGTCCGGTGAACATGGCGCGAAGATCGAAGTCGCCGAGCTTCTTCTCAACCGATTGCAATTCGGTCTCGAGCTCGCCTTCCAGCGATCCATCCTCGGCACAAAGCTCGGCGAGCGCGTTGAGATTTTCCACGTCGCTGGCGAGAGCGTCGAAGGGACCGATCATGCCGTTGAGCGGTTTGAGCAGCTGGATCGTTTGCTGGGCCTTTTCCTGGTTGTCCCAGAAGTTGTTTTGGCCCATGAGTTCGGTGAGACGATCGCGCTCCTTGCGTTTGTTGACCAGGTCAAAGAGAGTCCCGGAGCTGAGTGAGACGGGCGGCCACGTCGTCAGTACGTCGGCGGAGGTCGATGTTCATGGAAAAATTCCTTTCGGGTTCCGAGTTGCCAGTCGATGAATTACGCCTTGTCCGGGATGATCCTATAGCCGTTAATCGCGTTGATCGCTTCGGAGAGTTCTCGCATCTTCACTCGTTCTGATTCCGACAGTGCCGCCCAAGGCGCGTCCATTTCATCGCGGATTGCATCGGCTTCTGGAGAATCAAACTTGCCTTCGCGAGTGAGCCGGTACATTTCCAGCAATCCATGAACCACTTTGAGGTAGTTATCGTTTCCAACAATTCGTTGAACCATTTCAAGCCTCGTCAATCTTCCAATTGTTTCGCGTCGCCGCCAGGTCTGCTTCGAATTGGATCAGCGAGGTCGTTTGTTTGGGACATACGATGCCGTGATTCGCTGAGTCGGGCACGAGTTCAAGTCCCTTGGCAAAGTCTGATTGATGAAACGGACCTTCTCCCATCTTAAAACAATAGGTGTTATTCCGACCTTGTCCTCCGAGACGCTTTGGGATTCGGAAGATGGAGATGTCGCGCCAAGATGGAGACACAGACATTCCTTTCTGGTTCACAATCACATTTGATTCGTTGTCGAGATCGATGTCTATTCCGGGCCGTACTCCCAATGCAGACGCGGATGGGGCAACAGTCGGAAAACCGTCGGCATCCTTCTTCATCGCGCGATATACAAGTGGCATTGTCCGCTTCGTCCTACCTATGAACCTCATTCATTATCATTGTATCATAACGAAAACCCGTGCACAAAGGTTGACCAAAAACCGCGACCTTGTGGCCCTAATATAACGACACCATGATTCGACCAACCACTCCAGCGGATACCGATACGCTCGTCGCTCTGACGGAGCAGACAGGCTTGTTCAAGCCACTCGAAATCGTCGCATTGCGCGAAGTGCTCGACGATTACCATGCCGTCAATCAGGCCGACGGGCATTTCGCCTTTACACTGGAAGACTCCGGCAAGATTCTCGGCTACGTCTATTACGCGCCGGCCGAGATGACCGAAGGAACCTGGCAACTCTGGTGGATCGCAGTGGACAAAAAGGCACAAGGCCGCGGCGCGGGAACGCGGTTGTTGCGCCATGTCGAGAACGATATTCGCGATCGGCACCGAGGGCGAGTGCTGTTCATCGAAACTGGTTCGCTGCCTCTCTACAATTTGACACGCGCGTTTTACCTCAAGAATGGCTACGAACAGCACGCGATTCTGAAAGATTTCTATTCGCAGGGCGACAGCATGGTTGTGTTTCGCAAGGAGTTGTGACCAATTCGGAAAATCTGGAAATTCTCGCGATAGATTCTGGATCGGCGCGAGAAGTCATGGTGAGGCCCGCTAATGGCAGATATT
Organism: uncultured Singulisphaera sp.; assembly: GCA_964484265.1. Taxonomy (GTDB): domain Bacteria; phylum Planctomycetota; class Planctomycetia; order Gemmatales; family Gemmataceae; genus SIAQ01. Next base: position 61,112 of record CAZAFH010000010.1, read on the forward strand.
CCTTCAACCCGTGCGAGCTTGCTGGTGCGCCTGGTCGACCGCGCGGACGATTCGGCCTGGCGTGAGTTCGTCGCCCTTTACGCTCCGATCGTGTATCGATTCGCCCGCAGTCACGGATTGCAAGACGCCGACGCCGCCGACCTGACGCAAGACGTGCTGCGCGGTGTAGTAGGGGCGGTCGGTGCGTTCGATCCGGGGCGCGGTCCTTTTCGCAGCTGGTTGTTTACGGTCGCCCATCGTCGGCTCTACGATTTTGTCAGACAACACAAACGCCTGCCGACACCTGCGAGCGACAATGCGACGATGCAGATGTTCAGCGAGACGCCAGCGCCGAGCGATCAGGCAGCCTGGGATCTTGAATGGGAACGGCAACTATTCAACCTGGCGGCAGAGCGCGTGAAGGCGGACTGCACTGGTAACACCTGGCAGGCGTTCTGGCAGACCGCCGTGGAAGGCCGAGGCGGAGCCGCCGTTGCCTCGGCTCTCGGCATCAGTATCGCCGCGGTGTATTTGGCCAAGAGCCGAGTGATGGCGAAGCTGAAGTCCGAGATTCGGAGTTTGCAGGCGGAATGAATCAAACCCCAGGATGAGCGCAGAGAATCCTGGGGGTCGAGGTACGTTCACCCCCGGGATTCGCTGCGCTCATCCTGGGGCTTGTGGAATATGCCATGACACCATGCCCTAAAACCACGTTGTTACAGCAACTGCTGGACGAAGCGCTTCCCGTCGATCAGAAAGATGCGTTGCAAGTGCATCTCGGATCGTGCTCGGTCTGCCAGGCGGAGATCGAACGCCTCGTCGCCAGCGGTCCGACTTGGGACAGGACGGCACGAAACCTCGCTTCCGCGCCGACCGGCGACGAGACGGCACTTGTCATCGCGATGGACAAACTTCGCGAAAGCCCGACCCAGGCGGCCCCGATGGACGTCAGCGCCGTCACCATGGCGACGGTCAATCCGACAGGCGGAATCGCCGACGAGGATTTGGGTTTCTTGCAGCCATCAACCAAGCCTGGCTCGATCGGACGGCTGGACAAGTATGAAATCCTGTCCGTGGTTGGCAAAGGCGGATTCGGGGTCGTACTCAAGGCGTTTGACGAATCGTTGCACCGGCTCGTCGCGATCAAGATCATGGCGCCACAAATCGCCGCCAATGGCGCGGCACGCCAGCGCTTCATTCGCGAAGCACGTGCCGCGGCGGCGGTGACGCACGAGCACGTCGTCGCGATTTACGAGGTCAATGAGAAAGCGCAGATACCTTACCTCGCCATGCAATTCATCGGCGGAATGACGCTGCACGATAAGCTCGAAAAAATCGGTCCGCTTTCGGTCAAGGAGATCCTGCGAATTGGTTCGCAGATTGCCGAGGGTCTCGCCGCCGCGCATGGCCAGGGGTTGATTCATCGCGACATCAAGCCAGGCAATATCTTGCTGGAGAACGGCGTCGAGCGCGTCAAGATTACCGACTTCGGTCTGGCACGTTCCAAGGACGACGCAAGCGTCTCGCAGTCCGGCACGGTCGCGGGGACGCCGATGTACATGTCGCCGGAGCAAGCCAACGGCGATGCGATCGATCATCGCTCGGACCTTTTCAGCCTTGGCAGCGTGTTGTATGTGATGTGCACGGGCAAGCCACCCTTCCGCGCCAATTCGACCCTTGCCGTGATGAAGCGCGTGGCCGAGGACACGCCAACGCCGATCCGTACCAACAACAACGAGATTCCCGAGTGGCTGTGCGGCATCATCGAGAAGCTTCACGCGAAAAAGCCCGGCGACCGCTTCCAATCGGCAGCGGAAGTCGCCGAGGTTCTAAGGCAACGCCTGGCCGACGTGCAGGCGGGGCGATATGTCCACAGCGAGCCGCGTCCCGCTAACCTGGAGGCTGCGACTGAGCAGGCCACGCTATCGCCGACACGTTCACGGATGAGTTGGGTGCTTGCAATCGGTCTAGTTGTTCTGGGAATACTGACGTCGTTTGCCGGGGCATTAATCTTGAGCACAGGCTGGGTCGGACTGACCGACCTGGGCAGGCTCGTCGCCCCGCTGATGCTCGTCGGCGGTCTCCCCATCGTCGCCCTCGGAACAACTATTGTCCTGGAACGCCGATCGATGCGGATAACAGCGGGCGCATTCACCTGCCTCTTAGCCCTCGCAACGCTGGCGGCCCCCGTTGTTGCACCTCGATATTTTTCTTCAGTGCCGCGAGCCGATTATGGCACGCTCTTCGTGGATAACCCCGATCACATCCAATACATGATCGAACCCGGCGACCTGCAACATCCAGTCAAGCTTGATCCGAACGACATGAACCATTTCTTTCTTGAACCGGGATTCTCTTATCACCTCACTGCATTCAAGGACAATGTCCTGATTCATCAACAACACATCAAAGTTCATGCGAAGGAACGGCTCCGTGTCCGCCTCCAAGATGGCTGGACCCACCTTTTCAACGGCAAGGACCTGAACGGATGGAAGACCGACCCGAAATTTCCAGGAAAATGGGAGGTCGCTGGCGGCGAATTGATCGGACGCGGGCAAGACCTGGGTTACCTCTACACGCAGCGCGGCGACTATGAGAACTTTCATATCCGCGTCGAGGCCCAAATCAACGCCGCCGGCTATGGCGGTGTTTGCTTTCGCTGCCCCTTCGGATCGCAGAACGGCAGCCTCGGCGGGTTTCGTGCCGTGATAGGTAGTCGGTTAAGTGATTTTGCCAAAGCACAGTACACAGGAACTTTGTTGCAGAGCGCCGATCAGACGTCGCCCAAGTACGGCCCCAAAACCAGCCCGGTTCTGCCGGATACCTGGTTCACCCAGGAAATCATCGCCCGGGGTACTCACATCGTTATCAAGGTGAACGGCGAGGTGGTCGCGGACTGCCCCGACGCCGATCCTATGTGGAAGCGGGGCTATCTCACATTGCTGGTGATGCCGAACACGGTCGTCCGCTTCCGCAAAATCGAGATCAACGAGTTGCCTCCTGACCCGCCCGCGCCCATCAACAATACTGAATGGGTCCAACTCTTCAACGGCAAAGACCTGACAGGCTGGAACTTGCCCCCTCCCACACACAAATTCTGGCGCATCGAGAAAGGCGAACTTGTCGCGAGCGGACCTGGGCCTCTGAGCTCTCGCAAACATTATCGGAATTTCCATTTCCGTATCGAAGCAATGATGGATCAACCCGGCGTCGGAAGCCAGCGCTTTCGAGTCGATGGTTGGGGGCCCGCAGGCCCGCCTGGCTATAACGCTCTCTTTAGCAGCCTCGGTGGTGTGCGCCAGACGGGAACTCTCCTGGTAATTCCGCCAGAGTCGGCCACGGCCTCTGTCCTGACTCTCTCGAATGAAAAGCCGCTCGCGCCGGGCCAATGGTTCACGCAAGAGGTCATAGCCGACGGTCCGCACATTACCGTCAAAGTGAATGGCAAGGTCGTCACCGATTGGATCGATACCACCCACGTCTCCGGTTCCGTCGCGGTAGACGGGGACGCGAAAGCGGTCATTCGCTTCCGCAAGATCGAGATCAAGGAACTGCCAGCGTCAAAACCGACCCGGCCCGTGCCCGTAGGCGAATGGACGCCGATCTTCAACGGCAAGGACCTCGCGGGCTGGCATACCCATCCGCAACAACCCGATGGCTGGAAGGTCGAGGGCGGCACGCTCGCAGGGCGCGGGCCGGCGAATCGAAACCTTTACAGCGACCGCGCGGACTTCGGCAACTTTCATCTTCGAGCCGAGGCTCAGATCAATTACCCCGGCGAGAGCGCGATTTGCTTCCGTTGCGCCGGCGAACCAACCGGCGATTCTCCGCTCGGCTCCGTCATGCGAATCAACCAGAGCAGCACGGTGCATCCTACAGGGTCGCTGCAAATCAACGGAAAGACCGTCCTAAAATCCAACGTGCCTATCCCGTCGCCCCACGATAAGTGGATGAACCTCGAAATAATCGCCCAAGGGCCAAACATCACGCTCATGGTCAATGGAAAAGTGACAGCGAAATACGAGCAGGCGAGTGGTCGCGCCAAGGGCCATATCGTGTTCCAGGTATCGTCGCGCGACACTCTCGTGCGGTTCCGCAAGATCGAGATCAAGGAACTGCCCCCAAATTCACCCAATCCGCCGACTATCGATAGCGAATGGACCCAACTCTTCAACGGCAAGGATCTCAAGGGCTGGAGGCTTGGCAAGGAGCGTTCCGGCGTCTGGACAGTCGCAGATGGCCGCCTGGTCGGCAGGGGGAATCAGGCGTGGCTCCTCACCGAACGCTCCGATTTTCGCGACTTTCACCTTCGCCTTCATGCCAGGTACGTCAAAGGCACGGCCAGTTTCGTCCTGCGCGGCCAGGGCGAGCGATCGAGCGCAGGTTATTGGCTCTACATGAACAACGAAAAGGGAAACATGCATACCGGCGCCCTGATGACGTCGGTCAACTTCAAGGCCCACACCACCATCGTGCGCGAACAGCGAACGAAACCGAATGAATGGTTCACGCTCGAAATCATCGCTCGCGGCAAGCACTTTCGCACCTTCGTGAACGGCGAGCAGGCACTTGACTGGACCGACCCGGAAACGACGAACGTCACCCATGGAGAACTGCGGTTCAGTCTTCAGGGAAAGGATGCCGAGTTCGAGGTAAAGGCGGTCGAGATCAAGGAGTTGCCGGAAACGGCGCCGCCAGTGCGGCCGCGCCCGCCGGGAAACTATGCGCTTGAATTCGATGGCCAAACCAACCACATCGAAATACCGTCGTTGCGTTATGAGACGGACCAGCCGGTAACGATCGAGATGCGCGTGAAATTCGCCAAGGCGCCGGGACCAATCGAGGATCTTGTCACCGGTGTCAGCCCCAAAAGCGCGCTGATTCTCGCCCGCATGAACGGCAACATGGTCTTCCTGGCCAGGCGCGAACTCGACGCCAACTATGCTGGTCTCAACGCGCCGGTCCCCGACGGCGAATGGACGCACATCGCCGGTGTATGGGACGGCAAAAAGCCGCAGCTCTTTATCAACGGCAAACGTCTGCCGGGCGGAATCGTCAAAGCTGTCCCACCCGAGGCCGCGGCTCTTCAGGATAGCCATTTCCGCCTCGGAGTCGATAAGGTCGCACCGATTGCTCCCCTCAATAGTTTCTTTCATGGTCACATGGACGAAGTCCGCATCTCCAAGGTTGCGCGGTACACCGACGATTTCACGCCCGCCAACCTTTTCACGGCCGACAAGGACACTGTCGCCCTTTACCACTGCGATGAAGGTGAAGGCGAAAAGCTCATCGATGCATCGGGCAATAATCACCATGGCAAAGTCGTCGGCGTGAAGTGGGTCAAGGCCGATTGGCTGCCGCCGGAACCAACTTCCGTCGATATCCTCACTTCGCCCGAATACGAATGGAGCACGCCGGTAAACCTGGGAACCGGGATCAACTCAGGGAAACGGAACCTCAGTGCCACATTGACGGGCGACGAATGCACGATCGTCTTTGCCCGCGACGGAAAAATCTGGACCAGCCGTCGCAAGAATCGCGAGGAACCGTTCCCGAATGCCGTGCCGCTGCCGGACTACATCAACGTGGACGTGCGCGAGGAAGTGTCAATGTCAGCAGATGGGTTGCTCCTGGCATTGTGTTCCTCGCGGGACGGCAGCGAGAAGGACGATATCTGGCTGGCGACGCGCAAGTCCGTTGACGACCCGTTCGGCACGCCGGTTCGGTTGCCGAGTCCTATAAACTCGAATTCGTATGAGCGTGCACCCGTGCTATCCGCGGACGGCCTCACGCTGCTGTTGACGTCGATGCGCCATGGAGGGAAAAGAAGCGGCGAGATTCTGACGTTCACGCGAAAATCGCGCGACGAGCCGTTTGGCAACGAGACATTGCTTCCCGAACCGGTCAACACGGAGTCGTTCGACACGCCGAACTGGATATCGCCGGACGGTCGAATGATCATCACGACGATCATGAGCATGCCGCCGTTTGAAACGCGCTATCACCTGCGGGCAGGAGTTGGTCAGCCGTTCGGACCTCCCATGTCGCTTGGAACGCCGTTTGGAAAAGTGAATTCGGGCCGCCCGTGGATTTCGCCAGACGGACAGCGGATGTACTTTCATACTCGCGAACTGCCCGGTGGCCACGCAGAACTTGACCTTTGGATGACAAGCCGAGTGCTCAAGAAGAAGCCGGAGGCGACTGTTCCGCCGAAAGCCGCATGGCGACCGCTCTTCAATGGAAAAGATCTGTCCGGCTGGGATCTGCGCGAACCCAAAGATTGGGTCGTCAAGGACAAAGAGATCCACGGAACTGGCATCGCCTACCTCGATTCCAAGGGCACGTTTGGCGACTTTCATCTTCGCTGCGAGGTCCGCGTCAGTGCAAAGGGATATGCCGATCTCATGGTCCGCGAGACCTTGAAAAATGCGATTCGGGTTCCGATCAGCGCGAGCCACTCTCCCATGACGGGAGCCTTGCTCTTTGAAAACAAGAAGACGATCGTCACCCTTACGAAGACGAATCTATCGCCCAAGCCTGACAAGTGGTACACCGTGGAGGTGATCGTTCGCGGTTCGCACGTCGTCCTCAAGGTTGATGGTGAGACAACTGCAGACGTCAAGGTTGACGGCGTCGGCGCTTCGGGCCGCATCGGAATTCGCCTGAACAATCCAGCGACATTCATTCGCTTTCGCGCGATCGAGATCAGGGAGTTGCCACCCCAGGCGGCGGGTTGAATCAGAGACCTGGCGCGGCGATTTCAGAATTCATCTACGCAAATGCCATAAAACTTCGGAAAATACACGTATCGCCCCATCGATATGTGCATACTACCCCGAGGCGGTCATGGCTCGAATCCTTATCGCGGTTCTATTGGTTGGCAGTCTCCTCTTTACGAGCATGGATCGCGGTCCACGAGCGAGTGAAAAGAAAATATCAAATCGGCCCTCGATCGACTTCAATCGGGACATTCGGCCCATTCTCTCTGATACGTGTTTCACCTGCCACGGGCCCGACGAAGCACAGCGCAAGGCCAAGCTGCGGCTGGATACGCGCGACGGCGCTCTCGCCAAGCTTCGCAGCGGCGGGCATGCGATAGTGCCCCGCAAGCCGGGCGAAAGCGAGCTGCTGCGTCGAATTCTGTCCACCGACGCCTCGGAACAGATGCCGCCGCCGAAATCGAACAAAAAGCTAACTGCAGTACAAATCGACCTGCTCAAACGCTGGGTCGAACAGGGCGCTGAATACGCGGCCCATTGGGCGTTCGTCGCGCCTGCTCGTCCGTCGCTTCCCAAGGTTCAGCAAGGCCAGTGGGTGCGCAACGACATCGATCGATTCATTTTGGCACGGCTTGAAAAGGAAGGCCTCAAACCATCCCCCGAGGCCGACCGCACGACGCTGATCCGCCGCCTCGCGCTGGACCTGACCGGCCTGCCGCCGACCCTGGCCGAGATCGATGCGTTTCTCAATGACAAACAGCCGGGCGCGTACGAGCGCGTCGTCGAACGATACCTTGGTTCGCCGCACTATGGCGAGCGCCTGGCGGTGGATTGGCTCGATGCCGCTCGTTTCGCCGATACGCATGGCTACCACATCGATGCCGGGCGCGACATGACGCGCTGGCGCGAGTGGGTGATCGATGCGTTCAACAACGATCTGCCGTTCGATCGCTTTACTGTCGAGCAACTCGCTGGCGACCTGTTGCCCAATGCGACCGTGGAGCAAAAGATAGCGAGCGGGTTCAATCGCAACCACATGATCAACTTCGAAGGCGGAGCTATACCCGAAGAGTATCTCAACAACTACATCGTCGATCGCGTGAATACGACATCCACGGTCTGGTTGGGACTGACGATGACGTGTGCACAGTGCCACGACCACAAGTACGACCCGATCTCGCAGCGTGAGTTTTATCAGCTCTATGCGTTCTTCAACAACGTGCCGGAACGCGGCCTGGACGGATCCAAAGGAAATGCCGCGCCGGTCATCAAGGCGCCATCGAAACGGACGCTCGAAGCGATCGCCAAGATCGACGCCCAGCTTGCCGAGTTGAGCAAGAAACGGACCGAGCCAAACGGCGAACTCGATGCCGCCCAGGCGAAATGGCAGGCGGGCGCACTCGCCGACGGAGTCATCGCCTGGAAGGCCTTCGACGTGCAAACAATCAAGTCCGCCGGAGGAGCAACGCTTACTCGACAGGCCGACGGTTCGATCCTCGCCAGTGGCATCAATCCCGCGACGGAGACCTACACCATCACCGGCATTGTCAACACGGGAGCCACGGCGATTCGGCTCGAAGTCCTGCCCGATCCGAGTTTCAAGGCAAACGGTCCAGGCCGATCCGAGAACGGCAATTTCGTGCTGACAAATATCCGCGCCAGCTATCGCAACGCAGATCCGCTCGAAGCTGGCGCCGGGCGACCGGTCACTATTCAGAAGGCTTCCGCGACAATCGAGCAGAAGGATTATCCGGTTACCAATGCAATCGACGGCAACGCCGGGACTGGATGGGGTATTTTCCCTAGCGTCGGCAAGCAGGCGGATGCTGTCTTCTCGTTCGCGCCGATTGGTGGTCAGGGCAAGGTCAGTCTCGCAATCACGATCGAGTTTCACTCGAAGTTCGGCCGTCATCAGTTCGGGCGCTTTCGTGTATCTGTTACCGATTCCGCACAACCGCACGGCCGTGCGAGTTTGCCCGACGAGATCGGCGTGATCTTGAGAACACCCGCCAAGGAGCGTAGCCCGGTTCAGAAAAATCGCTTGCAGGAGTATTTCCGCACGACCGTTCGGCCTCGCGGCATCAGTGCCGAGGAAGCCTCGCTTGCCGCCATGAAGGCGACGCTCGAATCGCAGGGCACATCGACGGCGATGGTCATGCAGGAGATGGCCAAGCCGCGCGATACCTTCATGCTGCTTCGCGGCGAGTATAACAAGAAGGGAGCGAAGGTGTCCGCCGGCGTCCCCGCGTTTCTGCCTTCGCTAGCCAAGGGTGTGGACGTGAATCGTCTGGCGCTCGCCCGCTGGCTGACCGATCCCGCGCATCCTTTAATGAGCCGCGTTATCGTCAATCGTTACTGGCAGCTTTTTTTCGGGACGGGTCTAGTCAAAACCGTCGAGGATTTTGGCTCGCAAGGCGAGTTGCCCAGCCATCCCGAATTACTCGATTGGCTCGCTATCGAGTTCTCAAATCCGGCGAGCGATTCCAAACGGAAAGCCTGGAGCGTTCGCGATCTGATCCGCACGATCGTCACCTCTGCGGCATATCGGCAGTCGTCGGTCGTCCCCATGGGCGAGTTGGATCGCGACACGGAAAATCGCTTGCTGGCGCGAGGCCCGCGTTTTCGCTTGCAGGCCGAATTTATCCGCGATCAGGCCCTGGCGATCAGTGGCCTGCTCAACCGCGAGATTGGCGGAGCGAGTGTTCGCCCGTATCAACCCGCTGGCCTTTGGCAGGAACTCGCCTCGCGGCAAGACAGCAAGAACTGGTCGGCCCAGTTCTTCGTGCAGAGCAAGGGCAAGGACCTGTATCGACGAACGATGTACACCTTCTGGAAGCGCACCAGTCCGCCGCCGCAACTGGTGACGTTCGACGCCCCGGACCGCGAGACGTGCACGGTGCGGCGGTCGCGGACGAACACGCCGCTGCAGGCACTGGTGCTCATGAACGACCCGACCTATGTGGAAGCGTCGCGAAAGTTTGCCGAGCGGATGATCCAAAAGGAGAAATCGCCCGAGGCACGCTTGGCGTACGCCTGGCGGCTGGCAACGGCGCGAACGCCAACCGAACGCGAGATTGGCATCTTGCAGCGTGCTCTGGAAAAACAATTGCAGATCTACCGCACCAATCCCAAAGCCGCCGAGGCGCTGCTGCGCGTGGGCGAATCGCCGCGCGACGATTCGATAGCCGCGCCCGATCTGGCAGCGTACACAATCCTGGCGAGTGTGATTTTGAATTTGGACGAGGTGGTGACGAAGAATTAGTTTAGAAGCTGTTTCAGAACGTGGGGCAAGCTGGCAGCTTGTCGCCACAAATTAATGAAACAGCTTCCTGGCCGTTGGTTTTCGGTGGGTGCAGAATATCAGCCGAAGTCGATTTTTGTATTGCTGATAGCTGACGACTGATAGCTAAGAGCTTTTTCCCGAGGCCGCCATGTCCACACCACAAAAACGCGTCACCGAACTACGCCAGCTATTGACCTACCATAACTATCTTTATTACGTCGAGGCAAAGCCGGAGATATCGGACCGCGAGTACGATCGGCTGCTTGACGAACTCAAGCGGCTCGAGGCCGAGCATCCGGAACTGCAATCTCCGGACAGCCCGACGCAGCGAGTCGGCGGGCAGCCGATCGATGGCTTCGTCACCGTCAAGCATCGTGAGCCGATGTTGTCGATCGACAATAGCTACAGTGCCGACGACTTGCGCGAATTCGATCAGCGCGTCCGCAAACTGCTTCAGGGTGAAACGCCCACGTACGTCGTCGAGCTCAAGATCGACGGCGTGGCGATGTCGATCACCTACCGCGACGGCGCGCTGAGCATAGGCGCAACGCGAGGCGACGGCGAACAAGGCGACGACGTCACCCATAACATCCGCACCATCAACGACGTGCCCCTAAAATTGCCCGAACCGCTGCCATTGTTCGAGACGCGCGGCGAAGTCTACATGTCGCGTGCCGATTTCGCCAATTACAACCGCGGTCGGATCGACAAAGGCCTCGAGCCGGCCGCGAATCCGCGCAATCTCTCAGCAGGCACGTTAAAGCTGCTCGACCCCAAGGAATGCCGGCGGCGTCGGCTGCGTTTCTTCGCCTACGCGCTCGGGCCCTGCGAAGGTATCGTCGTGAATACGCATCTCGATTCGCTCGAATTGCTCAAGCGATTCGGCTTCCCCGTCAATCCGCATATTGCCTCGTTCGACACAATCGGCGAAGTCATCGACTATTGCAATAGCTGGGCGACGAAACGCCATGACCTCGGCTTCGAAACCGACGGCATGGTCATCAAGGTCAATGATTTCGCTCAGCGAAAAAAGCTCGGCATGACCGCCAAATCGCCGCGCTGGGTGATCGCGTACAAATTCGCCGCGGAGCAGGGAATCACCAAGCTGAAATCGATCGAGATACAGATCGGCAAGCTGGGCACGCTCACGCCGGTCGCCAATCTGGAGCCGGTCAAATTGGCCGGCACGACCGTGAGCCGTGCCAGCTTGCACAATGCCGATTTCATCGAGTCCAAGGACATCCGTGTTGGCGATACCGTCATCGTCGAGAAGGCGGGCGAGATTATTCCGTACGTCATTCGCTCCGAACCTGGTGCACGCACGGGGGCTGAATCGATATTCGAGTTCCCCGCCAGCTGCCCCGCCTGCGGCAGTCCTGTCGAGCGCGACAAGAACGGCACGTTCTTTCGCTGCACGGGCGGGCGCAAATGTCTCGCTCAGGTAAAGGAAATTCTCCGTGGCTTCGCACGCCGCAGCACGATGGACATCGAAGGTCTTGGCGAGAAAATCATCGAGCAACTCGTCGATGCCGGCCTGGTGAAGTCGATCAGCGATTTGTATCGACTGACGCTCGAGCAACTCGTCAGTCTCGAACGAATGGGCAAAAAGTCGGCCCAAAACCTGCTCGATGGTCTCGCGGCCAGCAAGGAGCGCGGGCTCGCTCGGCTGCTTGCCGGGCTGGCGATTCCACACGTGGGGGATAGCGTTTCCGATCTCCTCGCCAATGCATTTGGCTCGATCGACGCCCTCGCCGACGCGCCGGTCGATCGCCTCGTGCAAATTCAAGGCGTCGGTCCGATCATGGCTCAGGCGATCCATGACTACTTTCGCGATTCGTACAATCGATCGATCATCGACGAGCTGCGCTCGCTTGGCGTGAAGCTGACGCAAGATGAACGCCCCGCGCCCTCGGCAACAGGCGGAGCCGACTTCACCGGCAAGACGTTCGTCGTCACCGGCACGCTCGCCAAATATGGCCGGGACGAAATCGAATCGCTCATCCGTTCGCTGGGAGGCAAGGCGACGGGCAGCGTTTCGAAAAACACCAGCTATCTGGTTGCCGGCGAAAAAGCGGGCAGCAAACTCGACAAGGCCAAGCAACTCGGCGTGGCCATCCTTAGCGAAAATGATTTCGACAAATTGATCGGGCGGTGAAGCGTGCAAAGGATTGGCGAGCCGGGGGTGTCAGCGACTGGAGGTTGCCGACGACGACACCACGACACCTCCGGTCGCTGACGCTCCCGGCTCGCCAATCGTAAAATGGCTAATCCTTGCGGAACATCTTGTGGCTGCGATCGCCGCGGGAGTAGAGATACGCCACCAGGTCGAGGATTTCGTCGCGGGTGAAGGTGTCGATCAGGCCTTCGGGCATCATCGAAATTTTCGAGTGCTCGATCGACTCGACGAGATTGCGGTTGACGCCGATCAGCTTATTGGGATCGAGCATGTCGGTGTTGATCATCATGTTGTCGCCCGCCAGGTTCACGACGCGGCCGATGATTTGTCGGCCATCGGTCGTGCTGACGATGATGGCGGCATATTGATCGCTGACGACCTTGCTCGGCTCGATGATCGATTCGAGCAGGTCGCGCGGGCCGAATCGGCCGATGACTTGCGTGAGATCCGGTCCCGTGCCTCCGCCCTCGTTGGCGAAGCGATGGCAGACGAAGCATTTCGCCTCGCCGAAGAGATTGCGGCCCTGGGCGAAGTCGCGATTGACAAGGCCCTTTTCGAGGGCGGGCAGCAGTTCATCGACGGTGTACTTCTTGACGACGGGCCGTTGCTTAAAGGTGAACTTCGGCGCCTTGGGCGTCGGCGTTGCTTCAAGCACCGTCTTTAGGGCAGTTCGATCTTCGTCGCTGAGCGACATCTTGATGGCGTCGTTGCGGATGTTACGCAGGAAGGCGTGGAAGCTATTGCCACCGCGGTAGTTGGCGGCCTTGTGGAACCAGTTGAAGTAGTCCTCGCGCTGTTTGATGGACCAGCCGGTTTTGACGGTGCGCAGCGCCAGGGCGTATTCGATTTGATCTTCTTGCGTTGGCGATTTCGCGAGCAGGTCGAGCGTCTTGGTGACTACGCCGGGCGTTTCGAGATGGCAGAGCACCTTGCAGAGTTCGGCGTTTACTTCGCGTTCGGCAGACGGATAGATCGCGAGCAACCGTTTACCGACGGCGGTATTCACGGCGGTCGCGCCGGCCCCGAGTCGGATGTACGCGAGTTGATACGCGCGAAGCAAGTCGATCTTCTGCGCTGCCGTCAGTTTGCCGACGTCGATGGCGTTGAGACCTTCGAGTATGTTTGTCTGCTTCGATTTCACGCCAAGACGAGAGAGCGCGATCGACGCGTGAATCCGTGCGATCGGATTGGTTTCCGCAAGGGCTTTCGCTTCCCAGGTTGCCGGGTCCTGGAATTCAAGCACGGTGCGGGCAGCGTAACGCAGGAAGCGGTCGCTGCTGCTCAGGTAGGGCCAGGCGGCGGGGACGGCGGCGGGATCTTTCTTGCCGTAGTAAGATTCAAGCTTGCGGCGCTGCGCCATCGGCGAATCGGCAGTGCGTCCGGGCATCGGGTAGGGCGTCGTCGATTCTTTGCCGACATAGGTGACGCGGTATAGGCCGGACATCGTGTTGCGCCCGCCGATCGTGAAGTAGAGTGCGCCGTCCTTCGGATTGACGACGACGTCGGTGAGCGGCAGCGGCGAGCCGTTGAGGAATTCTTCGAGTTCACCCGTGTAGGTAGCGCCGTTCTCTTTCATGTGCACCGCATAGAGCTTGCCATAGCTCCAGTCGCACATGAAAAGGGCTTCCTGATACTTCGGCGGGAACTTGGCGCCATAGCCAAAAGTAATGCCGCAAGGGCTGCCGGGGCCGACGTTGACGACGGGCGGCAGGTTGTCGGGGTGGTACTCGTACATCTTGCCCGTGCCGCCACGCCAGCCGAATTCGCTGCCGGGCACGGCATGGCAAACGCGGGTCGGGCGGTACCAGGGCAGGCTCATGTCCCATTCCATGTCGGAGTCGTAGGTGAAAAGCTCGCCATCGCGATTGAAGGCAATATCGAATTCGTTGCGATATCCCATCGAGATGAGTTCCCAGCTTTCTCCCGCCGGATCGGTTTTGTAGATGCACCCTGCCGGCGCCATTCGGCCGACGGCGTGCCCGCTGGCGTCCCACAGTCGTGGGACGAGGAAATCTTCGCCCCAGATCGGAGGAACGGTCGTCTTGTCGGTGGCGATGGGTTTGGTGTGATTTCCGGCGATGACGTACAGCGATTTGCCGTCGGGCCCGATGGCGACGGCATGGGGGCCGTGCTCGCTGGCGCCTTCTATTTTCTTCAGAAGCTCTTTCTTGTCGAGATTGTCATCTTTCTTGGATGAAGTGACGCGGTAAAGCCCGCTTTCGTATTTCTTGCCGCGATTGACAACCACATAAAGCGAATCGAAGGCCCAGACCAAACCTTGCGCCTCGCCGAGATCGACGGGAAGCTGCTCGACCTTGGTGTCGTCGGATTTGCCGCCGAGCGCGGGCGGAGTGACGCGATAGAGGCTGCCGTATTGGTCGGAGGTAATCAGTCGGCCCTTGGGATCGACGCAGAGATTCACCCACGAGCCTTGCGTCTGGCGCGGCACGCTGTAGAGTAGCTCGACCTTGTAGTCCTTCTTTACCTTGATCAGCTCGATCGGCGTGGCTGTTGCTTTCTTGATTTTCACGACGCCCTGCAGCGCGGTCTCGTTGATCTTGTCCCACGGCTTGGCGCCAAGCTTTCCGACCACGACGGCATTCTTCCAGTTGCTGTCATCGAAATCCAGATTCTGCCAGCCTTTCCCCGCTGTGCTTGAAGCCTTCCACGTGCCGTCGGTTGTCAGAAGGATCGTCTGCTTTTTCGAATTGTCCATGACGATGCGGAGTAGCAATCCCGCCGCGCCATCGGTATTGTGTGCCTTGACGGCGACGATGTTGCGCACCGGAGCGTCGGTCTTGGTGGGGTTGGCTAGAGCGTCGGTGACCTCGCGGAAGACGGGCGTTTGCCATTCGTTCGACGAGATGATTTCCTTGCCGTTGATGTAAACGGTCATGCTGTTGTCGCATGAGCCATACAGCTTGGCGCTGATGACGCGGTAGCCTAGGCTGATTTCCTTGCGGAAGTACACGGTCTGTTTCGCCTCCGCCTTGGCGTCGAGCCAGATCCAGTTCGTGGCGGGGTTCGGCTTCGCCTTCTTGCCTTGGGCATCGAGCGACCAATCTTTCGACGACGCCAGGGCCGCCAGTACCAGGACACTGACAAAAACTTTACGCAACGTGACCACGTCCAATCTCCCGAAAGGTAAAACAAAATCGCATCGCTACGATTGGCAATGAAGGTAGTGTATCGGTTCCATCGGCACGCGGACCGGTCCGCCGGGGAAAAAGCGTCTTTTCCGATTTGCGTCGTGGTCTCGAGCCCGCGATTAGCCTAGCTTTTTCAATTCTCCCTCGCCACCGGTGAAAGTCATCTCGCCATGCAGGACGCCCTTGGTAGCTAGCAGTTCGTCGCCCAGATGCATCACCTCGTGGCCTGGACCGCGCAACACCGAGACCTCGAGACAATGACGTTCGCCCAGATGAACGTGCAGACTTGACACGACGAGATCGTGATGGTGATGCTGCTTGTCGATCAGCTTCGCCGCCAGTTCACGCGCGTGATGGTCGAAGACCATGGTGACGACGGCAACCTGTTCGCCGTGGGCTTGCCTGGCCTGCTGGCGAATCAGGAGGTCGCGGATCAGATCACGAATCGCCTCGCTGCGAGTCTCATAGCCTTTCTTGGCAATGAGTTTGTCGAATTCCTGCAGGAGATTCTCTTCCAAAGAAATGCTAACGCGCGTCAGATCAGCCATGGCAATTTTTCCCCGTGTGGATGACGCCTCGCGGAAGCGCCTCTGTTTGATCTACCGCATTCAGGCCGACTCGCCCATCAGAAACCATCGCTCGCCACTGGCTAGTGTGAGCGTCGGAAAATGGGGATGTGGATTCAGAATCGAAGGAGGTGGCTGTTTTTTTGAGATATTTTTGAATAGCGGCACCGACATGTGCCACCGATGTCTCAAACCATTGTAAAAAAATTGTCGATTGCTCGGTTTACGCGAACGCTAAACGGGAAAAAAGGCGCCTAGCCCGCCTTGGCCGGCGCCGGTTCGCGCGGCGCCATTCCTTCCCAGCGTTGGTAGCTGGCGTTTGCCAAGCCGAGGGGGAGGTGGACTTCGATGATATCATCGTCGGCACTGGCGCCGAAGTGGTGCGTCAGCGCATCGCGCAGGGTCAGCGCTTCGTCGAGATCTTCGCGGTAGACGACGCAAGTGTCGCCTTGTGCCGTCATCAGGGCCGTGAGGGTTTCCGCGAGGTCGGGCCAATCCCAGGGCGTAAGGCGTTTGCCCGGAAAGAGTGCCGTGATGGCGTCGCTGAAGCGTTGGCCGAGAAGATGACGCGAGGGGAAAATGTAGAACGTCGCCATGATCGGAATCCTTTCCGCGTAATGGTGCTCTCCTACCACCATCGGCTCGCGTCATCTGCTGGCTGCCCCGTCTTCGCGTGGGATTCGTGAATCCTGCGTTTCGCTGCCGCCCAAAATCGTCACAGGCGTTACATTTTCCCAGTATAACAGCACGATTGTATCCGCCTGGCTCCTTTGCACCTGGGGAATGCGTCATGCCGACACCGATCACGCTCGAAATGATGAGGAAAACACTTTACAGCGCCGTGGTGTGCGACGCGCTCGACGCGGCGGGGTTTCCGAATCAGTCGCCGAGGGTAGCGCTGCTGCCGCTCACGATGCCTAACGTGGTGCTCGTCGGCCGCTGCAAGACGACGCTCTGGGCCGACATGGCTCATGCCGACCCGAAGCCTTATGAGTTGGAACTCGCGGCCGTCGATAGCTGCCAACCCGACGACGTGCTGATCGCGGCGGCGGGCGGGTCGGCCCGTTCGGGCACCTGGGGTGAACTTTTGACGACGGCGGCACGTAATCAAGGGTGTGTCGGCGCCATCGTCGATGGCATGGTGCGCGACCTCGGCAAGATGCGCTCCATGGGCTTTCCAATTTTCGCCCGCGGCAGCTGCATCTACGACAGCAAAGACCGCCAGCGCGTCATCGATTTCGACGTGCCTGTGGAGGTCGCCGGCGTGCGATTTTCGCCAGGCGATCTTGTGATTGCCGATGAAGATGGCATAGTCGTCGTGCCGCGCGCTGTCGAGGAGGCGGTAATCCAAAAAGCGTGGGAAAAAGTGCACGCGGAAAACGAGGTGCGCGACGCCATCGCCGGCGGCATGAAGGCGACCGAAGCCTTCCGCACATTCGGCGTGTTGTGATCGTCGGACCGTAGAAACGGCACGTGAGCCAAAAATCTGCTATAATTGTGAAATAACTCCAGAGTTTTCCTGGATATTTCCTGAAAGCTTCGTCATTATTTTTTGTTCGAGAATCCTATGAATCCTCTCCAACCAAATAAGAAACGCCGAGTCGGCTTTACGCTGATCGAGTTGCTCGTGGTCATCGCCATCATCGCGATCTTGATTGCACTGCTCGTTCCTGCAGTGCAAAAAGTGCGCGAATCGGCCGCACGGACGCAATGCACAAATAACCTGAAAAATATCGGCCTGGCGATGCACCAAAACCACGACGCCAACAAGCAATTCCCTTCCGGCGGGTGGGGTTGGGACTGGATTGGTACGCCCGAACGCGGGACGGGACCGGAGCAACCCGGTGGCTGGCTCTACAACATCTTGCCGTACGTCGAGCAAGGCGCACTGCGCGACTCCACCAAGGGACTCGTCGGCGGTGCCGTGATCAGTCCGATGCAAACGCTCATGGCCCACCCTATAACTCTCTTCAACTGTCCCTCGAGACGAAACGGCGGGCCATTCGCCGATACGCGTGGCGGTGCCTACAATTCAATCGACGCCAGCGGCGCGATGGTTTCCGTCCCCAGCAATGGGACACTTGCTCGTTGCGATTATGCAGCGATCTGCGGTTCCATCATCAACAACGAGATCAGCGGCGGACCAAATCCTGTTTCCGTCGCCAATGGCGATGCCGCTGGATTCCAAAACTCAGGTTATGCCGCCGGTTATGATGGCGTCATCTTTCGCTGTAGCCGAACGCGAATCCAACAGATCGATCGAGGCACGAGCAATACGTTCCTCGTCGGCGAGAAATGGATGAACTTCAACTGGTACCTTACCGGGCAAGACCCAGGCGACAACGAGTGCATGTACGTCGGCATGGACAACGACATTCAGCGAACCACCTACTACCTGCCGATGCCCGACGGCAACACGGCGCCGACCACGACCCCCGCTGGCGGCGGCAGCACCAAACTCTTCGGCAGTTCCCATGGCGGCTCGCTCAACATGCTCTACTGCGACGGAACCGTGCGTGCCATCGAGTACAACATCGATCCCGTGATTTGGCTCGAATCGGGCAGGATTCGCTGAGCGTTTCGCCCAGTCGAAAAATTGTGAAAACCAAAGAAGAACGCCGATCTCACCGATTGACGTTCTTTTTTTCGTTCATGCTCTGCAAAGGCTATCAATACACGCCAACAACCGTCGTCGCGGCGAAGGCGCGGAACGGCTTCACGCCCGAGCAGCCGTCCCACGGGTACTTCTCCGTCGGCTTCTCGCGGACGGCTTCATCGCGTTCCATGAAACGCGGGATGAAGAGTTCGTTCGTGAGCGTCGTCAGCATGACTCGGCCCTCGGCGCCGTAAGGGACGACTTTGCTGTAATCATCGAAATCGACGATCTGGGCCACGGCGCGGGGTTGCGGAGCGTAGTAGTTGATCTTGTAGCCGTCCGCTTTGGTTGGCATCTCGGACGCCGCGAGGCCCATCAGCGTGTTGCCATAGGTTGGGGCGATGTAGATGCCCGGGCCGAGCAATTCTTCGATGGCGAAGCGGATCCACTGCGACGTCATTTCCGTGCCGCCGCAGAAGACTCCGGTGATGCCTTTTTCCTTCAGCGAAGTTCCTTCTTTTTCGAGACGCCCGCACAGAGCGTCGAGAAGCTTGGGCGTGGAGAACATGCACTTGATGTCGTGATTGGCCGACAGGATCGCCATCGTCTGGTCGATGACGTGTTCCTGGTAGGCCTTGAGGTGTTCGACCCAGCCCTTCTTGATGAGCTTGATAACCCACCGAGGATCGAGATCGACGCAGAACGAGATGCCGCCGCGAAACTGCGCGAGATGCTCGACGGCAAGGCGCAGGCGGCGCGGCCCCGACGGGCCAAGCATTAGCCAGTTGGATCCCTTGGGGAAATATTCGTCCGGCAGCGTCGCGCTGAAGATTTCGTAGTCGATCCAGTGATCTTCGCAGACGGCTCGGCTCTTGGGGATGCCCGTCGTCCCGCCGGTTTCAAACACGTAAGTCGGTTTGTCTTTCAGTTTTCGCGGCAGCCAGCGGCGAACGGGGCCGCCGCGGAGCCAATCGTCCTCGAAGAGGCTGAATTTCTTCAGGTCTTCGAAGCATTTGACTTCCTTGCGCGGGTCGAAATCCAGTTTGAGCATGGGATTTTTGCCCGCGACGGCGTCGGTCCAGAACGGCGAGCCGGTCTCCGGATTGAAATGCTGCTCGACGATTTCGCGCACATGTGCGTCGAGTTGGGCCTTTGCTTGTTCAGGTGTGGTGCTCATGAGGGTAGGTCTTCTCCGAAAAGTAGCTTCCAATTGTGTTGCGATCGATCTTTTGTTTTCGGTTCAGCGAAGGCGGATTGCATCGTATCCCTTATCCGTTGAACCAACGTGGCCTTGTCAAGCTGACTTTTTACCACGCGCATGTCGTCGAAATCCTTTTCGCGAATACTCGTTAGTTTACTGAGAAATACATCATATGGATCAACAAGATAGACCGTCAACTCACCGAACGAGTCGTAGTATTCCAGACGATTGGCCCAGCCCGACGGCAGGTAGTGTTGCTGGAAATGTGCGAGTAGCAGGCCATAACGCTTGAGCAGGTTTTCCAGTAGATCATGTCGTTGGCGAAACTCCGCGGGAACTTCGTCAACGACATCAACATTCTCCGTATTGCGCGACAGCATTTCGCGCAAGATCAGGGCAATCGATCTGCCGACATTCATTCGCAGCGGCTTTCGTAGGGGTTTCGCCAATTCGGCAAAAAAGAGACGAACATCATCAGGGCTTGTTTTTTCCATTAGCCGTTTCTTTATCGAAGGAAATCCGACCTCGTCAAATGGCGCCTGGCAAATTGTCGCGATCTTTTCGTGCTCGCTGCATTCTGAAAGCCAGCGCTCGACCCGGTTTCCTCCCCAATGTTCGCGCAGCGCCGCCACGCTATCGCGAATCAATAGCCGCGTGCGGTAATCCAGCCCGTCTTGCATCGCCTCGGTTTGCACCGCTTGCGCGAGGTCGTTCGGATCGATCTCCGGCTGACTTCTGACGAGCGACCAAAGGTTTTTTCGCGCGAATACCAAGCAAAACTCCGAGAACGACCGTAGCCATCACGCTCCGCGTGATGGATTCAAATAATGGATCAATAATGCTACCAACAAATCCATCACGCGGAGCGTGATGGCTACGATAATACAGGTCCTATCATTTGATCGCGTACAGCTTCGATTTTGTGATGACATACAACACGCCATTGGCTACGACCGGCGTGCCGTGGATGCCGTCATCCATGCTCTGGGTGGAGAGGATCTTCTTCTCCTTGCCGGCGGCGAAAATCACGACCTCGCCATCTTCGTTGCCTACGTAGACCTTGCCATCTACATAATAGGCCGAGCCCCAGACCGTGGCCCGGAAATCGTGCTCCCAGTGGCGTTGACCGGTCTTGGCGTCGAGGCAGTGCATGTAGCCCGCGAGTTCGGGAATGTAAACCAGCCCGTCATGCACGCACGGCGTGCTGATCGTTGGACCCATGTAAGCCTGCCTGCCCTTCGCGGGTGGCGGGTTGATCATGCCGCCGAATGCCCAGACCAGAGCGGAACCCTTGTTGGCGGGATCCTTGGTATCGAGCGTTTTCGGCGATACGTCGCCTTTTTTGGTGATGTCGATGCAGACGACATGAGCCGAGCGCGGCGTCGTCGCATGTTCGGGATAAACGCCCATTCCTACGTAGAGCCTGTCACCGACGACGACGGGCGTCGAGATCATGTAGTTGTCGGTCTCGCGCTTGGCTTTATTGCGGACGGGATTGCAGTTGCATTTCCAGATCAACTTCCCGGTTTCCGGTTCGAGCGAATAGAGGACGGCATCGCCGCCCGCGAAGATCACCTGAGTCTTGCCATCCACGGTGGCGACGGTGGGGTTGGACCACTGGCCTTCGATGATATCGGTGCCGGGAAGGCTCGACTGCCAGGCGATTTTTCCGGTCTTCTTGTTGATGGCGACGAAGCTCGGCGCCTTGGGCGATGGCAGGGCGCCTTCGTCATCTCGGCCATTGCCCGTGATGACCATGACGAGTTCGCCGACGACGACCGGCGAGCAATTGGAAAGATGGAACGGCACGACCTTGAGTTCCTTCATCATGTCGTATTTCCACTGAATCTTCCCTTTCATGTCGGCACAAACGATCTCACAGCCGGGGGTGACATAGTAGATGCTCTGGCCATCGACCACGGGCGTGGAGCACAGGCCTTCATGAAGCGCCATCGCGAAGATCGGATCGTTGGGAAATTCGTGCGTGATCTTCCAGAGCACTTTGCCGGTCGCTTCGCTGTAGGCGATGAGCAAGGCATTGACGTGCAGGTTGTTTTTGCCTTTTTCGTTCGTGCCGACGAGGACGATGCCGTTGGCAATGACCGGCCCGCCGTAGGATCGATTTCCTAAATCGACCATCCACTTGATATTTTTCTTCTTGCCTTCTTCGACATTCCAGCTTGTCGGAATGTTTTTATCGGTCAGGTTGACCATGTTCCGCGCCGGCGTGCCGCCGAACAGCGGTGAATCCGATTTGCCCTTTTCCTGGCCTGACGCGACGGGATTGCCTGGCGCCGCCAGCAGAAGGGAACAGAAGATCGGGGCGGCGAGCGCGAGCGTGCGTTTCATGGAATCCTCGGTGGGAAGAAATCGTTGTGGGGGAATCGTTTAGCCGCTCGCCTTGGGCGAGCGCGGACGAAATAGGCTCCGCGCTTGCCCTGGGCGAGCGGCTAAACGGTGGGAATTTACTTGCTGATCGCGAAGAGTTTGTTCTCCGTCATCACGTAGAGCACGCCGTTGGCAGCGACGGGCGTGGCGCGAACCCGGCCGCCCATGTTGAAGTCGAGCGGGGCTTGCTTCTTGGCGCCGTGCTGGAAGACCCACATGGCGTCGTCCGTGCCAAGATACACCTTGCCGTCGGCATAATAAGGCGACCCCCAGATATCCGATTCAGTATCGTGCTCCCAAAGCGGCGTGCCCTTGTTGGCGTCGAGCACATGCAAGATGCCATTCAAGTCGGTGATGTAGCAGATGTCCTCATGAATCGCCGCGGTGGACATGGTTCGTCCAAAATAATAATTGCGGCGAAGTTTCTTCTGAAGGACTTTATCCTCGATCGGCCCGCCGTAATGCCAGACCTTCGCGGAGTTTGGATTTGGCTTGGTCTTGGGCGGGTAGACGTCATAATCGGTAACGAGTTCCGGCGATACGTCGCCTTTCTTCGTCATGTCGATGCACCAGAAATGGCCTACGCCGGTGCGGTGTTCGGGGTCCTGACCGACGCCGATGTAGACGCGATTTTTGTAGATGACCGGTGTGCCGATGAAGTCGCTGCGCGTACCTCTGCCGGCGAGTTCGTACTTGGCGTCTTTCGGGTTGCAGTCGAACTTCCAAATCGGCTCGTCGCCGTTCTTGGCGTCGTGAGCGAAGGCGTAGATCCAGCCGTCGCCGCCGGGGAAGATGACTTGCGGCTGGCCATTGACGACGCCATAGGCCGGATTGGCCCATTGGCCGTGCTGGATGAGTTGACCGCGGTTGACGAGGTTCTTCAGGAAGTTGCCGCCGCCACCGCCGGCGGGAGCGGCGAGAGCGTACTTGGTCGGTGTATTGTCCTGCCAGAGCACCTTGCCGGTCTTCTTGTCAACGCGGATGAAGCTTGGCGCCTTGGGCGACGGCACGCTGATGTGATCCTCGTTGACACCATTGGAAGTGACGACCCAGAGGTTGTCGCCGACGATGAGGGGCGAGCCATCGGCCAGGTTGTGCGGGAAGACGCCGAGTTGGCCGATCATGTCGAGCACCCAGATTTCTTTGCCGGTCTTGATGTCGGCGCAAATAACCGCGCAACGGTTGGAGACGTAGTAGAGTTTCCCGTCTTCGACGGCGGGGCTGGAGCAGATGCCTTCGAGAGGCCAATCGACCACTTGGCCGCCGGGCAGTTTCTGATGAATGGCCTGCCACGCGAATTTCCCGGCTTTCTCGTCGAACGCCATCAGGATGCCGAGGTCAACGAGCTTCTTGGTTTTCGGATCGATGAAATTCCACTTCGGGTCACGCGGATTCTGGTTGTTAGTACCAACGAATATGTATCCGCCCGCAATGGTCGGGCCGCCATAGGATTTAGAGCCAAGGTCGGCGACCCATTTGATGTTCATCTTCTTATCGACATCCCAGGTGCCCGGCAGATTCTTGGCCGTCAGGTTGACGAAGTTGCGTGCCGGCGTGCCGGCGTACATCGGCCAATCGCCGGCGCCGGCTTTCGTGTCTTGCGCCGAGATGTCGGCTCGCCGGGTTACAAAGAAAACCGACAGGCCGATGAGTCCGAGCGTCAGCCCGGCAGCAAGCCCGCGTTTGAGAGACGGATACGTGGTCATATGGTTACACTCCATTTCGGTGATGTTTGCTTGCTTCGAATTAGCGTAGCCATTACGCGGAGCGTGATGGCTACGGTACGCTTTACTTCTTATTCGGCGTGATCTTCAGATTGTCGAAGTAGATTTCGGTTCCCGGTACGTTGTTGAAGTTGCCGGTGACATAGCCGTAAAGGGCCGCGCTGCCTTCGGTGTTGGGGTTCGAGTCGTTGAGTTCGATCGACCAGGCGGAGGGTTCTTTTTCGTCGCGAGGCCAGGCCTTGCCGCGTATCGTGCCCTTGCCTCCGCTGATGTCAGTCGTGAGCTTCATGCGATACCAGACGCCAGGTTCCCATTTGAAGTTGATGGTGCGGTCAACGCGAGGCAATGCCTCCCAGGCGATGATGCGAAGCTTCTGCGTCTTGCCATCGATGATGAGCGTGTAACGATTGGCGCCGATGCCGATCTCGGGCTGGTAGCGCACCTTGCCGTCCTCGGAGGTGATTTCCGTGCCCATGGCGTCGGCCTCGATGGTGTAATCCTTGGATTCTGGCATAGTGATGTACGCCTGGCCGCGCGAGAAGAGCGGCGAGAAAATATTGTTGACCTTGGCGATGACCTTGTTGCCCTTCAGGTCTTTTATGATCCATTTTCCTTGGGTATTCACCCAACCGCCGGGTACGACTCCTGCGGGCAGTTTGTCGAAATCGGTGGCATACGGAACGCCCGGCGCGACGCGGACGCGCGCCTGTGCCGTCAGGCCTTCAAATTTGGCGGCGACGATACTTTGCTGAGCCAAGAGCTTGGCGTCCACGGTCAGTTTGCCATCGGGGCTGATGACGCCCTTGAGCGCGGGCGGATTGGCTTTCACGCCAGGCGGCGGGGTTGGAGCGGGCAGCGACCATTCGGGTTTGACGTCCTTGACGAAGTTGCCGTCGGCATCAAACGCCCGTGCCGAGAACTGCGCGGTTCCGCCCGTATGCAACACGACTTCGCCAGGTACGATCTGCAAATACGCGATTTTTCCGGGCGCCACTTTCACGTTCTCGTGCTTGACGGGCGGCGCAGCTTTGCCGTCTTTCGTGCCGATGCAATAGATTTCATCGGCGGTCGAGAAATAGACTCGGCCGTTGGCGACCGCGGGGGAGCCGTTGAGCTCGACATCGACACCGCCGATGCCGGGGAAGAACATTTCGTCGAGGCGTTTGCACTTCTTCGGGCCGGGTTCGAGAATGTGGAACCTCGCGCTAACCTCGCCGACGTAGATTTTGCCATCGGCCATGACCGGGCTGCCGCGGGCTTCGCCTCGGCCGTAATTGAACTTCCAGAGCTGTTTGCCCGTCATGGCGTCGAGACAGTAGAGGCGGCTGCCATCGTCGGGCATGTAGAGCTTGCCTTCGTTGATGATGGGCGCGGCATAGCGTGCCTTGATGCCATCGACTTCCCAGACAATCTTGGGCTTGCCGTCCTTAATGACGGACGCATCGAGACAGACGACGCGGCCTTGGATGTTGTTGCCCGGGCTTTCTTCGCCGTGGCCGATGTAGACATAGTTGCCGGCGACGACGGGCGAGCTATTGATTGGGCTGGTGCTGATGACGTGACGCCAAACCGGTTCGCCGGTGCGGATCTTGATTGCGTAAACGCTGCCGTCGGCGCCGCCGGAGATCAGCAGGCGTTGATTGTTGATGGTGGCGACGACGGGCGTGGAATAATACGTGCCGCCGGGCGGCGCGGGTTCGGAGATCCAGACGACTTGCCCGTTGGTCTTATTGAATGCGTAGTAGCGATTGGCGCCTTTGGCCTGGCTGCCCCAGCTGGTGTTGACCATGCCGAGAATCACCAGGCCTTCATCGACGATGGGGCTGGTGACACGTCCGCCGTAGCCGGACACGCGGCCATATTCTTCGCCCATCGAGCGTTCCCAGATGACTTTGCCCGTCTTGCCGTCCAGACACATGAAGAGGCCCTGGGTGCCGTGAGCGTAAATGTAGCCGGTGGCGGGGTCCGCTGCGAGATTCGTCCAGCCAAGCCGGCTGGTGACGATGTCGGTGTGGAACACCGGAAATGTGTGCTGCCATTTCACTTTGCCGGTGCCTTCCTCCAGACACATCACGCGTTCGCGGATCGATTCGGCGACGTCTTCCTCCTTGCCGTTGATCATGACTTTCTTGGCGTCGTAGTTCAAAATGTACACATTGCCGTTGAGCACGAGCGGCGTGGATCGGCAACCGTAGGGGGCCTTCCAGATGATGTTGCCTTCGACCTTGTCCGGCAGGTTTTTGTCGCCTGCGGCGCCGGTCTGAGCGGGGCCTCGCCAACTCGACCAGTCGGACGCGTTGCCAGTCAACGGCACAATCGCCAGGGAGAACAT
The DNA here is from genome assembly GCA_964484265.1 of uncultured Singulisphaera sp. Lineage (GTDB taxonomy): Bacteria > Planctomycetota > Planctomycetia > Gemmatales > Gemmataceae > SIAQ01. Next base: position 87,225 of record CAZAFH010000010.1, read on the forward strand.
AACCAACATGGAGCCAAATCGCCAATTCATTGGGGGGATCCCTTTCATGCCAATTCGTTTAGAGTCGTCGCATCCGCGCTCGCCATAGGCGAGCGGCTAAACTGTTATTTCTTTACCACCACTCGCCGGGCCTTCATCTCGAATCGGGGCAACGATCCTGCGGGCACTCGCACCACATCGGCGCGAAAGAGCAACGCATCCCGTATCGCGTTTGCCAGGCGATCCTCCACTCCGTCGGCGCTCGCTTCAATTTCAATGCAGACCGCCGTCAGCGGAACCGTCTGATCGATCGTCACGCGATATTCGCCAATCTCGGAAAATCGCCGAATAACGTTCTCCAGGGCTGCGGGATAAACGTTATTGCCTCGCACGGCAATCATGTCGTCGGTCCGCCCGAGTATGCCGCCGGCGAGACGCATCCAGGGCGATCCGCATGGGCACGGCGACGGATCGACGCGCACGAGATCGCCTGTTCGATAGCGTATGAGCGGACTGCCGAGTCGTCCCAGGTTTGTCAGCACCAATTCGCCGATTCGCCCCTCTTCGCCCGGTTGGGGATTGGGGAACACAGCGCCCGACGCGGGGTCAATCACCTCGGCGTAGTAGTCATCTTCTAAAATATGTAGACCGCCGGGATTGGAATAACATTCAATCGCCAGGGGACCAATTTCGGTCATTCCGGTGTGATCGATGACGCGCGCCTGCCAGGCTTCCTCGATGCGGGCCCGCGTGGAAGGGATACTGCCGCCCGGTTCGCCCGCGACAATGACGGCCCGCAGAACGCCGCGAATCGCGACGCCTTGCTCGCGTGCGGACTCGGCCAGATGAAGCGCGTAGGTCGGTGTACAAAGCAGCACGGTCGTGCGATTGTCGAGCAGAATTTTGAGCCGGGCGCCGCTCGACAGGCCGCCCGAGGCCAGGCACAGGCATCCCATTCGCGAGGCCGCTTCGAACGCTGTCCAAAACCCGAGAAACGGCCCGAACGAAAACGCGAACATCAGGCGATCGCTCGCCGTGACTCCGGCCAGGCCGAACATTTTCCGCCAGCAGCCGAGCATCCAATCCCAGCTGCCAGGCGTGTCAAGCCAACGAAGCGGCGAACCCGTCGTGCCGGAAGTCTGATGCAGTCGGGTATAATGCTCGATCGGCTCGGTCAACAATTCGCCATAGGGCGGAAACTCGGCCTGATTCGCGAGGAGTTCGGTCTTTGTCGTGAAGGGCAATCGAGGCCAATCGTTCAAATCCAACCCGGCGAACTTCCGCGCATAAAAACGATGCGCGGGCAGGATTGTTCGCAACATCGTCGCAAGGCGCGGATTCATGTTGCCCATATTCGATTATCGCGATACGTCATACTCGCGCTCGCCAGAGGCGAACGCCTAATACTACAGCGCTACCTCCCCTCGCCCCTGTACTCAGGGGAGAGGGTCGGGGGTGAGGGGTTTGGGGCTTGTCGCATTCTGTGGCCTCTCCCCCTCACCCCCAACCCCTCTCCCCTGAGTACAGGGGGCGAGGGGAGTAAATGCCGGCGATTGCTTAATTTATGAATCGATCACCATATAACTTAGCGCTGTAGTATTAGTTCGTTTAGCCGCTGGCCTCTGGCGAGCGCGTTGGTCGAACGCACATCACGCCTCTTCCAGCGTTTTGATCTGGTCGCGCAGATCCGCCGCTTCTTCGTAGTCCTCGCGCTCGATCGCGCGTTTGAGTTTCTGTCTGCATTCGGCAAGGCGTGCTTCTTCCTTTTTAATCTTAGGAAGCCGCCGGGGCGTTTTGCCCACGTGGCGCGTTTCGCCATGAATATTTTCGAGAAGAGGCCGAAGCTCGGCTTGAAAAACCTCGTAGTCCATCGGGCAGCCGAGGCGATGATTGTTGCGAAAATCGACAAATTTCAGGCCGCAATTCGGGCATTCCTGGTGACCGAACAGAGCTTCTTCTAAATCGGGCGAATCCGCGGAGACTGCCTTGTCGCCCACCTTGTTTTGCGTGTCGTGAACGTATTTCGGGTAGCACGGCTCGCAGACGTGGTGTTCCTCGAATTTCCCCTCGCTGAGAATCTCGGTGATGTGCACCGTCGCAGGGCTTGCACAACGCTCGCACTTATGCATGGCCAAATTCCACCCGGGGTAACGCAAAGAGAAATAGACCTAGCGCCATTCTAACAGGGGGGAAGCAGCTGTCAAGAAATGAGATGGCAAATGCAACGTACCGCCAGGCGGCATCGCCCGCGAAACTGACACGGTGCATCGTCACTTGGTTCCGCTGAGTTCGTTGAGTCTTACCTGGGCTTCTTGCGTTCGCCGTGCGTCCGTTTCGTGGTTGATGACTTCGCGGTACATCTGAATCGCCTTGGCGCGGTTGTTCAATTGCTTGTCGTAAATGCGAGCCGCTCGTATGCGGGCTTCGCTGCGCGATTTGGGGTTCCACTGAACGGAGCGCATGTAGTATTCGGCCGCGCGGTAGTATTGGCGATAGGCCTTGCTCTCGTAGACATCGCCGAGCATGAACGCGACTTCGTCGATTCGATTGGAGTTCGGATACTTGGTCAGGATTTCCTGGAGGATCAATTCGGCTCGGCGTTGGTTATCGACGTAATCGGTGCCCCAGCCTTTGTCCTTGTATTGCAATGCCCAGGTAATCAGCTTGTTCGCTTCGGGCACGTTCTGGTTGCCATTGAGCGTGGGCGGAGGCACGTCGAGGTCAAGAATGAAGGCGTGTTTAGGAATCCGGTGGAAATGCCGGAGTTCTTCTTCCGCCCAGCGCATCCGTTCGAGATCCTGGACGTTGTAATAGTGAACGCGGAGTTGCTCGAGCGTTTTCTGATAGTCCCGCCGGATGCTGATAAGTTTCTGCACGAGTTCGAGATCGGACTTGCCCGTGGTAGGCGTGGTCTGCGCATGGGGGACGGAAGCAGCCAGGGCCAGCGCGAAAAAGACTAGCATCGTCTTGAACCCGCCGTTGGCCACCTCGTACTCCTCGCTTGGCTGTTACTTCATTGCCTGATGTTCGCCCGTGCCGCCCAGTCGGCCGAAGATCATGCGTCCCGCGGGTGTCTGCAGCACACTGGTGACGACGATCGGCATCTCCTGTCCGATGGCGTTTCGGCCCTGCTCGACGACGACCATTGTGCCGTCGTCGAGATAGCCCACGCCCTGGCCGATCTGATCGCCCTGCTTGGTCAGTTTCACGTGCAAAATCTCGCCAGGCAGCGCGACCAGTTTCAAGGCGTTGGACAGTTCATTGAGGTTGATCACCTCGACGCCTTGCAATTGGCAAATCTTGTTCAAATTGAAATCGTTCGTCACGATTCGGGCGCTAATCGACTTCGCAAAAACCACCAATCGCTCGTCGACTTTTTGAACCTCCCGAAGTTCGGGAAGGTTCGCTTCGTTCATCTGTAATTCAATCTTGTCATTCGTTTGCAATTTCTTGAGTACATCAAGCCCGCGCCGACCGCGATTTCGCCGAATTTTGTCGGAACTGTCGGCAATACCCTGCAACTCCTGCAAAACGAATCGGGGCACGATCAATTTCGTGTCGATGATTCCCGTATCACAAATATCGGCAATTCGCCCGTCGATAATCACACTGGTATCCAAAACCAGCGGCTTTGCACCCTTGAGTTCCTTGGAAAATTCCACATAGGGGATAATGAACCGAAACTCGTCCTTGGTTTGGATCAGCGTGGAGACGACAAGATAACAGCTTGTGACGATAATGAGCAGCTCCGCCATTTTTTCGAGGCGGCCGACGTTCTGCAGACGGGTCTCGAAATAGGCCCGGATGATTGGCTGCACTGCCGTGGCAAAACCGCTGCCGATGAAATAGCCGAGCAATAAACCGAAATAAATGGCCGACAATGTCGCCATGTCCTTGTTTTTAGACCGCACGTCGAGGGCGATCACGGTAATGCACACCAGAAACGTCAAAAAGGTGAAGGCGAGGCCGATGGTCTGCTGATTTTCGCGGTCGAGGGCGAAGACAAGAGCATCGGTGGCGATACTGATCGCCATGGTGACGAAGACAAAACGCGCGATCCAGAGCAGCTTGTTCGAACCTTTGAGAAATAATTCGCTGAACGTAGTAGCCAATGGCGCCTCCATGGTTGGGCGGTGAGTGCAAGGTGCCGTGGGGCAATCCTAAAGGATTGCGCAATCGTGCGTGCATCGACGCGCACACGACTTGGCTATTGACGAGAGCCAGCGGCTTTGCATTCGAGCTCGGACAAGGTCAAAATAGTTGCAACGAGCCAGCAGCTGGAAAACACGATTTCACGGCAGGTAGGTGGGTCCGTTCCGGGCGCGGTCTATTCGTGAATCCATTTTAATATTCTACGCAAGAGAACCGGGCTGGAACAGCCTTGTGTACTCCTCCTGAGCATATCGGTCGGTCATGCCTGCCAGATAGTCGCACACGACCTGTTCCCGATCTCCTTCCAGGGCAAGCTGTTGATAACGCCGTGGCAGCGTGCGCGGGTGTTGCCGAAACTCGTCGAACATCTGCTTTAGCATGCGCTGCCCCTTGTACGCCATGCGCATCACGCGGTAATGACGATACACGCGTTCATGCAGAAACCGCTCGAGCTCGGCTTTGAGATGACGAACCACGCCGCTGGGTGTAACGAGGAGTCTGTTGCACGAGCGCACGTCCGCCACGGTTTGAATATTTTCGTCGCGCAGATTTTTTTGCGTATTCTCCAGCAGATCGAGCACCTGCCAGCCAATCAGCTGTCGCACTACCGTGGGCTGAAATTGCTCCGGCTTGACCGAGGCATGCTCCGCTTTTACGCGATCGACGGCTTCGCGCCAGAACGGCACGTCGCCAAGTTCCTCAAGCGAGATCAACCCGACACTCAGGGCATCATCGACATCGTGGCAATCATACGCGAGGCTGTCGGCGGCATCGACGACCTGGGCTTCGAGCAGCGGTTGACCGACCGTCAGATAAGGAGCCACTTCAGGCGCATTCGGCCGCTTGCTATGCATCGCCTGCGATTCGAGCACTTCACGCGTCAGGTTCAGACCAGGAAAATCGGGATAACGGTACTCCAGAAACTCCACAAGGCGCAGACCATGGCGATTGTGCTCGAATCCGCCGTGGCCTTGCATGCATTCATCAAGTGCTGTCTCGCCGGCATGCCCATACGGCGGATGGCCTAGGTCATGAAGTAACGCGATCGCTTCCGTCAGGTCTTCGTTTAACCCAAGTTGGCGAGCGATGGTTCGGCTGATCTGCGTCACTTCGAGAGTATGCGTGAGTCGAGTACGGTGATAGTCGCCGATGTGCGGCACGAGCACCTGCGTCTTGTGCATCAAGCGCCGAAATGCCGTCGAATGGACGATGCGGTCGCGATCGCGCTGATAGAGCGTGCGGAAAGCGTGAGACGCCTCTTCGTGTTTTCGGCCCGTGCTGGCGCTCGTTCTCATCGCGTACGGCGCGAGCATTCGTGCTTCACGCTCCAACCAGTCGGGCGGCACAAACGAAACGCCGTCGGGCATGCGATATAGTACCTATTGCTTAATGATTTGTCGTTGACGAGAAAATCGTCAGCTGACCAGCGTCAACGACCGTAGTTCCTTCGGCAGATTGAAGCTGACGTCCTCGTCGCGGATGGTTCTCGTTTCGACCGTCGCTGAGAACTGCCGCTTGAGGTAACCGACGCACTCCTGGACGATATCTTCCGGCGCGCTTGCGCCGGCGGTTACGAGCACGCAGTTGACGCCGGTGAACCAGCTGTCATCGATCTCGCGGGCGCCATCAATGAGAAACGCTCTTTTCCCCAGCGTTCGCGCGATCTCGGCGAGCCGTAGGCTGTTTGAGCTATTTTGGCTGCCGATGACGATGACGACCTCCGCCTCCGGCACGATCTCCTTGACGGCCTCCTGGCGGTTTTGCGTGGCGTAGCAAATGTCATCCTTCTTCGGACCGGCGATATTGGGAAATCGTTGCCGCAACGCGCGAATAATGACCTCGGCATCATCGACGCTCAAGGTCGTCTGCGTGAGATATGCGACTTTCGCGTCGGCTGGCAGTTCGAGCGCAGCCACCTCTTGGACGTCCTGCACCAACCGAATACTGCCAGGCGCCTCGCCGATCGTGCCGGCGACTTCGTCGTGCCCCTCATGGCCGATCAGGAGAATCGTGTAGCCTTCCTTGGCGAAGCGAATCGCTTCCAGGTGAACCTTCGTGACCAGAGGGCAGGTGGCGTCGATGGCGTTGAGATTGCGCTTTTCGGCCAGGATTCGGATAGCTGGGGACACGCCATGCGCGCTGTAGAGCACGACAGAATTAGCTGGGATATCTTCGATCCGATCGACAAACACGACGCCGCGATTGCGAAAGCGTTGAACGACGTGATAATTATGGACGATCTCATGATACACGTAAACGGGAGTGCCGAAAATTTCGAGAGCGCGCTCCAGGCTTTCGATTGCCATGTTGACGCCCGCGCAAAAACCGCGCGGATTTGCGAGAATGACTTTCATCCTGATTCTCCTGTTGGGCTACCAGTATCCTAGCACTCTAGCGCGGGATGGAACAGGTTATACCGCGCGCGGGCGAAATTGACGTTTCCGATACCGCAAAATCGAAGCATCCGTCACATGGTCGTACAATGTCAACGCCCGATTCGCCGAGTCGGAGGCTCACGTTCTTCGCTTGCCAAATTCGAACGATGCAGCGCCGGGTTATAGTAATTAACGATGGGAGATTAAAGCATGCGAAAATCCTTTCTCTCCGCGCTCATTCTTACCTGCTTGTTGACCGGATGTCGGCAACCACCGAGAGCCCAGGTGGACGATACTCCGGAGATCACCTCGGTGGTGGCGGATGATGGCATTCGCGTGGAGCCGGGGTTGACTTCAAAATTCAAGGTCACGATCGCACGCAAAAATTTCACCGATCCCGTCCGCGTCGAACTTCGCGATCTGCCGGCGGGCGTGTCGGCGAAATCGGTCGTGATTCCCGCGAAAGAGACCGTCGGTGAATTCGAGATCGCCGCGGAACCGGACGTGCTGCCCGGCACGACCACGGGAACGCACGCCCTCGCCAAATCGGGTGACGCATTGGCGACCTCGAAGCCGTTCAGCATTCGGATCGCACCTCCGTCGATCACGTTCACGATTGAGCCGCCGCAATTGAAGCTCGCGCCGGGTCAGTCGAAGTCGGTAAAAGTGACGCTGGTGCGCGGCCGAGAGGCGTATCAAGGCCCGATCGAAATCAAGCTCGCGGAACTTCCCAGGGGCGTCGAATGGACGCCAGCGGGGAAGGATCCCAAGGGCAGTGATACAACGGTCTTTCAACTCAAGGCCGCGGACGATGTCACCGGCGCCGACGTCAAGGCGCATATCCGCGCGATCGGCGCAAACGAAACGCGCGGCGTCGCGCTGCTGCCGCTGCATGTGCTCGGCCCCGCGTTCACCTTGAAGGTGGAACCGCTGCGCGTCAAGTCGGCGTTCGGCAAGACGGCGAAAATCACCATCTCCGCAATGAGAAAAGATTACCAGGGCCCCATCGCGATCAAGCTCGACAATATGCCCACGGGGGTGAAAGTCAAACCGATCACGCTGCCGGCCAAACAATCGACAGCCGAGGTCGATCTCATCATCGCGAACGATGCGGCCAGTGTTGACAAGTCGATTCAGGTGAGCGGAACGACAAACGATTTGCGCCAGGCGAAGTCGAGTTTCGATCTGCGCATCGAAGGCAGACCTTTCACGCTGCTCATCAAGCCGTTGCGATTCGAGGTCGTTCAGGGTTCGAGCACGCGCGTCAAGGTGACGGCCGCCCGCGCCAGTGACTACACCGGGCCGATCGCGCTGGAGCTACGCAATCTTCCGAAGGGGATCAAGGCGTCATCGTTCGGCGTTGCGCCGCGGGAAAAGACCGCCGAGATCGAAATCATTGCGGACGACACCGCCGCTCTCGGAGATTTCTCAACGGTGCAACTGCTCGGGTCGGCGACCATCGGCGGGGAGAAGCGCGACATCAAAAATGATAAGGTGATTCTGCGCGTCTTGCCGATCTTTTCCTTGAGCGTTCAGCCAGCACGAATCGACGTCGTGGAAGGGCAGAAAGCGACCGTAAAAGTCTCGGCAGACCGGCGCACGTACAACGGCACGATCAGCGTCGAATTACGCAACCTGCCCAAGGGCGTCAGTGCCGCCAAGGCGATGATTCCGCGCGACAAGACGTTTATAGACATTGAACTCAGCGCCGACCCCGGAACCGGCGGCGCCAAGGCGCTCCCGCACGCGCTTGGCACGACCATCTCAAGCAAACAAGTAGCCTCGGCAGGGTTCAATGTCAACGTCGTCGGCAAACTCTTTGATCTGCAGGTGGACAAGGTCGTGAAGGTGACGTTCGGCAGTTCGGCCATGCTGCGCGTTGCCGTCAAACGGCTCGATTATCAAGGCCCAATCGAACTGGACCTGAAAAACCTGCCCACAAACGTCAAAGCTGCCAAGGTCCTGATCCCCGCGGGTCAAAACGACGCGGATATCGAACTCGTCGCAAGCTCCGACGCCAAGGAGGCCAAGGCCGACGCTCAGGTTATCGCGACGGCGGTGACGGCGGGTCGCCGGCAGCGCGAAGCCGATCCCACTTCCGTGCAGGTCATTCCCGGACTCTTCGATCTCAAGATCGATCCCGTCGTCGTCAAGCTGCACCACGGCGGAACAGCGAAGGTCAAAGTCACGGCTCAACGCAAGGGTCACGACGGCCCGATCGCGCTCGAACTACGCAATCTGCCGATGCACATGAAAGCCGACAAGGTCACGCTGGCGAAAGGCGAAACCGTCGCCGAGATTGAAGTAAAAGCCGACGCCAGCGTTAGCGACGGCGCCAAAGTCGATGTCTACGCTCGCGGCTTGCCGATGGGCGTCAATAAGACCATCGAATCGACACGTTTCACCGTTGCCGTCGTGAGCATCGGACAACCGCCAGGCGTGGAACTCAAGGTGCCCGCGAACATTCAAATAACCCAGGGCGGAACGGTAAAGGTCAAGGTCGTCGCAGCTCGCAAGGGATATGCCGGTCCGCTCACCGTCGATTTGCGAAACCTGCCGGCCGATGTCGAATCGTCGAAGGCGACGATCCCCGCCGGCGGCAAAGAAGCCGAGATCACGCTCACCGCCCGCCCAAAAGCTGAGCCTTCGGTAAGGACCGACGTCTGCGCGGTGGGCCTGGCGACCGCTTCGGATAATTGCCCGTACGCCTCGCCGCAAATGACGGTTCGAGTAATGCGGAAGTAATGGGAATAGATGAGAAAAAACAAAAGGGTGGATGACCGGACTCGAACCGGCGACAGCCAGATCCACAATCTGGAGCTCTAACCAACTGAGCTACACCCACCATCAACTGTCAACACTATTATCATAACTGCTCTCATCGCTTTGGCAAGATTGATGATGGATGCGCACATCCCGGTAGTATCGACAATCGATTCTGTTTGTTATTCTACGCGCGAATCAGATTGACACAACTCAGAGTTGAGCGTTTAGGACCGCGAACGCGATCCCCAGAGAAAGTGCGCGCGAAAAGCAAAAAAATGGAGCGAATCGCTTGACAGACTTCATGGAAGCCGCTCGCCTTTGGCGAGCGAGGGCGCGGCGCTTTGGTAAATCGAGAACAACGCGGCGTCCACGCTCGCCAAAAAGCGAGCGGCTAAACGGAAAACGGCCCATTCATCCGCGTGGAGTGTACTATTTCTTCTTGGCGTATTCGACACGCGTTGCGCCGGTCTCGGCATTGGCGGCGAGCGTGATGCTCGCGGGTTCCGGGCCGCAGACGAGCTTGCCCTTTTGGCGCACAAGCTTCCCGTGCTCGCGATGCACTTCGACCCAGACGGTGTAGGTTCCCTGCGGCAAAGCAATTCCCTTGTCGTCCTTGCCGTCCCAGACCACGGTGTACTTCCCGGGCACGCGCGTGGCTCGGCTGACGCTTCGCACCAACCCCGTCTCGTTTCGAGCAAAGCGCCACCACTGCGGCAGCGTGCTGATCCAGCGCGGGTTGTTGCCCCACACGGTGACGGTGCGTACCGGCTTGCCCTCGGCATTCTCGAGCCACAATGCCAGGTAGGGCCGGCGATACTTTTTCGCCACGATCGTCGGCAACGTGATGGCGAAATTGACCTGATACCCCTCCGGCCAGGCGTTGACCTTGTCCTGGACGGCGACAGGGGCTTCATCCTTCGGCCTTGGCGTCTCCAGCGCGGCAAATCCGGCGCTGCGTACCTGCGAGCCGTCCTTCAACACCAGCAAACACTCCGCGCCGGGCGTGTCGGCGACGAGGCGCAACCCCTCGCCCGGAGCAAGAACGCACAGTGTCGTCGCCAGCGCGTTCGCCGTCACGTTGTCGCCAGCGACTACTGTCGCGCTCAACGCGGCATCGGCCGGGCGCGACGTGCGCGGGTCGAACAGATGCGAATACCGTTTTCCCTGGATCGTGTAGTAGCGCTCATACCCGCCGCTGGTGGCGATCGCGCGATTCTGCAAGCGGACCTGTGCAATCGTCGGTGCGTTGTCGTGCGGCTGACGCGGATCCTGCACCCCGACGACATAGCCTCGGCCTGTTTCATCCGAACCCCACGCAAACATATCGCCGCCAAGATTCAGGAGCAACCCCTTCATCGATTCGACCCTCGCCAGTGCGGCGGCAGCGGCGCGTTGAATAATGAACCCCTTCGCGATGGAGTTTAGATTCAATTCCTGATCGGTAGTCCGCGTAACGGTCTGGTTCGCCCAATCGACCCGCCAGCCGCGTTCGCGAATCTCATCCGCCAATCGGGCGAGCGTGGCATCATCGGGTAGCTTCTGGATTCGCTCGGCTTCTTTCCAGGCCTTCACGACCTTGCCGAGCTGTCCATTGAATGCACCGTGAGAGCGGTCCTGGTGATGTTCGTAAAGCCGAAGCACCTCGAGCATCTCGGCGGAAACGCGCATCGGCTCTCGAGTACGATTGAGTCGGCTGAGTTCGCTGGAGTCGTCGTAGAGGCTGAAGATTTTTCGCAGCCGTTCGATCTCGCCGAGGATCGCAACTTCGGCCTGCTCGGCGTCGGCGTCGTTGCGTGCTGTTATCCAGACATCGAGCGAGGTGCCGATGATGTGATCGTGGTGAAAATAGTATTCAGTCCGATTTTGGTCGGGACCGGCGTCTCGATTGGCGGCCAGGCTGAACCATACCAGGCCGGCCGAGAAAAGGAGAATGGCAGCGGAGCGGATCGCGCGATGAAACATTGACGCTTCCTCTTGGATGTTGACGTAACTTTGGAATAAGCCGCGGCAGGGGAGGAAGCGGCGGCTAGCGGCGCATCACGGTCGGGACAGAATCCTCTTCGACGACGATTGGGCATGCAGTCGCAGCAGATTGTCCTGAGGGAAGCGCAACACGAGTTGCTGGAGGGCGATCAAACTGCCGCCGTTGCGTGTGCCGATGTCGCCGAGCAACCGCGCACACTCATGCCGAACGCGCATGTCGGGCGTCGTGCTCATGGCCTGGACGACGGCCAGTTCGGCGGCAGGGCCGGCGGTACGCAGGATGTTGGCCGCGTCAAACGATTTTCCGACCTGCGAGGCGACGGCCTTGAGGCTTTCGGGCGTGCGCATTTTGCCGAGAAGCTGCATCGCGTCCCGGCTGTTAGGGCGATTCATTTCCACGATCTGAATAAGCGCCGGGATGTTCTCCGCCGTGTACCATTTTTCCAATGCCCTAAAAAGGTCGCCGTTGATGAACGGTCCCTGCGAATTGGCGAGCGCAGCGTTGAGCGCCTTCGCCACCTCGGGGCGGCGCTCGGCATCGACTGGGGCGCTGAGGAGAAAATTCAATGCGCTGTCTCGTCGCTGATTATTCTTGTCACCAAGGTCGGCCAGGGTCTGCGTCAGTTTTGCGGACTCGGGTGTTTGATACTTGACGAGGATCTTGCGAGCCGAATCGCGTGCGCCGCTATCCGGGTGGTTCATCGCCTTGAGAACCTCGGGCTGAGCGGCGGTTCCGTAGTCCTCAAGCCCCTGCGCGGCTGCGGCGCGGTCCCAGCCGCTTTCGAGCCGTTTCAGCATCACGGGCAGGCCGCGCGGGTCCTTGAGCTTGCCGAGGTGCTTGAGCGCATCATGCCGGTTACGATTGTCCCACGGGGTGAACTTCGTACTCTCGGCAAGGCGGATCAACGACGGGACGTTCTCCGCCGTGATCCATCGAAAATAGGGGTTGAAAAAGGAATCGTTGCCCAGCGGAGCGTCGTAGTATTCGTTGAATATCGATTCCAGTTGTTTGGAAATCTCGACTTTCTTAGCGTGGTCCGTGTTGGCTGCTTGCAGCCACGGGAATGCCCTCCCGCGTTTTTGTATCGGTTCGCGCAATAGTTCCAGGACGCGTTCGGCATCCTCGGGATTGTTGGGATCGAGCCGGACGGGCGGCTTGACAACAATCGGCGGCTCAAAGGGCGGCTGAATCGGTTGCGGGAACGGCTGGGGCTCGATGATGATCTTCGGCGGATTGATTACGATCGGTTCCTGCCCGATCGGAATAAACGGATTGGGCTCGTTATCCACCCTGGGAGGCGGATTATCATTTTGGGCGACCTGCGGCTCATTCTTTCCCGAGCGAGTGGCAAGATAGATGGCGCCCGCCCCGCCACATGCGACGAGCATCAAGACAAACGCCACGCCGCCGCCGATGATGTAGAGCGGCATGTAGGATCCGCCCTCATCCGATTTCTTGTCGGGCTTGCGCTTTCGTTTCGGGCGATCGTCTTCCTCGTCGTCATCGTCGCTTGTTTTTTTCTTTTTCTCGTTGACCTTGGGCGGCAATGCCTTGGTGTTCTTGTCGGCAGCTGTTTTCGTGGGCGAGGGCTTGCCCGCCTGGATCCCGTCCTTGGAGAGTTTGGTTTTCGAGGCGCCAGCGGCGGCGCCGGCCAAGCTCGTCTTGGCCGAGGGTTTCGCCTTCGCTCCTGCGGGTTGGATCATATGGTGACAGATTTTGCAGGGCGTCTCCTTGCCCGCGCGGTCGTCATCGATTTTTTGCTTGTGCGTGCAGCGCGGACATTCCACGGTAATCGCCATGTTCGAACCCTCGCACCCGGCAGGCCTTTTCGGCGTGCATTTTCGATTCAACAACCACAGTTTTTTCGTAATGCGGTAGCCATTATCATATCCGATTCGGAAATCCTCGCCAATCGAATTTCATCCCGATCGTCTTGTCGCAGGCACGGTTGGCATTCGCCGTAAGTCGCCTTGGTGGAGGCGGAAAATTCTGCTAACATGGAGGGACAGTAAGTACCCAAGGGAAGGCAACGACGAAATGATTTCCACGACGATCACCGCCGCCGACTCCAGGCCGCAGTCCGAGAATCTCTCGGATCGTGCCGGCGCCGAGCTTATTTCTCGCTACGAAGATCTGCATCGCAACGATTCAATTCGCTGGGCTGCGGAGTACAAGAAAATCCGCCTGCTGGGCAAAGGCGGGCAGGGCGTCGTCTATCTCAGCGAGCGCATCGGCTCCGACCTCTTCCGCTTGCCGGTCGCACTGAAATTCTTTTCGCCGGAAAGCTATCGCGACGCCTCGGCCTATAGCGACGACATGGCCCGCATCGCCGAGATCGCCTCGCGCGTCGCGCTGATCCAGCACGATAATCTCATCGACCTGCACAACTTCATCGAGCACAGCGGCATCCGCATCATGATCATGGAGTGGATCGACGGGTACGACCTCCGCAACCTGTTGACGTGCGAAATCCATGAACAGTCGCGCGCTCGCCTCAGTTCGGATCGCTGGGCGTACGTCAAAAAGGTAATTCTCGGCGAAGGACCCAGCCAGCCGCGTTTCAAGCCGGGCGTCGCCATCCAGGTTCTGCGCGAGTGCCTCGCCGGTCTTGCAGCGTTGCATCGCGATGGCATCGTACACGGCGACTTGAAGCCAGCGAACATCATGGTCAAACGCACGGGCAACGCCAAGATCGTCGATATCGGCTCCGCGATGGACCTCAATCAGGCGCACGGCCGGCGCATGTGGTCCCCCGCCTATGCGGCGCCGGAAGTCCTCAAAGGCGAAACCAGCACCAAGCAATCGGATCTCGCCAGCCTTGGGTACGTCCTGATCGAAATGCTCTCCGGCCAAAGTCCGTTCGAGGGCCTGAATGATTTCCGCGCCTTGCTGGACGCCAAACTCGATCTCGACAAGCGTTTGAAAAGTTTGCTGCCCGCGGATGTGAGCGGCAACGAGATGCTTCTGCACCTCTGCCAAAAACTGATCGCACCGGACCCCGCCAAACGATTCCCCGACGCGCAGGCCGCCGACCTGGACCGCCGAGGCGCCGCGGATTTTCATCGGCAGCTCGTGAAAGGCGACCTCGCCAGCGAGTACGAACACGACCTGCGCCTTTGGCTGGAGGAACTGGCGTAATGCCTCGCCTGGCGCGACTACGTCTTCCATTCGCGTAGCTGGGCGAGCGATTCTTCGAGACACCACTCTGCGATATTCTCGTTCGACGCGCTTGCCGCCAGCTTCATGCGATGCTCGCGAATTGCCCGCCAGTCACGCAGCGCTCGCAGTCGCCCGAACAGCCACGGCATCAACGTGCCTTCTTCCCATCGCCGAAGCGCCTTGCCCGCGAGAATCGCCGCGTGCATCGGCAACGCCCGGCGCAACGCCGTGGCGGGGAGATTGCGCCAGAATACTCGCTCCTCGTTGCACGATTGCCGTTCGATCAGCCTCCGCCCGACCACACCATACGATGCCGAGACGTGATGCAGCACGCGCGAGGCAGGCTCGAACATCGTGCGAAAGCCGGCCCAATTTAGGCGAAACGCCAGATCGACGTCTTCAAAGTAGCTGCCAAACGACTCCGGAAACAGCCCGACACGATCCAATGCCGATCGGCGATAGAACCCGGCGACCGCGCTGGCGCCAAAGACGCGCTGCGATTGCAGAGCCTCCGAACTCACGCTCTGCCCGCGGAGCCGTTTTCCTGCGATACCAGCAAGGTGGTAACGGTCGCCGGCGGAGTCGATGCGCTCGCCGTCGGGCCAGGTGAGCACGAGCGGCGCGACGGCGCCGACCGACGGATCGTCGAACCAGCCGATTGCCGCGTCAGCCCAGTTCGCTTGCACCTCCGCGTCATCGTTGAGCAACTCGACGATGTCGCCCGTGCTGGCGAGGATGCCTGCGTTCGCCGCCCGGGCGAAACCGCCGCGCCGATTCCGCCGCACGACACGCACGCCGGGAAATTCCGCGACGGCTTTGCTGGCGCTGGCGTCGGGCGAGGCGTCGTCCACGACAATGATCTCGCGGTTCGCTGGCGCGTGTTGCATTAGTGCCCGCAAGCAGGCTTTGAGTAGATCCGTTCGTTGATGGGTGGGAACGACAATAGAAAGCATGCGCCCTATTCCGCAGTCTGTCGTAAGTCTCACGATCCGTATGCCAGGCACACGGGCATGCCCGCGTACCTCGTTATGCATATGATTTCTGAGCGACCATCCCCTCAGGACTGCGGACAGACCTCCATGTATTCCCCCATCCTCGCGACACTTGGCTACGTGCTCTCGCCGGACCGGGTGAACGTGTTGATGATCCATCGCAACGCGCGCGTCGGCGACGCCCATTTCGGAAAGTACAACGGCCTGGGCGGAAAACTCGACGCCGGTGAGGACATCGCCGCCGGCATGAAACGCGAAATTCGCGAGGAAGCCGGCATCGTCTGCGAATCGTTGGAACTTCGCGGCACCATCAGCTGGCCGGGGTTCGGCAAACAGGGCGAGGACTGGTTCGGCTTCGTCTTCCTGATCCCAAAATGGACCGGAACTCCTTTTGCAGCCAACGACGAAGGCTCGCTGTCATGGGTGGCGTTGGAGGAGATATTGAATCTGCCGCTTTGGGACGGTGATCGCTTCTTCTTGCCGATGGTATTCGACCCCGAAATCGCTCAATTTCACGGCGTAATGCCCTACCAAAACGGTAAACCGACAGGCTGGAGTTTCACGGTGCTGGACGGAAGAAAGACGAACGCGAACTGAAATCTAGGATGCCGAATCGGGATCTGATGTAGCAGGGTTGAGAATCGATTCGTCAAGCATCGCGTCGATCGTGGAAACTTCGCTCGGGTTGACCATGACCTCGAGAGTGAGAGGTCCAATCTGAACGGAATCGCCGTCGTTCAAACCTACCTCGCCGATCACGCGCTGGCCGTTGACGAGCGTCCCGTTCAGGCTGCCGAGATCGCGGAGTTTCGCGGATGTGTCGCTGACTTCTAGTTGGCAGTGTTGACGGCTGACGAGATCGCTGTTCGGGCAGATGTCGCACTCCGGACCTCGACCGAACAGAAATTGGCCCGTGGGGAACGTCAACACGTGACCGTTTGGCTTGCCGTGAACAATCTTTAGGCGCAGGTTCACAGTCGCTCCAAGTCAGAACGCATGTACCTCTCCCAATACGCTGTACAAAAGTAAGTGTAATAGACAAAATGGAGAAACGCAATTTTATTTGTCGTGCCAGTAGCGTAAGTGACAAATCGAACCTATGTGGCCATTTCATAAGTTGCTGCCCAGTTCGATGTAGCGGAATTCGCCAGATCCTACTGCTGACGTCTCCAGGCTCGCAAGACGTCTCGTTATTTTTCGTGGGGAGTATATATACCTTCGACGGGTGACATTGACGCTCTTCCGAGCCGCGACCGTGAGGGAGCGGCCAACCGGATACCTTGTCGGAACAGATATTGTCGGCCGCTCCCTCACGGTCGCGGCTCGGAAATGTTTTGGCCCGTCGGCAAATGCGACAATCTCCACCGCGTGAAGAATACATCGCGCGGGCGAAATTGACCTATCCGACCCGCGCACGCAGCGCAGCGGAGTAAGCGGTATGGCTGACACGCGCTTACTCCGCTGCGTGCGCGGCTCGGATAATGTATCAAACCCAGCCTCGCGTAGTATAATTCCAGTATCCGATCACGAAATAACATTTGCCGACCACGGCGGCCGATACAAGATAGAGTTCAGGAAAGCGTTTCGTGATCTTTTCGGCTGGGAGAAGCGTAGTGAATCAAGATATCGACAACATCATTCAGAATTGGCAATACAAGCCCGGATTGGCGCAAGCTCGCCTGGTGCAGGCACGCGACGGTCGCCAGGTCATTCAACTGCGCGTCGATCTCGGCTTGTTGCAACTGGAAACGACTGGCCGACCCGACGGCGAAAAGCCGCACGGGCATGACACGTATTTTCACTATCTGACGGAGCAGGTAAGGCTATCGCGAAAAGCCGGGCAGACCTTCACGCTGAGCGACGAACAATGCCAGGAAGCCGACCGTGAGTTTCTGCAATTCTACCATCGCCGTATGTGTTGGCTGGCGCTGCGGCAGTACGCGAGTGCGGTCCGCGATGCTGACCATACGCTGTCGTTCATGGACCTCGTTCGTCTTTACGCTCCGAACGAGGAATATCTCGAAGCGCACGAGCAATACCGCGGCTTCGTGCTATTTCAGCGGACCCAGGCGTCCGCAGCGCAGGAAGTCGAAAACAACGCGCCCGAACAAGCGGTGCGCGAAATCCACCGCGGGCTGGATAAACTCCGCGAGTTCTTCGCCCTGTACGAACGCGAAGACGAAATGGAAGAAGACGGCATGGTCAAGCACCTGCGCCAGGTCGAAGCGGCCCTGCGCGAGCAATACCAGATCGGCATGACGCTCGAAGAACAACTGCAAAAAGCCATCGCCGACGAGAACTACGAACGAGCTGCCCAGCTGCGCGACGCGCTCAAACAGAAAGAACGAGCATAACTTGCAAGCGGATAAACGAATGGGGAATTTCGGCATGCTCCGCAGTGACGAACGACGTCGATTCGGGCGTGGGATGCTTGCCTACGTCTTGCCGATCGCGCTATTCATGGCGATCATCGGCGGAGTGGCCTGGGTCACGCAGAACCTGCCGCGATGGCGCTCAGCGAACGCGCGCGTCAACCCGGCGCCTCGCAAGCCCGTGAAAATTCTGGAATTCACCCGGGCGATCGCCCAATGGCAGAACCCCGCCGAACCGCCTCCTACGACCGGCGAGATCACTGAATCAAACTACACCGCCAAGGACGTCGAGACGGGCACGGCCGGGCATTACGACTTTTTCTTCAAGAACATCTCCGAAGGCGATGTCGAGATCGTGCATTACGCAAGCGCGTGTGACTGCGCCAGCGTGCAGGCACGCACCGTCCCGATGGCGGAATGGGCCAGGCTCGACGCTCGCCATCGCGCCAAACCCAGCGAAGTGCCTGAAGACGAGGGCACGCCGACGTGGACGACGCTGAGCAAGGATCCCCATTCCGAAAAGAGGGTCCTCGTCAAGGCGAATGAGGCCGGCATCGTCCGTGTCAACTGGGCCGTCCGGAAGGGCCCTGGTTCAAGTCTTCAGGTCATGCCGGCGATCTTTTTCCGCCCGACGTCCGACGGCGGCAAAACCCAGGCGATGCGTCTCGTCGTGCCTGTCGTCGCCAATTCACCCATCACCGTCGATCCGCCGCGCGTGAACATCGGCGAACTTGCTTCCGGCGGATCGGCGACCGCCGACTTTCGTGTCTGGTCCTCCACACGCGACAAGCTCGACCTGAAATTCACGCCCCTGGATCGCTTTTTCGACGTCCGCCTCAAACCATTCACTGCAGCCGAGTGCAAAGAACTGGAAGCCACGTTGACCGCGCCAAGCAGTCCCGATGACGCCAATCCACCACCCAAATCCGGCGTGCGCGTTCGCTCGGGCTATTACGTCACGGTCACCGTGCATGAATCGAAGGACGGCAAACAGCTCGACCAGGGCGCCTTCTATCGCAAACTCGAAGTCATTCTCGACGGCATCGTCGCGCGCGAACTCAACGGTCCCGAGATCATCGGCAGCGTGCAAGGCGACATCATCGTCGGCGGTACTCTGGATCGACGCAGGATCGGCTTCAAGAGCTTCGACGCCAAGACCGGCGCGAGCAAAACGATCGATCTCAGCGTGAACGAAAAGTTGAAACTTGAGCCGTTCACCCACACGCCTTCCTGGGTCGAAGTGGACCTGCGACCCACCGACGAAACGCCGTCGGCCGGGCGAAGGATCTGGCGATTGAAAGTTACCGTGCCGCCTGATACCCCTGCCGCGCGCAGCTTCGACGAGCCTGACGCCGTCGTGTTGCGCATCGTGGGCACGGAGCAGCGTTTCATCCGCATCCCGCTCGACGGGTCCGTACGCGGACGCTGAAATGATTCCGCGTTCCGATCTTCCAATCCATCTCTCGCTTGGTAAGCCGATTTCCATATCTTCAACCAAGACTTCGATCGCTCGTTTCTTGTGAGGATTCATCATGGCGAAATCTTCTATCCGAGCCGCGCTCTGCGGCCTGGCCTGGGTTATTTTGGCCTCGGTCGGCAATGCACAGGATGTGAATTCCTTGCTGGTACGTATCAAGGCCGTCGGCAAGGAAGGCGCGAATAATGTCGATGTCGGCAAGGCGTGGAAGGACCTCGTCTCGCGCGGTCCCGGCGTTCTGCCCGACATCCTCGGCGGCATGGACGACGCCAACCCTGTCGCCGTGAATTGGCTTCGCGCCGCAGTCGAATCGATTCAAGACCGTGCGTTGCAAAATGGCCAGCCGATGCCCAAGACCAAAATCGAATCCGTGCTCAACGACAAGACCCATTCCGGCCGAGCAAGGCGCCTGGCGTACGAATGCCTCGTGCGCCTCGACCCAACGACGCCCGACCGATTGCTGCCCAAGATGCTCGATGATCCGAGTTCCGAGATCCGCCGCGACGCCGTCGCACGCAAGCTCGAATCGGGCCTGAAAAACGCCAAGGCTGATGCAGGAATACAGAAGAAATTTTTGCAGGACATGCTGCGTGTTGCGCGCGATCGCGATCAAATCGACACGATTTCCGACCAGTTGAAAAAGGTGGGCGTCGAGATCGACCTGACCAAGCACTTTGGTTTCGTCACGCACTGGCAG
This sequence comes from uncultured Singulisphaera sp., assembly GCA_964484265.1. GTDB lineage: Bacteria > Planctomycetota > Planctomycetia > Gemmatales > Gemmataceae > SIAQ01. Next base: position 107,178 of record CAZAFH010000010.1, read on the forward strand.
CTGATCGGGCCATTTGACAATACCAAGGGCATCGGGTTCAATATCGTCTATCCGCCGGAAAAAACCTTCGACATCAAGGCTAGCTACCCTGGCAAAGGCAACACGCCTGTGGCCTGGCGCGAACACATCACTCAGAAACCGCTTGGCCTGGTCGATATCAACGAAGCCGTCGGCAAGCTCAAAGGCGCCGTCGTCTATGCCCACGCTGCCGTCACCTCGAAGACCGAACGGCCCGTCGAGATTCGCTGCGGCAGCAATAACGCCGTCCGCATTTGGCTCAACGGCAAGGAGATATTCTTCCGCGAGGAATATCACCACGGTTTCCACATGGATCAGCACGTGGGCAAGGGCACCCTCAATGCAGGCCGAAACGAGATTCTCGTCAAGGTCTGCCAGAACGAACAAACCGACTCATGGGCCCAGCAATGGTCGTTTCAGCTCCGGGTGTGCGATCACCTCGGCGGCGCCGTGCCCGTGGCCAGTGTCACGGAAAAAGGGAAGTAACGAATTCGGAATTCCGCTCGCGAAAGAAAATTCAAGGGGGCAACAATGATCCGATATCTTACCGCCATCACGTTCCTAGGCTGTACTACCCTGCTCCATGCCGAGGATGCGAATCAGTTTCGCGGCAACGGCGGGACGAGCGTATCCAATGAAAAGAACCTGCCGGCGAAATGGAGCGCGACCGAGAACCTTCGCTGGAAAGCCGCCCTGCCCGGTCGCGGACTCTCCAATCCCGTCATCGCTGGCGGGCGCGTTTACGTGACGGCTACCTCCGCCTATCAGCAAAAACGGGAAGTCGTGGTCTGCTTTGATGTCAAGACCGGCAAGAAACTGTGGGAGCGCCAGGTCTGGGCAACCGGGACGACCTTCTGCCACAAGAAAACCAACATGGCCGCCCCGACCCCGACGACCGACGGCGAGCGCGTGTACGCACTGTTCGCCACCGGTGATCTTGTCTGCTACGACCGCGACGGCGATCTCGTCTGGTATCGCTCGCTCGTCAGCGATTATCCGACGGTTGGCAATAACGTCGGCATGGCTGCCTCGCCCGCGATCTGGAAAGACCTGATCCTGATCTGCATGGAAAACGCCGGTGAATCGTTCGCCGTCGCCATCGACAAACGCACCGGCGAAAACCGCTGGCGCGTCGAACGGCCTCGCGGCATAAACTGGGTCAGTCCGATTGTTCTCGAGAAAGGTGGGCAGGCCGACGTGCTCTTCCAGGGCCCGACCGGCATCGAAGCCCTGGATCCCTACACGGGTAAAAAGAAGTGGCACGCCGCCGACCTGCGCCACGCCGGCTACGCCTCGGTCACCGTCGGCGATGGCGTCGTGTTCGCTCCCAGCAAGAGCTTCACCGCGCTACGTCCCGTCGCGGGCAAAGCCGAGCCTGAAATCCTGTGGCAATCGCTCAAGCTTCGCCCAAGTTATTGTTCGCCCGTCGCACACGGCGGACTCGTTTACGTCGTCAATGGCAACGGAGTCGTCAACTGCGCCGACGCCAAAGCCGGCGACATCGTCTGGACCCATCGCGTGGACGGCCCCTTCACGGCCTCGCCCCTGCTCGCGGATGGCAAGCTCTACATCGTCAACGAAGCCGGCGTGACCACCGTCATGCAGACCGGCAGAGAAGCGAAGGTCCTCGCCGCCAATCCGATCAACGACACCATCCTGGCAACGCCGGTCGCAGCCGACGGGGCGATCTTTCTTCGTTCCGACGGGATGCTTTATTGCATCGGGGTGAAGTGACGTGGACCTCTGCGGTCACTTTGCGACCTACGAAAAATAGCATTTTCCGAATTGCGTTTGCCGCAAGCGCTTGCGGCTTAGTGCTCAACAAGGCGCCATGCTGAGCGCTAGGCCGTAAGCGGCAGCGATCCTTACGCCAGCACTTCGTTGACGATTCGCACGGGGAAGGTGCCGGTGAGTTTGTCGCGGAAGCCGTTGCGTTCGAAGAAGAGTTCTTCGTGGTGCATGCCGAGGAGGTGGAGGATGGTGGCATGCCAGTCGGCGATGCTGACGCGGTTTTCGGCGGCGGCGTAGCCGATCTCGTCGGTATTGCCGTAGGTCGTGCCGCCTTTGATGCCGCCGCCCGCCATCCAGATGCTGAAGCCGCGCGGGCCGTGATCGCGGCCTGCGCTGGCGTAATCGCCGCCGGCGGGGAACTGGGCGATCGGCAGCCGGCCGAACTCGCCGCCCCAAATGACGAGCGTGTCTTGCAGAAGGCCGCGTTGCTTCAAATCTTGCAACAGAGCGGCGACGGGCTTGTCGGTGCGGGCGCTGGCGGCGCGGAGGCTTGTCTCCAGGCGGTTATGGTTGTCCCAAATCTGGGCGTTGATGAAGAGCTGCACGTAGCGCACACCGCGTTCCACCAGGCGGCGCGCCATCAAGCATCGCCGGGCGTAGGAATCGGTCGGCGCACGGTCCACGCCGTACATCTCCAGCGTGGCCGGGCTTTCGCGGCGCAGGTCGAGCGCTTCGGTGGCTTCGAGCTGCATCCGGGCCGCCATCTCATAGCTGGCGATGCGAGCGTCCAGCTGAAGCTGGCCCGGACGCTGGCTCTGGTGGATGCGATCGAGCCGCGACAGCAGGTCTTGCTGAGCCCGCACGACTTCCGCGGGTTGTGGCACGTCGGGTTGCAGGTTCAACACGGGAGCGCCGGTCGAGCGAAAACGCGTGCCCTGGTAGACGGGTGGCAAGTAGCCGGACTGCCAGCTTTGCACGCCGTTCACCGGCAGACCCAGCGGATCGTCGAGCACGACATACGCGGGGAGATTCTGATTCTCGGAACCAAGACCATAAACGACCCACGACCCAAGCGCAGGCAGGCCGGGCAGCAACTGACCGCTGTGGATCTTGAACAGCGCCGGCTCGTGATTCGGGTGCGAGTTGTACATCGAGCGGATGACGGCGATGTCGTCCGCGTGCGGCGCCAGATGCGGAAACGCGTCCGACATCCAGATGCCCGATTGCCCGTATCGAGCGAACGTGAATGGGCTGCGCATCAATCCGCCGGCGGCCTGCGGCGACGACACATCCGCGGCGAGGCGGTTGAAGTACGATTGGCCATGATGGCGTTCCAGCATCGGCTTCGGGTCGAATGTATCGACCTGGCTTGGCCCGCCGTTCATGAAGAGCTGGATCACCGCCTTCGCCTTGGGCGCGAAATGCGGACGCCGCGGCCGCTGGTCATACACGCGTCGCGGCGAAGTCTCGTCAGCCCGGAGCATGCCCGTGCCGAAGAGGTCTTTGCCCAGGAGCGACAGCAGCGCCGCCCCGTGCAGGCCATCGATGGCGCGATCAAAAAAGCCGCGGCGAGTGATGCGTTCGGTCATGAGAATCATCCTACAAGCCCAGGGGTGAGCGCAGCGAACCTCTGGGATAGCGCTGACTGAATCCCAGGGTTTCGCTGCGTTCAACCCTGGGCGCGAATGTCAATCAGTCAATGTAAACAAACGCCGCCGAGTTCAGGATCGTATGGCAATACGCCGCCAAGGCGCGGCGTGCGGCGGCTTCCTGGTCGCCCTTGGTTTCGCGTGCCCATTGTTCGGTCAACTGGGCGAGGGCCTGCACGCCGATCTGGCGTTCTTCCGCGCTGGGCGGGCGATTGAGCGCGATGCGGTAAGCCTCCTCGACTTGCTTGCTCGGTTCCGTTCCGGCCGCCTTTTCGACGCGCTCGCCAAACGCGCTGGCGAGTTCCTGCACGAGCGCGTTATTGCGCAGGAACAGTGCTTGCGGCGCCACCGTCGAATCGACGCGGTCGATGCAGTTCGGATTCATCTGGGGCAAGTCGAACGTTTCCAAAAGCGTCGGGATCTGTGTGCGCCGCTGGCGAACGTAGATACTGCGGCGCCAGCCCTTGTCGGCCTTGACGGCGGTCACGAGTCCGTCCGCACGAACGGTGACGGCGTCGGGCACGCCGAAACGTGTCTCATCCAGCTTACCGGACACGAGCAGCAGCGTGTCGTAGATCGCCTCGGCTTCCATGCGCTTCAGAGGCATTCGGCTCAGTAAACGATTTTCGGGATCCAGCTTCTCGTGCTTCTCGGTGACGGTCGAAGCCTGACGGTAGGCGGACGACAGCATCATCACGCGATGCATTTGCTTGATGCTCCAGGGCTTTTTACTCCCCTCGCCCTCGTGGGGGAGAAAGGTTGGGGGTGAGGGGGTTGAACTACCCGCTGGCGTTGTCCCCTCCCTTCTCTCCCGGCTGGCCGACGGTTGCACAAATTCGCGTGCCAGCCAATCGAGCAATTCGGGATGCGACGGACGATCGCCGGTATTGCCGAAGTTATCGAGCGAGCGGACGATGCCGGCGCCGAAGTGGTGCTTCCAGATGCGGTTGACCATGACGCGAGCCGTCAGCGGATGGTCCGGCTGCGTCAGCCATTTAGCCAAGGCGAGCCGGCGGCCTGTCGATTTCGCGCCCGGCCAGGGCGGCGTGACGACGAACGGCGTCTTGCCATCGGTCAGCACCGACGGCACGCCGGGCCCCACGAGCTTGGTCGGCTGGAGATAATCGCCCCGGCGGTAGATGTAGGTCGGGCTGGGTTCGCCGCGATCCCACAGGGCACGAATGCCGGGCACGGCGAGTTTGGTCGCTTGCAACGTCTTGATCTGCTGATCGATCATGCGCGAATTCGCCTTGAGCTTCATGAGCGCGTCAATCTCGCGCTGAATGCGTTCGCCGTCGCGCTTGGCGCGGTCCTTTTCCTCAGCCGAGACAAAAGGCAACACGCGCGGCGGGCGTTTCTTCGCCTGGCCAGGCACACCCGCGGGGCTAAGCCAATCGTGCTCGTCGAACGCACCCTTGAAAATATCCGCGAGCCGATAGTAGTCGCGCTGCGGGATCGGGTCATACTTATGGCTATGACAGCGCGCACAATGCAGCGTGAGACCCAGCACGGACGCGCCGAATACCTGGATCTCGTCGGAGATGACTTCGATGCGCTCCGGCGTGAAATTGACGACGTCCGAGCCCGTGCCGTCGGGCGTCATGCGCAAGAAGCCTGTCGCCACCAGATTGTCCATGATCTCCTGTGTGATGACGGGCGCGTTTTCGTAGTCGGCCAACTCGTCGCCAGCGAGTTGTTCGAGCAGGAAGCGGTCGTACGGCTTGTCGGCATTGAACGCCCGGATGACGTAATCGCGATAACGCCAGGCATGCGGACGAATCGGATCGGCACTGCGCTTCCCCTCCGAGTCGCTGTATCCCGCCAGATCCAGCCAATATCGGCCCCAGCGCTCGCCATAGCGCGGCGACGCCAGCAGCCGATCGATGAGGCGCTCGTAGGCGGACTCCGATTTGTCGCTCGCACAATCCTTCAAATATTGCTCGACCTCCTCTGGCGATGGCGGCAGGCCCGTCAGATCGAAGGTCGCTCGCCGAAGCAGCGTCAAAGCGTCGGCCTCCGGCGCGAAGTCCAGTCCCTTCGCTTGCAGCTTGGCGAGGATGAACGCGTCGATCGGATTGCGCACGCGTTTCGCATTCGGCGATTTCGGCACGGCAACGGGCTTCGGCGCCTGAAACGCCCAGTGCTGGCGATCCTTGTCGCTGACGAGCGGATCGGGTTCCGTCGTCGCCACGTCTGGCTCGATGCGCACCTCGGGCGCGCCGGCCTTGATCCATTTCGTGAGGAACTCAATATCAGTCGGCGTCATCGGCTTGACGCTGGCCTCGATGAGTCGTTTGTTGGGCGGCATCGCGCCGGAGTGGATCTTCTTGAGCAGGAGGCTCTCGGCAGGTTTGCCAAGCACGATGGCCGGGCCGGACTTGCCGCCCTTGAGCAGCGACGCCTTGGTGCGAACGTCGAGCCCGCCTTCTTGCTTGCGCAGCCCGTGACAGACGGCACAGCGCATCGCCAGGATCGGCTCCACGTCGTGCTGCGTCACCTCCACAACGGCGGCGCCGCTGCCCGACGCGGACGGCGCCCCGGCGTCGATCCAGCGGCGGATGAGCGCGATCTGGTCAGGCTTGAGCATGCCCTTCTTGTCGGCCGGCATCGCGCCTTCGTGAATTTTCTTATAGAGTAAACTCTTATCCGCTTTGCCCGCGATCACCGCCGGTCCCGATTCGCCGCCCTTCATCAATGCGGAGAAGGTGCGCAGATCCAGATCGCCGCGCCGCTTGTCGCCATGGCAGCGCACGCAACTGGCCTGAAGGATGGGCTGCACGTCAGTCTCGAACATCGGCGCCTTGGTTCCGCCGGCGCGGGCACGATCGTGCGCATTTTTGGCGAGGAAGATCAAAGAGGTTCCGAGCAACAAAGCGAGTGCGAATCTGCCGAAAGCAAGGACTGCGTTTCGCGGCATGATTGATCTCCGAATTGGGCAGAAATCGGCGGGATGCGTTTACGGGCCGTGGAGAAAATAATTATACTCGAAAGCATGGTGAATAAAATCCGAAATTTCGCAATGGACTCCGGCGAGCCGGGAGCGTCAGCGACCGGAGGAAACGCGGCGCCGCTATTTACAATGTCATTCCTCCGGTCGCTCACGCTCTCGGCTCTCCATTGTTCGTCTCGCCGATGTATCGTTTATGCCCGTAATGATGTATAATGGGCGGGGAAAACCTACACGCAACGAGGTTCGCATGTCGCTGGAAGATGCCACTCTGCCTGCCACGTCTCCGGACCTGCAAACACAGGTGCTCGCGCCGCTCCCCACTATCGAAGGTTATGACGTTCTTGAGGTGCTGGGCCGCGGCGGCATGGGCCGAGTCTACAAGGCGAAAGAGCGTGCGCTGGGCCGAATCGTCGCCATCAAGATGCTGATCGACGCCGGCGACGACATGCTGATCGCGCGTTTTCAAGCCGAGTCGCAAGCGGTGGCCGGCCTCCAGCATCCGAACATCGCGCAGGTTTTCCAGATCGGCCAGGTCAACGGCCAACCGTTTCTCGTGCTCGAATACCTGAGCGGCGGATCGCTCGCGCAACAACTCGCCGGCAAGCCGCAATCGCCTGCCGATGCGGCGCAGACCGTCGAACTGCTGGCTCGCGCGATGGAGCACAGTCATAAGCACGGCATCATTCATCGCGATCTCAAGCCCGCCAATATCCTCCTCGCCGCCGATGGCACGCCCAAGATCACCGACTTCGGACTCGCCAAGCGTCTCCAAGAAAACTCGGGCATGACGCGGACGGGCGAAATCCTCGGCACGCCCAGCTACATGGCGCCGGAGCAAGCATCGGGCGGAACCTCAACCGCAGGCCCGGCGGCGGATGTCTACGCCCTCGGTGCGATCCTGTATGAGATGGTGACGGGCCGCCCGCCGTTTCAAGGCCCGGACACGATGCAGACGGTGATGATGGTGTTGACGATGGAACCCGTCTCGCCATCGCGCCTCCTGCCGCAACTCCCGCGCGACCTGGAAACGATCTGCTTGAAGTGCCTGGAGAAACTGCCTCGCAAGCGTTACGAAAGCGCGGCTGCCCTGGCGGATGACTTGCGGCGATTCATCGAAGGCAGGCCAATCGTCGCTCGGCCCGTGCCGTGGTGGGAGCGCACGCTCAAGTGGGCCGGGCGCCGCCCCTGGGCCGCGGGCTTTCTGGGGCTGCTATTCGCCTCGGTTCTTGGTCTGCTCGTCGGCATCGTGCATATCCAGAGGACGAATCGCGATCTGCAAAATTCGATTCACGAGACCCGCGCGAGCCTGTCCGTGGCACGCAACGCGATCGACCGGATGCTCGTTCGGCTCTCCGATCAGCTTGCGCCGGTTCCTCAATCGGAGCAGATTCGCCGCGAAAGTCTGGAAGACGCACGCAAACTGTACGAACAGATCACCGCGATTCGACCGGATGACAGCGAAGGTCGCTCGCAGGTCGCCGACGCGCTCGGCAAATTAGGTAAAATCTACAGCGAACTCGGCCGACTCGATGATGCCGAGGCGACGACACGCAAGTCGCTCGCTCTCCATGTCGAATTAGAGAAACAGGAACCCAGTGTGGCAGACCATCGGCGCGGGCATGCCAATATGCTCCTCAACCTTGCTAATTTAGAGCGAAAACGCGGGCGACTCGAACCGGCGGAAAAGGCGGTGCGTTCCGCGCTGGCGGAGATCGAACCACTGCTCAAAGATCCCATCCCGGAGACACTGCGAAGCGCGTCTGCGATTCATAACACTCTGGCGTTATTATTGCGTACGCAAAAGAAAACGGCCGAATCGGAGAACGGTCACAAGATCGCCTTGAAGCTGGGCAAGCAATGGCTCGCGATGGAACCCAAAAGCGATGAAGCGAAGGTCGCCGTTGCTTCGCGGCTGTCGAACTTGGCGACTTTCTATCTGGTAAGCCGTCCCGAAGAAGCGATCAGCGCCCTGGCCGAGGCGGAACAATTATTAGCAGGTCAGACCGCGCCGCAGCAACGCTTTTTTCTAGGGCAGTTCCAGGGCAACCGAGCCGTCGCCTATGAGCAGACCAAGAAGGAGAAAGAAGCCGAGGCGACTCACGCCCTGGCGATTGCGACGCTCACCGCACTGGTCGGCGATTATTCCTCGGTGCCCGATTATCGCCACGTTCTGGCACGGAGCCAGATGAACCTCGCCCGCTACTTCGCGCCCCGAGGGCGAAGCGAAGAGGCCCTGCGCCATTTCCGCGTGGCTGGCCCGCTTCTCGAACGACTCGCCAAGGAATATCCCGATAATAAATCGTTCCGCGCCGATCGCGATCTGTGCCGACAGTTCACCGCCTGGGCGGAAGAAGACATCGCCGAGGCCAACAAGAAAAAAGCCGCAAAGAAGAAGACACCATGAGCGACGAACGACTCGACGGTATTGAAACTCGCTGGAGCCTCGTCCGCCAGGCCCACATCACTGGTAACGCCGCGACGGCGGCACAGGCCCGCGGCATCCTCGTCATGCGCTATGCCTCGTCGATTCGACGATACATCGGCGGAATCCTTAAAGAGCCCGACACCGCCGACGATTTGGCCCAGGAAGCCATCGTCCGCCTCTTGCAAGGAGATTTCGCCGGCGCCGACCCGAACCGCGGCCGATTTCGCGACCTGCTCAAAACTGCCATCCGCAACATGATCCGCAACCAGTGGGACAAGCAGAAACGCCGCAAAACCGCATCCGCCGACGTCGATCAAATGGCCGATGATACCGACGCGAAGCTCGATTCCGCGTGGTTGGCCGCCTGGCAGACGAACGTCCTCGATCATGCCTGGAGCGCTTTAAAGGACTTCGAACGCAAGAATCCAGGCAATCCCGCTCACACGCTGCTGAAATGGCGCTCCGATTTCCCCGACGAATCCTCCGACCAGCTTGCCGCCCGCCTGAGCGAAAAAGTCGGTACGCCGGTACGTCCCGATGCGACCAGGCAGATTCTTCGCCGAGCTCGTTTGCGTTTCGCCGAGCTTCTGGTGGAAGAAGTCGCGCGCGGACTCGATGATCCCACGCCGCAAGCGATCGAAGAGGAATTGGCCGCCCTGGGCCTGCTCGAACATGTCCGCGACTTCCTGCCCAGCGACTGGAAAGAGCGCGGCAAACTGCAGGCGGAGTGAGGGATGTACCTATACTTTTGACGGGTGATTTTCCGAGCCGCGACCGTAAGGGAGCGGCCGACTGGATGTCTTGCCGGAATTGATATTGTCGGCCGCTCCCTTACGGTCGCGGCTCGGAAATGTTTTGCTCTGTTTGCAAAATGCGACAATCTCACCCGTTGAAAGTATAAGATCAATTCGCGCCCTGCATGCAATTCGCCAACTCCCGAATTCGCGCGACTGCCATCGCACCAGCTTCTTCGCCGCGGTCGAAACACAGTTGCATCTTTGAGAAGTCCGCACAGCCGATGCCTGGCAGGCGCGGGCGAATGATCACGTCGGCCGCGGCGAGTTGCCGGCGCTGGAGCACGCGATTTTGCAGATCGACGGCCTGGCAGAATACCGACACGGCGCCGCTGGAAGTCGTTGATTCATCATCCTTGTCAGCGGAGAGATCGACGCCGATGACGATGTCGGCGCCGCGTTCGCGCAGCACTTCGGTTGGCAGGTAGGTGAGCAAGCCGCCATCGACGAGAAGCCGATCGCCGTCGCGAACCGGCGGAGTCAAGCCGGGGATGCTCATGCTGGCCTGCACGGCATCCACCAGCTCGCCGCGTTCGTGAATGACTTCTTCACCGCGGACGAGGTCGGTGGAGGTGGCGAAAAAGGGGATCGCCAGATCCTCGAATCGGCGAGCCCGGATGTGCCGTCGGATGATATTCTTGAGCCCGCCGCCGCGGAGCAGACGGCGCAGGCGCCAGTATTTGCCGAACGGCATACAGCGCCACCACCAGCCGCCCACGAACTCGGCTTCGAGCACGCGCGACATGGATTCGGGGTCGTACCCGTCGCAGAAGAAAAGTCCCATCAAGGCGCCCGCGCTGGTGCCGGCGAGCATGTCGAACTTCAGACCGGCACGAACCAGGGCGGACAGCACGCCGATGTGTGCCGCGCCTTTCATCCCGCCGCCGCTGAGAGCAATCCCGATTCGCGGCGAACGCCGAGCCGCGGAACGCGGCCTGGCGGGTTCTCGGCGCAGTCTCGGCGAGAGCGTCATTGGTGCATTGGTTTGGACCAAGAAATTCATGGGACTCTCCTTTCGTTGATGCTGGTCTTTCAAATACATGTCGTCGGATGATTTGTGACAACGGCGAAGAAAAATCCAATCGGCGAGCCGGGAGCGCGAGCGACCGGAGATAGTTCGAGACGATTCGCCGTTCTCTCTGGTCATTCTCGCTCCCGGCTTGTCGGCAAACTCATCGATCTCCTGTCACAAAAAATGGGTCGCTTGGTATCGGGGTTAACGCAAACGAAATTCGAAACCTTCGAAATGGAGAAACCCATGAATACGACCATCGACGCCTCGACCAAATTGCTTGCCGACATGACTGATCAGGAACGAGGCCGCGCCATCACGCTGGCCATCAAAGAAGCCGACCGCGATCTGCGTCGTCGGTATTCCATTCTTCAATATCAAGACGCGATTGGGCTAGGCGTCTTTCTTGCGAGCGTCTCGGTGATTGTCACTAGCTCGGTCCTCTTTCTCATGAACGTAAATCCGTGGTGGGTTTGCCTACTGGTCAACGCCTTCTTTCTGTCGTTGCTACGCGAAATCGAACACGATCTGATCCACAATCTGTACTTCAGCACGCGGCCGTGGGTGCAAAAAATCCTGATGGCGGCGGTTTGGCCGTTCCTTGGCAACCTGCCGCACCCCTGGTATCGCCGCCGCATGCATCTGCTGCATCACCGCACGTCGGGCACGGAAGAGGACTTCGAGGAACGCTTGATCGGCAACGGGCTGCCGTTCGGCCCGCTCAAGCTATTGGCGATGTTCGAGCCCGGTCTCGCGTCTTTGTTCCGCAAGAAGGAGTTCGCCAAGATTCCGTTCTACAATGGTCGCGAGTTCTTTCTCGCTCTCGTGCCGGTCGGCGTGTTTTACCTCGCGACGTGGTACGCATGGCTACTGGGCAACGCTGCCGCCGGGATCGCGCACCTGTGCGGCGCGGCCCTGCCGGACTCGCTGCTCGGCTCCCTTGGCGTGCTCAATTCGATCGCCGTGCTCTTTGTGCTGCCGAACCTCATTCGCCAGGTCAGCGTGCAGATCCTGTCGTCGAGCATGCATTACCATGGCGACGTGGAAAGTAATCTCCAGGAAACGCAGGTCATGAATGCCTGGTGGTTGTTGCCCTTGCAGATTTTCGCTTGCAACTTCGGCAGCACGCACAGCATTCATCACTTCCTCGTCAGCCAGCCGTTCTACCTTCGCCAAATGGTCGCCGGCACCGCCCACGCGGCGTTTCGAAGATATGGCGTCCGCTTCAACGACGCCGGCTCGAATCTTCGCGGCAATCGTTTCAAGACCACCGACGCATAGAACCGTCGCCTGCAGCTTAGGGCTCGGGTAGTACAAGTGGAGCGCTAAGCCGCAAGCGGAAAATATTTCATTCGCGGAGGATACTCCCATGTGGCTCCTGGCCTTCAAAGCACTGCTGGGCGATCGCGGCAAATTGCTGACCGTGATTCTCGGCGTCGTCTTCGCCGTCGTGCTGATCAATCTGCAGGCTGGCTTGTTGCTCGGTCTGCTGCGAAAATCGAGCATGCTGATGGACTACGGCGCCGCCGACATCTGGGTCGGACATCGGCACATGAATAACGTCGATATCGGCGGATTCATCCCGGAGCGCTGGATCGAACGGATTCGCGGACTCGCGGAGATTGAAAGAGCCGATGCGTATGTTGTCATGTTTGGGCGAGCGACTCTGCCCGATGGGCGAGTGGAGATGGTCGCCGTCGTCGGCAGCGATGCCGCGAGTCTGCTGGGCAACGCCTGGGCGATGAGCGAAGGCGACGCGCGAGCGATTCGCACGCCCGACGCCATCTTCGTCGACACACTCGACCGCAGCCGGCTTGGCGGCGTCAAAGTCGGAGACCGGTTCGAGATCAACGGCCGCCGGGCACGCGTGGCGGGGCTGACGCGCGGGATCGTTGGCTTCACCACTAATCCCTACGTGTTCACCACGCTCGACCGCGCCCGGCGAAACTACACCGTCGGGATTCCGCCAGGGTATTGCTCCTACTTCCTTATCAAGGCCAGGCCGGGCGCCGACATAGACACCCTGTGCAAAAAGATGCGCCAACGCGTGCCCGAACTTGACGTCTATGCAAAAGATTCCTTCAGCTTCCTCTGCATGCAATTTTGGCTCACGCGCACGGGCATCGGCTTGAGCTTCGGATTGGCGGCGCTGCTCGGACTTATGGTCGGCCTGGCCGTCGTAGCCCAGACTCTGTATGGCTCCGTCACCGAACGACTTCGCGAGTTCGGCACGCTGAAAGCCCTCGGCGCCAGCCAACGCTGCCTGCTGGCGTTCCTCATGGCCCAGGCGATGGGGACTGCCGTCGCCGGCGCGGTCATCGGCATCGCGGCGTCCTTGTTGCTCGGCGTCTTCCTCTCGACGCCGCGTGCGCTGATTCTCCTGACCTGGCAGGTTGCCGTGGCGAGTGCCGTCGTCATCGTTCTGGTCTGCCTGCTCGCGGCATGGCTGCCGTATCGTCGGCTACAGTCGGTCGATCCAGCGAGCGTGTTGCGAAGCTGAATCAACCTGGGTCGCCCGATTTCGGCGAGTTGATATACTTCAAGCGGGATGGAATGAGAGCAATGGAAATGGTAGCACAGACATTCTTGTCCGTGCGGGGCATTCAGCACAGACAGGAATGTCTGTGCCGCCAAGAACCCGGGGACGCCGTCGATGTCGATTTTGCTTCACGTTGCGCTGTGGGAACCGGAGATCCCGCCCAACACGGGAAACATCGCCCGGCTATGTGCAGCCACGGGATGTCCGCTGCACCTGATCGGCAAGCTGGGGTTCCGCATCGACGAGAGCGCCGTTCGCCGGGCCGGGCTTGATTATTGGGATATCGTCGAGATTCATCGGCATGCCGCGCTCGCTGATTTTCAGCAATGGATGCTTGAACGCGGCGGCGCGATCCATTGCTTGACCGCACATGCAGAGAAACTGTACACGACGATTCCCCACCAGTCGGGCGACGCGCTTCTCTTCGGCGCCGAGACGCGCGGCTTGCCGCCGGAGATCATGCAAGGCCAGCGAGAGCACTGCTACACGATCCCGATGCCGGCGGGGAAAGTCCGCTGTTTGAACCTCTCCACAGCCGTTGGCCTGGTGACGTATGACGGTCTTCGGCGGCTGCACGGCTGGTAAAATCCGCACCGGTATTTTTCGCCAAACGCCATATCTTATGCAAGCTTCCCGAACGCCAGGCCGATAGTTTTAGCATGCCAATCGCGCAGTAAAGAAATTCATCCCACGAGGCTCTCCCCGCATGTGTGATGTCGTCGCGCTACCCACGCTTTCCGATCTATCTCGCTATGTGCTCGGCGCTCTGTGTCGGCAAGACAATCTCGATCCGAATCAAACCCCTTTGCAACAGTCGCTCATCACCCGCCGGGGCAAGCCGTGCGGGTTGTTCTTCCAGGTGCAAGGACCGCGCCTGCTGAAGAACTACGCAATCTGGGCGGGCGACGAGAACCGCATCCTCTACTACAACGGCGCTGGCGAGCGCATCGCGGAAACCCGCCTGAGCGAAGCCCCCGACCCCGGCATGCTGCTGGCGTAACCCAGAGCATCACTTCAGCAGTTTGCTGTCGCTCAGCCATTCCGTCAGGCGTACCGGCCAACGAGCGGCGGCGCTTGCTTTCGCGTCGTGCCGATATCCGAAACCGTGGCCGGCGTTGGCGAAGAGATGAAGCTCGGCCGGGACTTTCGCTGCCTTATATTTCAAATAGACGTTCGCCAATCCTTCCGAGATGTCAGGCCGATCGTTGTAGCCGGCGGCGAGAAAAACGGGCGGCATGCCCGGCTCGACCTTGAAACTTCCCGAATTGCCAGGATATATCAACGCCTGAAAGTCAGGCCGACAACTCGCCCGCTCGATCGGGTCGGCTGCGTCTTTGATTCCCGGGTCGTTTTTCATCGCTGCATACGCCGCCAACTCGCCGCCGGCGGAAAAGCCCAGAATGCCGATGCGGTTCGGCATGATGTGCCAGTCGGCGGCACGGCTGCGGACGATGCGGAGCGCCCGTCGCGTGTCGGCCATTGCGTGTTCCTGGATCGCATAGATGCTGCCCTTTTCGCGCGCCAGGCGATATTTCAGCACGAAGGCAGCGATCCCGCGATCGCGAAACCACTCCGCCAACGCATAGCCCTCATGGCCGAGACATAGCTTCGAATGCCCGCCGCCCGGACAGATGATAATCGCCGTGCCCGACGATTTGGCGACATCGGGAATGAAGGGCGTGATCGTGGGATTGTGGACATTGCAGATATTGGCGCCGATGACCTGCTCGGCTTCGCCGGCCTGCGTCTCCGAACCCGGCGCGCCCTTGGGCCAAATCGGCAGAGCCTTCGGCAAATTCTTTGGGAATTGAGCGAAAGCAGGTGTCGCAAGAAACAGCACCACCAAAATCAGTCGAAATGTGTGCATGTTAGCTCCCCGAGAGGAACACTCTTCGTAACAACTCGCGCTCTACTCTCGGTGTTAACCCAAATCGTAGCTCTCGCTCGGAGAGCTCGGTGTTTTCAATTCATTCAATTTACCCGCTCGTTTGCCGGTTGGCAATACAGACGCGGCGATCCACTATCCGTTTGTGCACCAGGATGGTCGTACTTGCCGGTGGCCACGTCTCAAAGCTTCAGCTCACCCGGCTCACCGAAGGCGGACCCGCCGACCGAGGCCAGTAAGTATTTTACCGACCGGGCTGAACGCCTCAGGCTTGACCGCCTGGGTGTGCCCCCGGTAGGTGGCCTGCTCCTTGCCAGTCGCCACATCCCACAACTTGACGGATTTATCGTAACTCGCTGAGGCCAGGGTCTTGCCTTCCGGCTGGGTATGCCCCTGGAGGGTGGCCTGCTCCTTGCCAGTCGCGACATCCCATATCCGTAGGCGTCGTTTTCAGGGCGAGCTCGAGGACGCGGCCGCTTGCTCTCCCTGACCAACAATCACGGCGCACAGGCTTTGTACCTCATTCGCCAGGCTTTCGAAAATGTCCGCTTTCTTCTCAGCGATGATGAGGAGTTGCTCCTCGATGTCTTTACATCGATGCTGCTCGATGCACGACACAAGATTCTCTTCCTTCCAGCCCTCCGGAACGGGTGATTTTGTGGGGATGGTGCCTGTCGTGATGGGACCTTTCGACCAGACGAACACCTGCTTCGTGATGAAGTACGGCGGCAGGCCAGGCGCCGTACGCTTGTAATAGCAGCATTGCATCTTTTCGAGGCGCATGCCGTAGTAATGGGCTCGGTCCACAATCCATTTTGTCACGCCTTGCGAGATGCACCGTTTAATGCCGCATGATTGAAGTTGTTGAAGGCTGCAGCCGTAAAGTTTCTGGAATGCATCCCGAACCTTCGGATGCTTCTGAATGTTGCCATCAAGATTGGTGATGAGCTGGTTCAGCGCCTCTTTCTCCCAGTCCGTCCGGACGTTGCGGAACGTCAGGAAGAGGCCCCATTCACCAGGCGTCGCCGTTTGCCGTTGGAAGACGGCGTCGATAGCTTGCATGGTACGCGAGTATGGCCCCTCGTGTTTGGGCGTGAGGCTTGTAGTGAGATCAAGGTTCACAATGTCGAAGGGGAAAGCATCGCTCAGTTGCGCGTAGTACTTGCACGTCGGCTCGACCAGGATATCCTCAATTGTGGCAAGGCCGAATAGCCGGAATGCTGGCCGATGCGTCTGCATGCGTCCGAACTTCGTCGGATCGCATTCCACAGCCGCCACGTACAGTTCGGCAGGCGTACCGTCATCGTTCTTGCGTGTGACGTGGAGGAGATTCTCGCGCTGCAGGAGCGATACGTCCAAGCGATAGTAAGACGGCAACGTCAGATAGCGCAACGGCCTCCCCAGTTTCTTGTTGAGGTACTTCGCGACCTTCAGCCAGAACTCTTGGCGGACATACTGCTTCTCCACGTCCTGGTACTCGCGCTCCCTGCCTCGGAGTATCTCCTCATCGACCTCGGGAAGTAGGGAGGTGTCGAGTGTTGCGACTGCTACCTCTTGGGCGACCTCCGACAGTTCGTCGTAGATCTTCTCAACGGGTGAAGTAGCCTCCGAGGAAGCGCCCTGCGGAGCGGGTAAGTCGCGGGTGGTGTCAGGCTGATTTGCATTCATCGGTGTGTGCCTCTGTGCGCTTACCTACTGAATCGCCGCGGCAAGCGCGCGGAGGAGCGGAGTGACCTCCTCATCTGTTAAGTCACTCAGAATTTCGCTGGATACGAGGACCGCGAGTACCCGGAGAAATCGGTTCTTTTGATCCGTGGTTGCCAATCCTGTGGTATGTGCAAACTGCTCCCACGGCCCCTTGGCGAGCAGGAGGCGCGAATCCTTTACGCCTATCCATGAGCCCAGGAACTTCTGCTTGATGGAGGGCACGATGACGGGTTCGGGATTGATGGGGGCCGGAAGTGCCTCAAGCGCCTCAGTAAGGTCAGCCAGCGCATTCTGCTTAAGCAGCGCCTTCTTTTCCTCCCGGAAAGCTTGGCCGCGCGATTTGAACTCTGCGAAAACCGTACTGCGCAAGTAATTCCAAATGTACGCCCGCAGTGCCTGATAATGAACATCGGTCTCACGAAAACTGTCCCGGTCAATGTTGAGTGCTGGCTCCAGGCCTTCGTCGACGAATATCTCGCCCGTCACTTGGCCGAACTTCAGCCCTTCATTGAATGGGTACCCCAGCCAACTCTTGTCGTACATGCCAATACCAACGTTCCGAATCCGGATGTGAACGCCGCGCATCTCCTCTGGATCAATGCGAGGCTGTTGGCTGTAGATGTACCCAAAGAAGGAGAGACGCCTGCCGGACACAACCTTGGTGTGCTTGAATCCGTACACCTTCGGATCTGGACTCGAATACTGAACGGCGCATTGGTTGGGAAACCGCTGTGGGCGGTGGAGCTGGAGCCCGTCAACGAACACGGTAAAGTTTTCGATGGGGGAAGGCTTGAACGTAGTGACATTTTCGATTTGGCGCAGCGATGGATCGAACGGGCCATTCTCGCAATAGTTAACGGGACAGAGAAGGCCGAGTTCCCACAACATGTAGTAATAGCCATCCAGTGCCAGGTCTGCGCGAGGGGAGGATCGGACTATTTCCACAAGGTCCTCAAAGTGCCTTATTTTGTGCTTTTCAATGGAGAGTCGCTCTTCGGCTCCGACTGCTTTCCGTACGGCGCTTGTCATCTCGCTGATGAGGCCCTTTTTCGCGTCGGGGACCGTGATGACTGTGTAGTGAACAGCAGGTTCCTCCGGGATTTTGTCCACATATCGCACTGCGCCAATCTGCACCTGTCCTTCGTCCTTGATCTTTCCCATGCTCTTTAACGCAGCATCGTCGCGGTGGAATGGTTCAAGATTCACCTCAGCAATGAAACGCTGCGGGTCATCCGCAGTGCTAGAGCTGACGTAGAAGCGGTTGCTGAGCTGAGCAACAGCGAGAAGCCCGATGCCGATGCGTCCGATGATCTTGCGACGCAATGTGTCTGTCGTGTCCTTCTGCAGTCTCTTGCGGCTCCCGCCAATATGGTGAATGACATCGAGGAAATGGTCGATGGCTATGCCCGTTCCATTGTCTTGGATCGTGAGTGTACGGAAATGCGGGGCATCAGTCGAGATCAGTACCTCCGTGGCGTCAGCGTCGTATGCATTCGACACCAATTCCTTGAGCGCCGCTGCCGGAGATCGATAGATACCAGAGCTGATATCGGCGATGATCTTCTGCGCGGCTACAATGTCCGTTTTTTTTGAGTCTATAGCATCGTTACATGGAAACTGACCGTGACACCATCTGGCAAA
>CAZAFH010000011.1:0-123251 GCA_964484265.1 uncultured Singulisphaera sp.
GTGATTGGGGCTTACTTAATCACATCAAACCCTGGATCGGCTGGGCGCGGTACATCTCGTACGGCCGACCGTCGGTGTCGTTCCACGTCGTGTCGTGCGGGATGCCGAGCGAGGAGTAGAGCGTGGCAGCGAGATTCTCAGGGGTTTGGCGATCGGCACTTGGTTGGCCGGCGATGCGATCGGTCGCGCCGATGACGCGCCCGCCCTGAACGCCGCCGCCGGCGATCATCAGGCTCATCACGGGTCCCCAGTGGTCGCGCCCGGCATCGCGGTTAATGCGCGGCGTGCGGCCAAATTCGCCAGTCACGATCACCAGCGTTTCGCGCAACATACCGCTCGTGTGCAGATCGTCGAGCAATGCGGAAATCGAGCGATCGAAGTACGGAAAGAGATTGTCACGCAGATTGACAAAGTTTCGGCGATGCGTGTCCCACGTCGAATTCTTGCCGAGGTTCACTTGCACAAGGCTCACGCCCGCTTCGACGAGTCGATAGGCCATGAGCAGCGACAGGCCGAACTTGTTGCGGCCATAGCGTGCAAGAGTGCGCGGGTCGGCGCGTTCAACCTCAAACGCGCTGCGAGTGCGTGGATCGTTGAGGACGGCGATTGCTTGCTGACGATGACGATCCAACCGTTGCGATTCGGCGCTGCGATCCAGTTCGCGGCGCTGCTGTTCGATCGATTCAAGCAGGCTGAGCCGACCGCGCAGGCGATCGGACCCGCCGTCAGGAAGCGTCAAGGTGGGCGTTTCGAAGATCGTCGGCGGTTCATGCGCGAACGGCGTGCCCTCGAAACGGAAGCAGTGCGGACAGGCGCCATTGCCCAGCGAGCACTTTGTCGCCATCGGCAGATGCCACGCCTCCCAGCGAGGCCCCAGACGACCCGCATACTGGCCGGGCCTGACTTTGCCCGCTTCGTTGATACTCGGCTCGGGCAGGACCGCAGAGACCGGCAGATTGTTACGGCCTCGGCCTTGCTTGGCAAAGTTGACAAGCGCCGGCATCGACGGCCATTCGTTCGGGTTCGGCACGTTCTGCGTCGAGAAACCGACGGGAAGGTCGAGTCGCCCGGTCAGCAACATGTGGCACGCGACTTCGTGACCGCTGCTAGCCGTCGCCATCGAGCGAATGATCGCGTACTTGTCCGTTCGCTGAGCGAGCATCGGCAGATGTTCGCAGATGCGGACACCCGGCGTGCGCGTCGCGATCGATTGAAACTCGCCGCGAATCGTATCGGGCGCATCCGGCTTGAGATCGAGGCTATCGAGATGCGACATGCCGCCCGTGAGGAAAACAAAGATCACCGACCGGGCACGCGGCGATTGACCATTCGCTCGACTCTGCAGCGCGGCGACATCGCCCATGCCGAGCCCGAGCAATCCGATGGCGCCGGCCTGAAGAGCCGAGCGACGGTTGGGTGAGAAGTGTGAATCGCAGTTCATTGATCAATCCTGTTTTGGCCGTATCCAAAAATCCATCAAATGGGATTTTAACCTTTCCGCTATCAATTGCAACGACGTTTTCGGCCATCGTCAATAATCCGCGACCGAGCCGTCGCGATGCCGGGCGCCGGGCCAGCGGTAGCGCTGCGGCTTGCGTGCCTCGTCGGCAAGACGTTGCTCGTCCACGACAACACCCAGACCGGGTCCCGGAGGCAGGCCGATGTAGCCATCCGCGTCGAGTTTGAAGTCCATGCGAGTCAGGCCGCGCGGGTTGAAGCCGTGGTTGTCGGGGTAGAACTCGTGGATGAGAAAGAACGGGATCGACGCCACAACATGCAAACTCGCCGCGATGCCGAGAAAGCTCGCCGTGCAATGCGGCGCGAGCGGCACGTGATACGCCTCGGCAAGCGTCGCGATCTTCTTCATTGACGTGATGCCACCCGTGTGGCAGCAATCGGGTTGCAGTACGTCGAGACAGCGGTTTTGCAGATAGGGGATAAACTCCCAGATGCCGCGATCGCGCTCGCCGGCCGCCAGCGGGATGGTGATATTTTCCTTCAGGCGTTTGAAAACCTCGATATTGCCGGGCACAGCCGGTTCTTCGATGAAGAGCACGTCGTAGGGCTTCATCGCATTGGCGAGTTGGATCAGCGTGGCGGGCGGAATTGCGGAATGGGCGTCGAACATGACGGCGCCGGTCGGGCCGACTTTCTGCCGGGCGGCGCGGATCGCTGTCAAGATGCGCTCGATATCCGCCGGCGTACCGGTGTGCTCGAACAGGCCGGGATTAGGCACCTTGACGGCCTGTGCCGTGTGGTAAACGCGAATGCGGTCCCGGCACGGACCGCCGAGCAAACGGTGGACCGGCACGTTCCAAAGCTTGCCGGCGATGTCCCACAGTGCCATGTCGATTGCCGCCAGGGCGTGCATGAGAAACGGTCCACCGCGAATGTTGCGATGCGAGCGAAAGATCTTCTGCCAAAGGTATTCGATGCGAGTCGGATTCTCGCCATCGATCAGCGGATACAGTGCCTCGACGAGCGGTTTGGAGACGCGCGGATCGACGCCTTTCAGATCGCCCCAGCCGACGATGCCGTGATTCGTCTCGATCTTGACGAAAACACACGGATTAACCCAGGTAGCGGTGAGACGCGTGATGCGAATGGACGACGAGCGATCCCCAACCTGTGCCGCGGGATTCTGCGCAGCGGTCAGTGTTTCGTCGAGGTGTGAGATAGTATCTGCAAAGGTCGTCATGGCGGCGTCCGAATTATTGCGGTTCGGCTGTTGCTCTGGGATTTCCGATGGATCTATCGGCATCCGTATGCCACCTGGCGAGCCAAGCCGCGTAAGCGGCAGGTTGAACCTACGATTGCAATTTCCAACCTGCCGCTTATGCGGCTTGGCTCGCCGACGCAACTACGCCATGATCTCCGTTACCACGCGACCGGCGACGTCGGTCAGGCGGAAGTCGCGGCCAGCGTAGCGATAGGTGAGTTGCTCGTGGTCGAGCCCCATCAACGCCAGGAGCGTCGCATGCAGGTCGGTCGTGTGCATGCGGCCTTCAACGCCGTGGATGCCGACTTCATCCGTTGCGCCGTAGCTGAATCCCGCCTTGACGCCAGCCCCGGCGAGGACCATCGGGTAGCCGGTGATGTTGTGATCGCGTCCGTCCGGGCCTTGCATGGTCGGCATACGGCCGAATTCGCTGCCAAAGAGGACTAGCGTGTCTTCGAGCAGACCGCGTTGTTCAAGATCAGTGAGCAGAGCGGCGAATGGCCGATCGACCATGTTGGTCTGATTGATAAGCCCCTGGTGCAGGTTGTTGTGATGGTCCCAGCCCGATTGAGTTATCTCGACAAAGCGCACGCCAGCCTCGCTGAGACGCCGAGCCATGAGGCATTGGCGGGCGAAGCTGCCCTGCGGACCGGGACGCACGCCGTACATGTCTTGCACCGATTGCGGCTCGCGGGAGATATCGAGCAACTCAGGCACGCGGTCTTGCATGCGGAACGCTAGCTCGAAGTTTTCGATGACGCCATCGACGGCTTCCGGGGCGCCGGGGCGTTGAGCGAAATCGCGATTCATCTCCTGAATGAGATCGATCTGTCGGCGCTGCAAGGAAGAGGAAGTGCGTGGACGAAGGTTTGGAATGACTCCGGTGTCGCTGACGCGCGTGCCCTGGTAATGAGCGGGCAGGAACGCGGTGCCAAAGTTGACGGCGCCGCCAAAATTGGGCGACGGGTTGATCGTGAGGTAGCCGGGGAGATCCTGGTTGTCCGTGCCCAGGCCATAAAGCAGCCAGGCGCCCATCGACGGACGAGTGAGCTGGGCGAGCGCGGTGCCTGTGTGGAGTTGGATAACGGCTTGCGGGTGAGCCGGCGTGTCGGTGTGGAGAGCGCGTAGCCAGCAGAACTTATCGACGTGCCGTGACATGTGCGGCAGCAGGTTGGACATCCACGTGCCCGATTGGCCATGCTGGGCGAAGCGGAACTTGGACGCCGTCAGAACGCCGCCGCCGGGGCCAGGCCGATTGTTGCTGCGCTGGAGCAGCGGCTTGTATTCCAGCGTGTCCATCTGCGACATGGCGCCTTCCATGAAACAGAAGATGATACGCTTCGCCTTGGCCGCGAAATGCGGCTCGCGCGGAGCGAGCGGTCCTACCCCAGGCTGGCGGCGATTCTGGGCGGCAGCATCTTGCCCCAGCAGTCCCGCGAGTGCCAGGTAGCCAAACCCGCCCGCCGTTGTTTTCAGCATCTGTCGTCGGGAAAAGGGATAATGATTCTGTGATTTCATGGTATTAATCCTGGTAATGGAAGTTCTTCATACGTCGGCAGTAGTAGGTCCGGCGAGCCGAACCGGACCGATAGATCCCGCTTGGCTCGCGGGACCTACTTGGTTGCGATTAACGCAGATAACGAAACTCCGCCGACGCAAATAGCGCTTGCGCGAAAGTCGTCCATGCTTCGGTGCGAGCGTCGAGTTTTTCTGCCTGGGCTTCTTCGCGCAGGCTTGCTTCGTAATCCCCGAGATAGAACTTGGTCCGCGCGACTTCCTTCGCGGTCGCATTTCTTCCAAGCACCCAGCGATAGGCCAACTGAATTCGATCCCCGTCGTCCATGTCCGGCGACTTCAACAAACGAGCGGCCAACGTCTGCGATTGCTTGCGAACAAAGGGATCGTTGAGAAGGTACAGCGCCTGCGGGGCGACCGTCGTAGTGTCACGGCTTCCCGTCACCATGCCTTGCTCGGCAAAGTCGAACACGTCGAGCGAGCGCGGCACGAGACCGCGAACCAACGGCAGATAGACGCTGCGTTTCACGCTATTGCTTGCCTCGTCCTCGAGCCGTTTTGCTTCAGGGCCGTTATTGCGAAGTTCAACGACCTTCAAACTCGCCGCGGGCGATGCCGCGATGCGCGTGCGGTCGAGTGCGCCGGCGATGGCGAGCATCGCATCGCGAATTTGCTCAGCGTCGAGTCGTCGTGCGTTATGCCGCCAGTTGAGCGTGTTGGCCGGATCGATCGCGAGGTTGGCCTTCGGCGCCTCATCGCCAAGTTGGTAGGTGTGCGTCAGGACGATAGTGCGAATCAGTTTCTTCACCGACCAGCCGTTTTGCATCAGGCGCGTCGCGAGATGGTCGAGCAGCTCAGGATTGGACGGGGTTTCGCCCGTGGTGCCGAAATTGTCCACGCTGCGTACGATACCGTGGCCAAACAGATGCTTCCAAACGCGATTCGCCATGACGCGAGGCGTGAGCGGGTTCTGCTTGCTTGTCAACCAATTCGCCAGTTCGAGTCGGCCGCTCTGTTTCGGATTAACCTTCGGCGCGTCGAACGGGGCCAGCGACAGAAAACCTCGCGGCACGATCGGTCCGAGTTTCTCCGCCTCGCCACGGATGCGAATTTCGGTATCCGCGACGATTTTTGCGTCGCGCACACCGAGCGCCACGGGAGACAGCACGGCAGGATCGTTGAGGGCGAGAAGCTCTTTCTCCTTCTGGGTCATCTTCAATCGAGCGATCGCCTGTTTCGGTCGGCCATCGGCCGCGAGTTCCTTGCCGGCGGGCTTCATGAAGATCGCGTCAAAGTCTTTTTTGGCCTTCTCGAACTCTGCTTTCGCTTTGTCGATCTTTTGGGCCAGATTCGGATCTTCTGACTCCTTGTCCGATTTGCTCAGCGTGAGGAGGAGCGACGGGTCGTAATAATCCAGCCCGCCTCCACCCATCTTGTTTCGCAAGCCGGAGCAATGATCGCTGCTCTGGAAAATACCAGCAAGTGCATAGTAATCGGAAATGGGGATGGGGTCGAACTTGTGATCATGGCATCGCGCACAGCTTGCCGTCAGGGCGAGCACCGAGCGGGTGACGGTGTCGATTTGTTCGTCGACATTGTCCATGACAAAGCGAACCTTGAATCGCTGGTTGACATCCTTGACGCCGAGTGCCAGGAAGCCTGTGGCGATCAGGTGCGCGTCGCGCTCGGCTGGCGTCTTCGCAGGAAGCAGGTCGCCAGCGATCTGCTCGCGGATGAACTGGTCGTATGGTTTATCTTGGTTAAAGCTGTCGATCACGTAGTCGCGGTATCGCCACGCTTGCGGATAAGGCAGGTTGCGGGCCGACCCGGTCGATTCGCCATAGCGAGCGACATCGAGCCAATGCCTTCCCCAGCGTTCGCCGAACGCAGTTGACGCCAGCAACCGATCCACTACCTTCTCGAAGGCGTTGGGCGTAGTGTCTTTTACGAAAGCGTCGATTTCCTCCGTCGTCGGCGGCAGGCCTGTCAGATCGAAGGTGACGCGGCGAATGAGCGTCAAGCGGTCGGCGTCACCCACCGGCCTGATCTTCTTGGCGTCGAGCCTGGCGAGAACGAGGCGATCGATATCGTCACGCACCCAGCTGGGGTCGCTCACTGGACTGGCGACGACCTTTTTCCAGCGCGCGTCCACGATCGGCTGCCAGGACCAGTGCTGCTTGCGCAGTTTTTCGTACTCCGCGTTCGGCCTGCCAATCGACGCGGGAATGTGCGGCTTTGGCCAGGCCGCGCCGTCCTTGATCCATTTCGAGATGTCGGCGATTTCTTGTTCCGTCAGGTCATTATCGGGCGGCATCTTGAGCTTGGACCCGACCTTGCGGATCGCTGCCACGAGCAGACTTTTCGCGGGACTGCCGGGAACGATCGCCGCGCCTCGCTTGCCTCCCACGGTCAAACCGTTGCGATCATCGACGCGCAGTCCGCCCCGAGAGTTGGTGCTGGCGGAATGACAGTTGTTGCAATGGCTGACGAAGATCGGCCGGACCTTGCGCTCGAAGAATTCGATCTTCGCTTCTTCATCGCGACTCGCGGGCTGTGCGATTGCGACGGTTGGCAGAGTGAAGGCTGCTGTGAAGAGTAAGCTAATCGTTCGGAGGTTCGTTCTCATTGGCGTGCCTTTTCGACGTATAATAATTGCGATATTCTTTACCGCGAAAATACGACGCGGAGCGTCGCACAATGAAATATTAATCACCTATCTTTTCGATGCAGTCAGGGTGATGGTCCCATCCGACGGAACACGAACCGTCCAACCCGACGTTTTGAAGTCAAGAAACCGCTGCGAGACCGCGGCCTTGGCGAGTTTCAGTCCTGCCCGGTCGTCGTCGGCCAGGACAATTTTCGCACGGTAAATGCCTTCGCGGACGCCTTTGAGGACCACGCCCGAGTGAATCGTTTCCAGCGTGAACGCCCCGTCGTTACTTATGGAACCCGAAGCACGCTGGTTGGTATCGCTTTGTAGGGCAAGTTCCACATGGCTTCCCGCCAGCACGGCCACATCGCCATCGGTCAGATCGATGATGCCGCGCGTCGTATGCACTTTCTCACCGCGCTGGCCACAACCTAAATTTATCGAAAGTAATGGGATTATTATGCCCCAAGTGGTGAGCATTCTCAAGTAGAATCGCCTCTTTTTTTTTCCTCGGTAGAATCCCCATCCATCTCGCGGAGCGAGATGGCTACGATAATGACGAATTTATTCAGGTATCGAGACCGTCAGACCATCGGCACGGCCGGCGAGAGCTGTGAGCGTATTGACATTCGTGCTAATCGGGATCGCACGCACGGTTCCGTCGGCGAAGACAAACTGGCACAACCCCGGGTGCGGGCCGCCGAAACTGGTGTTTGCAAAAGCGCTGCTCTGATCGTCGGGCGGGCACAGGGTTCGTTGGTCGCCGTTCGGGGCCGTGCCAGCCATACGGCGAATCGAGTTGTTTTGGCCGCCGAAGATACTGCGATCTTCGTTCTTCCCGCGCAACGAATTCGGGCGGATGTGTTTTTCGCCGAAGAGAAACGTGTTGGACGTTCCGTCCGTGATCGATGTGAGCGAGACGTGGCCGCGATAGTTTACGACGATGGGAATGCCGTTGGAATCGGTCCTCATCTGAGGGTAGGGCGGGATGACCGTGCCGTTCGAGTCGGCGAAGTTCGCAGCCACGCCGAAGCTGGCGCCGTAATCGCTGAGGCCGCCGCCGGGGTTAGCGAAATCGTTCTTGCTCAGGACTGGGCTTGGCCGGGCCGGGCACAGGTAAGTAGGCACCTGTTGCTGATACGCGGACGCCGGCTGACGTGACGCCGTGTAGCGAATGTCCCATTGTTGATAGAGCGGCGTTTGATCGATATAGGGCAGCAGCAGCACCGCCCAGGTCGCCCAGCCATCGGGATCGAGTGAATTGTCGCCGACCCATGCCGGGACAAGGAATCGGTTCGCGTCATTGTAAGAGTGCGAGGCCAGCCCGATCTGCTTCAAGTGATTCGCGCATTGCGTTCGTGCCGCTGCCTCGCGCACCTTCTGCACGGCGGGCACGAGCAAGGCGATCAAAATGGCGATGATCGCAATGACAACGAGCAATTCAATTAGCGTGAAGCCACGGGTTCGTTGGGTTTGTTTGGTTCTCCACCAATTTGGTGGAATGATGGAATCGTAGTGCGGGCCTTAGCCCGTGAATCCCAAGGAGCGGGCTAAAGCCCGCACTACGATTCCACCAACTTGGCGGAGAGCCGTTTGTTTCAACATCGAAATTCCTCCTAATCCAGGCTCTGCCGCTTGCGGCTTAGCGCTCAAATGGCGCAAACCGTCGCTACGCCGCCGGCGGCAAATACACCTGGGAAATAATGTTTTGAATGTATCTAGCGCACTTCAATTTCGTTCGCGAGGATTCGCACGTGGCCTACTTCCATCGCAACGTGTTGGGCCAGCTGTTTCGCGTGATAGGTGTCGGTTCGTCCGTGCAGCACGACGCCGGTCGGCTGAAACGTGAGCCGAAGTTCGCGGATTCGGCTACCAAGCCGGCGCGACAACAGCGATTCCAGGTGTTCTTCATGAGCGGCAGG
This sequence comes from uncultured Singulisphaera sp., assembly GCA_964484265.1. Lineage (GTDB taxonomy): Bacteria > Planctomycetota > Planctomycetia > Gemmatales > Gemmataceae > SIAQ01. The sequence continues at coordinate 8,807 of CAZAFH010000011.1, forward strand.
ACTTGGGAGCAAGGTTGGCAGAGTCATGGTGAGGCCTTTCGTGAATGTCGTTGTGTGTTCAGAAAAAGAGATCCCCAGTGCCTGCCCTTCGTCTTGGCAGACCGGACGGACTTCCCGTCTCTCCCACGGGGACGCGCGTCCCTGGGGACCCCACGGGGTCGGATGGATAACGCGATTTTTTTAATTCGGTCGGCAGCCGACGAACGAATGCCAACGCCGTGCGGCGAGTCATTCCCTCGGTTCCGTCTGGCCCCGCAGCGCAGGTGAAACCGAGCATCGACGCCTAATCAAAAATGGGAGAGACCTGATTGTTCAGCATGAGTGAACGAACGTCAATGTCAGCGACAACAACATCGCCGAATGAACGAAGCGACGGCACATATTCTTATGCGTCCATTCGAGTTACGCTCAGCGATAATGGTGCATGCGTACATTGCAATTCTCGTTGCATCTAATTGTCACTACGTTGATAATCTTAGTGTTGTTATCGGAGATAGTCAATAGGGAAGTTGAAAAAAAATAGAGGAGTTTCACAGTTCGCCAATCTCATGTGGCCGCTTGCGGCGTAGCGCTCCGATGAGGCACATGCGGTCGCCATCTATCGAACATGGAAATCAGGGAATCTATTCGCTTCGAGAGCCAGGCCAAGGCCCGATCGGATGAGATGCGATAACGATGGACGTGATTTCTTCTTTGTACTTGGAGAACCCGCGAGCGAGATAGTTCGCGAGCGCGCTGGAGTGGTCGAGCGAGCAGGTGTGGACCCAAACTCGGCGAGCGTTCATCGCCCAGGCTTTTTCGATGGCGCAGCTGAGAAAGTAGCCGCCATGCCCTTTGCCGATGTAGGCGGGAAGCAAACCGAAATAGGCGATTTTGACGTTGCCATCTGCGTCGCCTTCGAGCTCGGCGTAGCCGGCAGGAATGCCGTGGACGGTCAGCATCCAGGTTTGCGTTTCCGGACGGCTGAGGTAGTCGAACCATTGCCGCCAGGTCCAGGGCAAGCGATCGGTCCAATGCCAATCGCCGCCGACAGCGGTGTAAAAAAAGCGATTCAGCTCAGGCATCGGCGGATCGACGCGCACCAGCGCCGCTCCCTCGCCTGGCGACTTGGGTTTAAGCGCTCGCGGATCGAGCATTTCCAGGTAGTAGGTGGTGACGTCGGTCATCGAAATCTCTACTGATGTTCGTAGTCGAGAGGCGTGTTTCCGATTGTGGAATGGTATTGACACGGGCGTACATGAAAATGACACGATTTATTGCGGTTGTTGGTTGGAAGAGATCAGGAATCGGATTCCCTTAACGAAAACGGCAAAACTTTTTGATCGGATATTCCCGGCGTCAAGATAAGGGCCAATCGCACGAGATCCAGCGATTTTCTGATAGCGAAACGCTGTCAATTTCTCAAGTTCCTCGGCCGCGTTAGCGAGAAGATCTGGCTCTCGGTACTTCGCTTTTGATTGCTTCGTCGATAGGTTGGGTAAATCGAGGGCTTTCTCAACGGCCGCTAGATCGGCGAGATACCAACTTTCAAGTTCGTAGCAGGCGATTCTCACCAGGAACCTCTCCTTTCCAGATTGCTTGCATTTCGAGACCAACGCTTGTTTAACTTGCACGCAATCAGACGCATCCTTATCACGCAGAATGACGAATTGAGCACCAGGAATCCGATAACCGCTCAAACGTTTGACGAGTTGCTGCTCAAGGTCTTGCTTCCCGTCAAAAACGAGATATCGAACGGCTAGGTCAGGCGGCAATATACGCGGGAGAAACCCCTCAAGCATTGCTTGAGCGGACGGCTCTTCGAGGAGAAAAACTAATTCATTCATTGCGGATCAACCCCCCCGAAGAATCCCTGCTTCCACAAATAGCCCATTTGATCGCCGTCTTCCATATAAGTTTTCACCTGTTCATCATCGGACGCGCGACGCACGGTGGTGTACCCTCTCTCTTTTACGAGCCAAAAAACCTCATCAAGTTTACATGCGTTGAGAAAATCAGGGGAGTGAGTCGAGATGAAAACCTGTCCCCCTCGTCGAGCGTAATCCCGGAACTCTTCCGCAAGTTCCATCAGTAATTTAGGATAGAGTTGGTTCTCTGGTTCCTCGACGCAAAGCAGAGGATGTGGTTTCGGATCATATAGGAGTACGAGATAGGCAAACATTTTGATGGTTCCATCAGAAACATGCCGTGCCAAGAAAGGATCTTCAAAGGATCCGTCCTGGAACTTAAGAAGGACGCGACCTTCCTCGGTGGTCTTCGCTTCAACACGGGAGATTCCGGGAACTCGTTTCGTGAGGCGACTAATTATTTGATCGAATATTGACCTGTGCCGCTTAAACAAAAACTCCGTTACCAATGCGAGGTTCTCGCCCTGTGTCGAAAGATGTTCGGCGTGTCCAGCTTCCTGCTCAGGGCGAGCTCGTTGGATGTGAAAATCAGAGATGTGCCAATTTGAGATTAACTCGCCAAGTGCCAAGGCTGCGGGGAATTTCTTGAATTGTGCAAGGCCTTTTAGCGCCAACGTGTCCGGAGATTTGAGCGTTTGACGTTCGCGCACAAGCTGATTTTCATCTTGGACTTTGTCAGGTTCATTGGTGACGGCATTCCCCTCACCATTGCTAAAGTCAAGAAAATGCCATGGTTTCCCTTTGCTCCCTCGTCGATATTTGAGCAATTCCTGTTCGACAATTGGCGAACCATTGTTCTCATTGATGGCGAGATAGTATGTGATCAGGGGGGAATCATCCAGCTCCCTAAACTTCAATTCAATTTCAATGGGACCGTTGGTATTCCTGCTTCTAGCTTCCTGGAATCCACGGCTCCCACCCAACCGTGTCAACGCAACGTGAACATTTTCAGTAAGTGCATCCTTGAGGAATCCGAACAGGCTAAAAATAGTCGATTTCCCTGCACCGTTTGCGCCTACTAACACACACATTCGTGGGATTTCACGGAGCTCAGCGTCCCTGAACGCCTTGAAATTCTTCAACTTGATTGATTCTAGTTTCATTTGAAGATTCGCCTTAATGCATTGGATCTTATGCAATCTTATTACTGAGTGGTCAAACCGCTATGCACGTTCCAAACCCTATACGTTTCTTTAGAACGGAAACGTGGCTAATCGCGAACCACTTTGGTCGCTACGGATAGACGAATCAAGGTTCTGGTTCACCACGCCAGCGGTTTTTGCCAGGCGTCTTTCAGTTGTTGCAGCGTTTGCCAGACGATCCACTCGCCTGAGGCGCCGGCGATTCGCAGCCGTGGTTCTTTTACCGTCTTGCCGATTTCCAGTATTGGCACGCCATGGAAGATATGGCGGAAGGCGTCGGCGTGTTGGGGCCGCACTTCGACAAGGAACCGCGTCGCCGATTCGGCGAAGAGTCCGACGGCATCGCTTTCGCCGCCGTGCTTCTGCACGTCCGCGCCGATGCCGCCCGCGAACGCCATCTCCGCGATCGCGACGGCCAATCCGCCTTCGCTCAGGTCGTGGCAACTGCGGACCGCGCCGACGGAAATGGCCTCGTGCACGCAAGAGAAGATTTTTGGGGCCAACTCGATATCCACGATGGGAATTGTGCCCGCGGTTTCACCGATCACCTGATGGTAAAGCGAACCGCCGAGTTCGGGTCTCGTGGCGCCGATCAGAAATAACAGATGGCCCGGTTCCTTCAGGTCCATCGTCACGCACTTGCGAACATCGCGCACTTGTCCCATCGCGCTGATCAGCAACGTCGGCGGAATGACGATTCTCTGTATTTCACCCTCACCCCCAGCCCCTCTCCCGGAGGGCGAGGGGGGGATGGCGAATTCATTATTCAAGCTGTCCTTGCCGCTGATGAACGGCATCATGTACGCAATGGCGACATCGCGACACGCTTCGGCAGCGCGGACCAGCGAGCCAAGCGTTTCCGGCCTTTGCGTGTTGCCCCAGCAGAAATTGTCGAGGATCGCGATGCGTTTCGGATCCGCGCCGACGGAGACGACATTTCGCACGGCCTCGTCAATCGCGTGGGCGGCCATCCAGTAGGGATCGAGTTCGCCGAGGTTTGGATTGATGCCACACCCTATCGCCAGGCCGCGCCAGGAACCGAGTACGGGCGTGATAACGGAAGCATCGCCGGGTCCATCTTCGGTGACGCCGACGAGCGGCTTGATGACGCTTCCGCCCTGAACTTCGTGGTCATACTGACGGATGATCCACTCTTTACTGCAGACGTTGTAGTGGGAGAGCAATCGCAATAGAGCTTCATTGACATCGTTCGGGCGAGCGGGGGGCGCAAGCCCACTGATTCTGGACTCGTCCGTGCCAGTTTGCGAGTTCTGAATCAGGGGGCTTACGCCCCCCGCTCGCCATGTCGCTTGCCGAACGACGGGCGGACGGCCATCGTGCAGGAAATGCATGTCGAGTTCGCCGACTGGCTCGCCATGATAATGCAATCGCAGTTTGCCTGTTGCCTCGAACGCGCCGATGACGGTCGCCTCGACATCCTCGCTGGCGCAGAGCGATTGTAGAGCCTCCCATTTGTCCGCGGGCACGGCGAGGATCATGCGTTCTTGTGCTTCGGAGATCCAGATTTCGGTGTACGACAGCCCCTGGTACTTCAGCGGCGCCTTGTCGAGATCGACGCGGGCGCCGATCTTTTCGCCCATCTCGCCGACGGCGGAGCTAAACCCGCCGGCGCCGCAATCGGTGATGGCGTTGTAGAGGTTCAAGTCGCGTGCCTGAAGGATGACGTCGAGGACCTTTTTCTCGGTGATGGCGTTGCCGATCTGCACGGCGCCGCCGGAGACTTTTTCGGATTCGCTGGTAAGCTCGATGGAGGAGAAAGTCGCGCCATGGATGCCGTCGCGTCCGGTGCGCCCGCCAACGGCGACGATGTAGTCGCCAGACCTCGCCGCCTTGAACGCCTTGTCTGCCGGGATCAAGCCCACCGTGCCGCAATAGACGAGCGGATTGCCGAGGTAGCGCGGATCGAAGCAAACCGCGCCGTTGATGGTCGGGATGCCCATGCGATTGCCATAATCGCGCACGCCAGCGACGACGCCTTTCATCACCTTCTTCGGATGCAGCACGCCTGCGGGAAGCGACTCTGCCGGGGTGTCGGGCGGAGCGAAACAAAAGACGTCGGTATTGGCGATCGGCTTGGCGCCCATGCCCGTGCCGAGCGGATCGCGAATGACGCCGCCGATGCCTGTATTCGCGCCGCCGTACGGTTCGATCGCCGAGGGGTGGTTGTGCGTCTCGACCTTGAAACAGACATGGAAGTTGTCATCGAATTTCACGACGCCTGCGTTGTCCTCGAACACGCTCACGCACCAGTCGTCATTGCCGAGGCGTTTGCGAATCTCCTGGGTCGCGCCGAACACGGTCTCCTTCAGCAGATTCGCGTAGCGTTTGCCATCGAAATCGATAATGCCCTTGAGCGTCTTGTGCGAACAATGCTCCGACCAAGTTTGCGCGATCGTTTCGAGTTCGATGTCGGTCGGCTCGCGATTGGCGGCCCGGAAATGGGCCTGGATCGTCCGCATCTCATCCAGCGACAGCGAAAGCTGGCCTTCCCTCGACACTTTCACGAGGCCTGCGTCATCCAGCTCACGCAATGCGACGACGACGCGGCGAAACTCGTAGCCCGCCCCTCCGCAGAGCGTCGCCTCGCTGATGTCGTGATCGACAACGCGCTCGATGGCTTCGTTGCACAGCACCTTGCGAAACATCACCTCGCGATTGAATTCGCCGCCTGACCAGTAGCATCGGCGAAACGTGTGAACGAAATCCACGGGCACGTCGAGTTGCCGAGCCGTCTGCTGCACGCTCATCGCGACGGGGTCCATGACGCCCTGCTTGAGCAATACGGTGGCCGACTGCGAACCCGCAAGGACGCCGTTGGCATCCGCGCCGCGGATGATGGCATCCTCGGAGACGGGATCGAGCAGAAGCAAATTGCGAAGCTCGTCCACGTGCGGTTGCGTGAGCTTCCCTTGAAGTAGATATCCGCGGCAGGTTCTGGCGATGAGACTTTCCACGTCTGCCTGGTTTGTATGCGTCAGCAGGGCATATTCCTCGGCAATGCGTTTCTTCTCGGCGTCAGCGCCCTTGGCGGTAATTTCAACTTCCCAGAGCATCGCGCACCTTCTTGCCTTGGAGTAAAAGGGAATCAACCTGAGCGGGATCATTCTGGATCAATGCGTCACGAAACAATCTGATGCGTTCTTCGAATAACTTCAGCGACGCCAAGATCGCGTCACGGTTCTGCTCGAAGATCGGCGTCCAGACTTCGGGATCGCCAGCCGCGATGCGCGTCGTATCGCGAAATCCGGTGGCGGCAAATGGCTGCCAGCGCTGGTCAAGCACGCCGGCCAGCGCGGACGCAACCAGGTGAGGCAAATGGCTGGTCATCGCCAGCGCCCGGTCGTGCTCGCTCGGATTCATCTCGTGAACGCGAGCGCCAAGCGCCTGCCAGAACGCACGCACGGTCTCGAGTGCAATCGGCGCCGTGCGTTCCGTCGGCGTGAGCACGGTAAGTCGATCGGCAAACAATTCGGCATGAGCGTGTTCGACGCCTTTTTTTTCCGAACCGGCGAGCGGATGCCCACCAATGAAATTCGTCGCGCCGCCGACGGCATTCTCGATCGGTGTGACTATCGAATCCTTCACGCTGCCCGCATCCGTGAGAATTGTTCCAGGCTTGCAATGACGAATAGCTTGGATCACTTGATCGGCAACACGATCGACCGGCGTACAGAAGATCACGAGATCAGAATCATCGCTCGACAAGCTGAGGTCGGTCGCGGTTTCGTCGATCGCGCCGCAGGAAACGGCTTGCCGCAACCTTGAGACATCGCGTCCCACGCCGACGACGCGCTTGGCCAGGCCTCGCTTTTTGGCGGCGAGGCCGATCGATCCGCCAATCAAACCGACGCCGACGATGGTAAGTGTGTGCAACAGCATCATGAAGCCGAGAAGGAACCGAATTCGCTGATGGAGATGTTATACGGTCAATTGTGTGAAATGTTAATGACGATCAGCGCGATGGCAAGGCTCAATTGCGAACCGTTGACGACGAGGGCCGTCGTTGCCAGCATCGGGTTCCCGCCGCGCAGGCGCATCGATGCCATGGCGAACCCTAGCCCGAAGAGCGCAGGCACGAAGCTGCCAAGAAACAGCACGTAGGCGATGAAGATCACCGTCTTGCCTGGCGATTGGCTGAACGTGGAATAGGGGATCAGCGTCAAGAGAAGCATGAGCCAGGCAAACGCGGCGAAGAAGACGCTGAACCAGGCCTGTTTCGATTGCAGCTGGGATTCGACCGGACTCGGCTCATCATCCAGGATCGCAAGGTCGATGCAGCGCGGGCAAACCGGCTCGTCCTGCCAGCGCGTTCGGCACGAGTAGCAGATCGGCTTTTCACAGCGAGCGCACTTCGCGACGCTCGGAACATCGGGATGCTGCTCGCACTTGCCATAGTCTTTTTCGGGAGTCTTTTTCCGCCGGGCCGGATCTTCATAAAGCGGCATGCGGCATTGCGGACAGCGCGCGCCGATCTTCTCGGGCGGCTGGCGAAATCCTCGAAAGCAGAATGGACACTCAACCATGGTGCGCACTTTACGGCAAGGGCCGTGGAAAAAACTCACGCCGACAGGCGATTGGCCAGGACAGTCAGAACCCCCATCATAATGCATGTCAGCGCCGCCGTCGTCACGCCGGTCAACGCGACCCACTGCCCGCCGCCTTTGTTCTCGCGCTCGGCATCACGCAGCGCCCAAACTCCGAGGCCGATCGCCAGGAGCTGCGGCATGAGCGACAGCCAGCTCAGAACGCGAATCGTGTCGGTTCGATCCGCGGACGACATCAAGATGCAGATCATCAATGGTCCGGTGACCAGCGAGATAATCAGGCTGGCGCTTGCCAATCCGGACGTCACCGGAGGAACTTCGCGCCGGCGGGCGCGGAAATTCTTGCACGTCGAGCAGAGCTGGGTTCCCTCGAGCTTCACCATGCAATCCGCGCAGAATCGCTCGCCGCAATCGGCACAGGCGCCAACGTAAGGCCGACGCTGGTGATTGAAGCAAAAATCGGGATCGCGTTTTTCGTTTTTGCCGCGTCGATACGGGCGCTCTTCTTCCTCGTCGCGTGCCGACGTCGAACGCCGTTCGCCGGGGCTGCTCGATTTGGGCGAGTCGATCGGCCCGGAGGTGCCCACGATCACGGGATCGAATTGTATCGGCGCCAGGTCCGGACCTTTCGGCGTATTCGTTGTGGGCATCGCTTCGGGAGCCGCCGGCGGCGCGGTGCTTTCCCACGGAACGGTGATGCCTTGCCCGCATGTGCAAAACACCATCGTCCCGGCCGAGTTTTCATCCCGGCCGTGCGTCTTGCCGCATTGTTTGCAGGAGAACCAAATCATCGTGAAATCCAGGGAAGCTACGTCGATGTCTCAATCGGGTTTGCGAAACGCCTTGCGAAAATCCTCGTCGAGGCGATCGAACTGGTTCGGCGGCGCCGTGGCGACCTTCACGATCACGTCGACTTCCTTGCCGGTCGGAAACTGCAGCAAGAAACGGCGATTGCGGCCTGCTAATCGCAGGTCGAAAGTCGCTTCGTAAATGTGCATCTGCTCGTCGTTCTTGCCCTTCAGTTCAGGCATATCAGCGGCCAGCGCGGCGCCGCTCGAATGACCAAGCAGGTCCACGAGCTCCGATTTCACGAAGCGGTCAACGACTTTCGCGAGCTTGGCCTTGAAATCGTCATCGGTGAACTGAACGCTCTGGTAGGCGACATAGGCATCGCGGGCCACGTTGACGAGGATGATGTCATCGGCCCAGACGTTCTCCGGCAGCTTGCTTTGCGGCTTGAGACGCGCCCACCCCGCCGACGGGCGATGCACGACGAGATCCCGCTGCTGAAACGCGATCTTGTACACGTCGGCATTGGTGTATTGCAGGCGATCGACAAATTTGAAATCACGCAAGAAACGATCCAGCCCGCCGACGCTCGGCAACAAATACTGAACGACCGCCAATACGGTCAGCACGCCGCCCACGATGATACCAGCCTTGGCGAGTTTGATGCCCTTGAGCTTTCCAGGCTTGCGTCGAATCTCACGGAGCGCGAACATGCCAAGGGCGATGCCAACGACGCCAAATCCCAAGAAACCGAGCACGAGTGATGTCGCGAGACTGTAAATCGCTAGCGCACTCGTTCGGCGGTAGTCCGGCAGGTCGAGCGGCGGCGGAGCGGGAGGCGGCGGGGCAGGCGCTGCGGCGGGCGGGGGCGACGTCGGCAGCGGACGCGAACAATCGGGGCACGGAATCTCCCGTCCCAGGAAGGAATCGTCAATCTCCAGCTTCGCGCCGCACTGGCATGTGACGGATAACGGCATACCGGCCATCCACGTGAGGTTATGTAAGAAGAATAACTTCCCGCTTGTCTTTACCGCTTGCGGCTTAGCGCTCCGCATGGCACCGCGCTGAGCGCTAAGCCGCAAGCGGCAAATGCGGTGTCACCGTCCCGACTGCTTTCATTCTAGCCTCACGCCGGCTTGGGGGCGACATCCGTCGGCAGCGTCGCCGCGTGACCGGGCGGCCTGAAGCTCGCCCACATATTCAACGGCAAGAAGCAACCGAGACCGGCGATGGCCAGGAAGCCGAAATCGATCGTCACGAGCGACACCATCGCGCCTTGCCGGAACCCGTAGGAATGCAGGCCCACGCCCAGGAAATTCGTGCCGAACCACGACCACGAAGTGACGATGATGCCCAGCACGCTCAGCACGGCAATTCCGCGGTGCTTCACCATGCCGCCCCAGCGTGCATGCAGGATCAGCGCGATCCAGATGACGATCAGCAAGGCGCCGTTCTCCTTCGGATCCCAGCCCCAGAATCGGCCCCAGGAATAGTCGGCCCACAACCCGCCGAGCACCGTCCCAACGAAGCTCAGAAACATGCCCGTACAGAGCACGCCATAGGTCATGCGCGTGAGATTGGCCGAGCCTTCGCCGCGCAGCTTTTCGGTGAAGATGCCGAGCAGAATATATGCGATGCCCATGAACCCGGCGACAAACGCCGCTGTATATCCAAGTGTGATGCAAGTGACGTGGGTCGCCAGCCAAAAATTGGTGTCGAGCACGGCTTGCATCATTTCCAGTGTATCGCCCGACATGCTGAGCATGTGCGCGATGATCAGCGAGCAGAAACCCGTGACATTGCCGATGACCAGGGCGATGCCGTTTTTGAAGATCCACTCGGAGATCATGCAAACGAGCACGCAACCCAGTCCGATGAATACCGCGGAAGAATAGAGATTGGTCACGAAGACGAACATGCGATCCTGCAGATACATGCGGATCACAAGTCCCGACAGGTGGAACACGAACGCCACTGCCATCGCCGCGAGGCACGCATTCTTGACTGGCCGGCTCCACTCGGTGGGAAACCAGGTCAATGCTCCGATCAGAGCGAGAACGATGTAGACCTCAAGACAGCGATAGAACGGCGCGAACTCGTTGAAGAATATTTCCACGCCGATGGCGCGCATCTTCGTCGGCGACTCGACTCGCTGTTCTTCGATGTATTCGCCAAGAACGCGATTGAACGTTCGCTTGTCGTCCGCGCTGTACGCCGTGATGAGTTGACGCAGAACGGCATACGTACGAGCGTCGGCCGTCTTGGGCAGCTTGTTCATCGCATACAGGCGACCGTATTCCATGTGGCCTTCGCGGAACGGCTTCCATTGGTCCGTGCCATCGGGATTGGGAATCACGAGCGGCGAGCCCTGGCCGCAGGTACGCAGAAAGAGGTTCAGGTGCTGCCAAAGCTCGGCGACTTTGGCGTCGAAGAGGTTCATGTTCTTCGGATCGACGCCCTTGATTCCTGCGTCTTCGTCGCCGATCACGCGTGCCGCTTCTTTGGCCAGATCCTTGTACTTTGGCGCAATGTCGGAGATCGAGAATCGCAGGCCCGGCTTGCGTTCGAGCTGCAGCAGCGCAATGACCTGGTCATTCTCGATGCGGATAAACGGTACGTTCACAATCGGATTCTCGGCGTTCCGCGGCAGCAGGTCCTCCATCACGCGGTCGCCGGGAATCGGCGTCGCCAGGCAGTCGAGGAACCACTTCGTGGCCGGAAAGGCGTTGCCCTTTTGATCGTACAGCGTCTGCCGGTGCGAGATAATCATCAGGTTGGTGCGCGCCACCGTATCGATCGGTTTGAGTCGGCCGCCGTCGTAGCACATGATGTGGCCAAATTCGCGGTAGTTGAAATCGCCGGCATGGCCGCGCGGAGGCATCATGCGGTAGCCGAAATAACCCAGCGTCAGCACGACGAAAATCACCGGCAGGTATTTCTGGAACGTCAAGCGGTTCATACGGTCCTCCGTTTGGCGAGAAACTTCCTGAGCGTGTAGCCGAAATGGACCAGCATGCCCACTCCGACGAGAAGGCACGAGAGATAGGGCAGCAACCAACCCGGGTTTCGCACGACCTGGAGCACCGTGCCATCGGCTTTTCGCGTGAATGGGTCGGTCGTCCACGACGACTGGTAGAACGTCTCGCCGCGATAATAGAGCGGCGAATTCATGTAGATTTCCACTTCGCGCTCGTGTCCATCCTCCTCGACGATCTTGACATAGCTGCGGAAATCGCGCGGCTTGGTCGTACCGGGGAAAACCTTATGCGAGAACTTCGTCAGGTGCAGGTAGTAAGGCCGGGTCGTTTGTTTGAAGCGTAGAGCGATCTTCATTTTTTTGCCGTCGACTTCCATCCATTGCGCATCCAGATGCGCGCTGACCAGCCAGGTGCCGAGGTCCTTTCCGTCGCGTCCGGTGAGGGTGACGTACGCCGACGCGGCGTCGTGGCGCTGCTCGGGATCGACACCCGCGACGGGGTTGAGCTTCTTTGCCTGCATCCGCAAGCCAAGCCCCTTGTTTGCAAGATTGCGAACTCCATGATCGAGTCCGATGATATCGGAATTCGACATGAAATTCAGGACATAGATCTTGAATGGCAGACGTTCGTCATCGACCTCCGAATTGGTCTGAAGCAGCGCCTGTGGCACGGTGACGATGTCGTCCTCCTGGTCATTGATACGGCGAATCACGACGAATTCCGGCTCGCCGCCTTGTGTGACCTGGTTTGTCGTTTGGCCTTCCTTGATCGGCATTTGGCCTTCGATGGCGTACACACCGGTGATGACTTCACCGGCCATGAGAACGATGATGCCGAGGTGAATGACGATAATGCCGGCGCGATTCCATGCAAGCTTGAAGCGCACCGCATGAGCGGCGAGCAGATTGACGAACATCGCCCCGCCGATGAGCCAACCGCCCGGGAACGGAATCTGTGTTGCCGTGTCCTCGACGCAGTTGAACATCAATACTTTGAGCGGAATCCAGACTATGCCGCTGCGGAAGTAAAGTTTGACGACAGTCCACACGCCCGTGTCCACCTGCGCGAGCGTGCCCCAGAAGACGATGCACATCGACAGCGCGAAAAGAAAAACGGTGATGCGCAGGTCGGCGAGCATCACGAGAGCTTGATACACCGGATGCGCGGGCTTGCGCTTCGAGTCAGGCGCGGTTTCGGGCAACACGTGCTTCGGAGCATCGGTGATTCCCGTCTCCATCGGTTTCGGCGGGTGTGCTTGAATGGCAGAGGTTTCCATCACTTACATTCCTCAAGGGGCGGCGGGCGCATATCATCACGTGAGTCTAGGGCTCGGGCTGTCCTTGCAATCGGAACGATCGCACGAACGTTTCGAATTCCTGCTTGTGCCGAGTGATAAAATCGTTCGGCCCACTCATTTTAACAAACCAACTCATCTTGCCCATCGGGATGATCACGCCGACGATTCGGTTCATCGCTTCGTCATCCGCGTCGGGGTTGGCCATGTCCACGATGAATGCCTTCATGTCGCCGATCGGAAATTCGACCAACTCACGCTTGAGTGCGCCTTCCTTGAGCGGTTCCAGGTCGATTTGGCCCCGCCAGCGGTCGATATTCCCGGCAAGATCACCGCCCGCGCTGGAAAGAGTGACCTCGGCGGATTCCTCACCATCGGTGACTTCGTAAACCTCGACGAGAAACGGCGGCCTCGCCGGCTTGACGTTCCATCCGGGCGGCTTCTCCGAGCGGAAAGGACCGCGGCTTGGTCCAACCGGCAACTCGAACTTTTGCACCGCGACGGGCACGACGCCCGGCTTGCTGACCATGTGCGTGCCGAGACCGCGGAAATCGAGCCAGGTGATGTCGAATTTCTTCGCCTTTTCCTTGCGCAGCACTCCTGAGTCCAGCAGGTCGGCCAGGTTCTCCGTTTGAGGTACGTCCAGCTGCTTCTGCCAGCGATTCACATTGGGCAGCAGCGAGAATCCCTTGGCAGGAAACTTGGTTACTGTAACCTCAAGCTCTTTCGGCTCCGCGGGAATACGGTAGGACGCGTATCGTTCGCCGAACGGCGGATCCTTGGTCCAACCCTTCGGGTCTTCCCACAGGGCGGGCTTGGTTCGATTGGCGACGAACCGCACGGTCTTCACCATCGCGTCGAATTCGGGCACGTGCTCTCCGACTTTCGCCTCGGGACCAGAAAGGCGGAAGAACCAGACGAATTTCTTCTGTTCGATGATCGCGACGCGCGTTCGCAGCTTCTCGCGATCGGGATATTTGACCTTCTCCTGGCGAATCTCCGTGTCCGGTTGACAGCCAGCCAAGGCCATGAAAAGGGTAGCGCCGATGCCGAAAGATGCCGCTTGAAAACGCACGAGTCGATCCTTGGAGTTCATGAGTCAGGCAATAGCTATGGTTACATGTCGAAGCGGGGCAGTCAAGGTTGGTTGCGGAAGGCGGTATCGATTCTGGGCCGTCGGGAGGGAAGAAAAATTTGCCATCACCGGTATTATGACGCCGAATGGGCACCAAAAGCAAGCGAATTTCCGAAAATCTGTGAAATCGACGCTTCACCTATTTCCGCTTGCGGCTTAGCGCTCAACTCGTACGAACCGCGAGCGGTAGATCCCCAGGAATCCTTCATACAATCAATGGTGGAAATCTTCAATCGAATGGGTTTCACCATGCCACGCTGGAAAATTGCCGCAGTGCAGATGGATTGCACTTTCGCGGAGAAGGCCAAGAACCTGGAATCGATCCGTGCACGCTTTCATGAGGCGGCGGGCAATGAAGCCAAGCTCGTCATATTCCCCGAGTGTGTTCTGCCCGGGTACTGCTTCGAGAGCATCGACGAGGCCCGGCCGCATGCCGAGCCGATCCCGGGACCGAGCACGCAGACGCTCGCCGCGGATTGTGCCGCGCTTGGCGTCTGGACCGTGGTCGGGATGCTGGAGGACGCGGGCGACAAATTGTTCAACGTGGCGGTCCTCATTGGCCCGGCAGGCGTGCATGCCGTGTATCGCAAGATACACTTGCCGTTCTTGGGAGTCGATCGCTTCACGACGCCGGGCGATCAGCCGTTTGCGGTGCATGATCTCGGCGGATTGCGTATTGGTATGAACATATGCTACGACGGCAGCTTTCCTGAATCGGCCCGATGTCTGATGCTCGCTGGCGCCGACCTTATCGTCTTGCCGACAAATTGGCCCACCGGCGCGATTAGCACCGCACGCACCCTGATCCCCGCGCGTGCTCTCGAAAATCACGTCTATTACGCCGCCGTCGATCGGGTTGGCACGGAGCGCGGTTTCAAGTTCATCGGCATGAGCCGAATTCTCGGCTGCATGGGCGAATTCCTGGCAGTCTCCGATGACGATCAGCCGGCGATCCTCTATGCCGAAATCGACCCGGAAAAGGCTCGCAACAAGCATCTCGTCAATATCCCCGGCAAGTACGAACTTCATCGTAGCCGCGACCGCAGGCCGGAGTTGTATGCGCCCATTTGCGTGCGAGAACCGAGCCGTTGATAAAGACAAACATTTCGTCCGCACAGGGCGAAATGAAATGCTATGCTGCAAACGAGGCGTTACTGTGCGCATCGTGCGGCGGAGCATTCCATGTTCGACCATGACTTTCTGTGTTGCCCGAAGTGTGAAGCGAGTTTGTCCCTCGACCAGTCAATTCGTTG
Organism: uncultured Singulisphaera sp.; assembly: GCA_964484265.1. Classification (GTDB taxonomy): domain Bacteria; phylum Planctomycetota; class Planctomycetia; order Gemmatales; family Gemmataceae; genus SIAQ01. Next base: position 23,870 of record CAZAFH010000011.1, read on the forward strand.
CGTACGTTGTGGCGAAATAGGGCGAACGCGAGGCGCGGGTTTCCTGGATTTCAATGATAAAGCCGCGGACGTCGCCGCCTCGCCCATGTCCTGGCCAGACGATTTCGTACGGCGTCTGCCGGTGTGGGCAGAATCACCCGAACAAACGATCAAAAGTGATGAGCTGCATCGACACGGCCTGGCGACGAGTAATGGAGAACTGAATCCGCTTGGCCGAGTCGTCAAGTACCATCTCGATGAATTTCGCTGGCAAGCGGGACGCGGCGGTCTCGACGGCGTCCTCGACCTTGACGAGTTCGGGGCGAATCTCCAGGTTCTTGACGTAGGCTGCGGCGCAGGTCAGACGCTACGGCGTCTCGCGATCGAATCTCAAAAATCCGTGGAATTGTTCGGCGTCGATTGCGATACCACGGCACTGGCGCTCGGTTCTCGGCTGGCTGCCGTCGAAGGAATCCCGCTGACGATGGTCTCGACCTCCGGAGTGGAGTTGCCGTTTCGCGAAGCCTCATTCGATCTCGTAATTACGCGAGTCGCCTTGAACTACATGCGTCAGCCTCTTGCACTGCGGGAGATGACGCGCGTGTTAAAGCCTGGCGGTTTCTTTTTCTGTAGGGTAGAAAATATTTGGCATGATCTTGGCCTGATCTGGCGGTCGCCGAGCGTCAAAGCATTTGTGTGCCGTGTGCGCGATTTTCTGTGGGGATCGATTCACACCACCACGGGTTGGCAGCCGACACCTGGGAGCCTGCTTCGCGGCGGCCGAGCGTTTGCTTCGAGCTTTCGTCTGCGTAGAACGCTGCTCGGAAACGATTGCGAGGTTGTTCACGCGGCGCCAAGTCCGAACGGGCCGATCCACCTGGGCAATCGCACGCAAACGATTATTATCGCACGCAAGAAAAAAGCAGTGCCGGCTGTTTCGCCACTACGCGCGAGCCAGACGTCCGCCACGATAAGAACCTGATGCTCCCGACCATCGAGGTTCTCTTGCGGCAAAAAGAAACAGGTCCTATAATATAATTCTAATAAATCTCTCCACCCACCCAGGCGATTTGCCATGCGATCCCAACGAGCGTCTGCTTTTACGTTGATCGAATTACTGGTGGTCATCGCCATTATCGCCATTCTCATCGCGCTCCTCGTGCCTGCGGTGCAAAAAGTCCGCGAATCCGCTGCTCGTTTGCAGTGCGGCAATAATCTTCGGCAGATCGTCCTTGCGTCGCATGGTTTTCACGATGCGAACAAGTTTTTTCCCTCGGGCAGCAAGGGGCCGATGAACGGGAACGGCAGCTTTCCCGCCGGATGGAATGACACGGTGGTGAGCACGTCGCTGCCCTACGGACACTTCAGCTGGGCGGCGATCATCTTGCCGTTTGTCGATCAGAAACCGCTGTACGACATGATCGACTTCAACAAGCCCGCGTACTCGAATCACGTCTGGGACTCGATCGGCGATCGCGGGCCTGCAGGCGACCCCGCGAATGCCGCCGCGGCCGTTCTTTGCCCCGCTGTTTATTACTGCCCTGGCGCCAGACGCGTGGCTTACTGGAATGAGCAAAAGGACTACGGCATCAATGGTGACGGCGGCTGCTGCCCTGAACGAACGCAGGCCGGCATGAGAGGTGTGGCCTACGTCAATAGCCAGGTCAAAATGGGCCAGGTCACCGATGGAACCAGCAATACTCTAATGTTCACCGATCTCGCTCATTGGTCCGTTCACAGCTGGGCGGCGACCGACAAAGGCAGCAACCCGTTCCTTTTCGTTCATCACGAATCGCAAGGATATGTACAAGGAACTTCCAACGGCGGAGTCATGAACGCCAACTCCACCAACAACCGCGCTCCCCAGAGCAATCACCCCGGCGGATGCCAGGCCGCCATGTGCGATGGTCGCGTCATCTGGCTGGCGAATGAAATCGACGTCAACGTCTATAACGCGCTGTTCACCATCGCGGGCAATGAAACCGTTGACGTTCCGCAATGACATGGGTGTCGCACGTGAGATTTCGGCCGTTGACTTCGATGTTGTTTGGCGTGATCGCCCTCTTGGGTGTCATCGGTTGCGGCCCTGCGCTTGTGCCTGTCACCGGCGTTTGCAAACGCAACGGCAAACCGGTGTCGCATCTTTCGCTGGTGTTCGCGCCGAAAACCGGCAAGCCGCTCTGGAACGCCACCGACGACGATGGCCGATTCGCGTTCAAAACCGAAGGCGACCAAAAAGGGATCCCGATCGGCACCTATTCCGTCATCGTCAGCTTTCAATTCCGCACGCCGCAGGAAGAAATGAACCACCTCGCCGGCAAGTTTCACTTTCATCCAGATAAAGACATTATCGTCAAAAAGTACGGTTCCACTGCGCCAGAGCCGTTGGTTGTTGAGATCACTCACGCCAATCAAGAACTGGAATTGAATCTGAATTAACACTCCTTTCGGCGCAGCATTTGCACATTTCTTTCAAGCGTGATTACTCCTCCAATCTCGCAGCGATTCAGGCAAATCTTTGGACAGAATTTGTCCAGGCGGTAAGTTCCCGTCCAGCGGAATCTCTGTGTGCAATTCATCCCGGAGGCGAAAATGGCTCGTTGGAGCATGCTCGTAGTTCTAATGTTCTCCCTGGATACAACGCTCCACGCTCAAGCGCCGCCTGCGCAGAAGTACGGAAAAGAATCCAACGAAACCAAATCGAAGACCGAACCTGACCTATCCAAAGCTACACCGAATGGCACGCTCTCCGAAGCAGAGCGCATCGTTCGGTTGCAGGAGACCATCGCCGCCGATCAGAAACTGCGCGATTTATTGAAGAGAAAACTGGACGAATCCGCTGCGGTCGTCAAAAAATCAGGCCAGGAGTTCTTGGCCCTTGACACGCAGGTCAAGGAGAAAAACCAGCAACTTCTGAAACTCATGGACGCAAAAAAAGACGACGAAGCCAAGAAACTGGGTCTCGCTCTCAAGGATCTTCAAAAACAACTGGACCTGAGCAAGGAACGCCTCGATCTTGTCGTTCAGGAACGCAAGGTGATTCAGGAACGTGTCAACGCACTGGATCAAAAGACGCTGCTCAACCGCCAGGAACTGGATCGCTTGACGGGCGCCACAAATCCCAAGACCGGTCCGGAGACCGCGAAGACGCCCGACGCCAAGTCTCCTGCCAAAACGGACACGGAACCGCCGAAGAAGGACGACGATCTTCCCAAAGAGCTGGTGACCGCAAGGCAAGAAGCCAAGGAGAAGGCGGCGCTCGCCCAGCAGGCTGAACAGGACGCTCAATCGATTGCCGAGAGAACCAAGGCGATGCAAAAATTGGTCGATCTTCAGGTAAAGCTCCTTGAAAACGCCCGCAAGAAAGCTGACCTTGCCAATGCTGTCCAGGAACAATTTCGGCGCGAACTGGAAAAGAAAACGAAAGAAGGCGCTCCCCAGGCTGCCATCGAGGAAATCCGGCGGAAAATAGGCGAGGCCGATCAACAGGTGACCAAGGCCAGGAAGGAAGTGCGCGAAAGAACCGATCGCCTGAACCGCCTGCACGGCGAGTTGACCATTCTCAACCAAGAGCAAATCTTGGCACTGCAGGAAGCGGAACGCACGAGGGGTGAAGTGGCCGAGGCCAAGGCGAAACTCGGGCATCTGGAGAATCCGTTCGCGCCCGCGAACCTGTTGCGGTGGTTCGCCCTACACGGACCGAAGATCCTCATTATCGTGATTGGCATGCTCGGGGCGCTCTTCTTCTTGCGGCTTGCGGACCATCGGATGATTACTCTGCTGGCGAGTCGAACCAGTCAGAAATCGCAGGAAGAACGCGAGAATCGCGCCAAGACGCTCGTCGCCGTCTTTCACAACACGGCCTGGCTCGTCATCCTGAGCGCGGGCGCCATGATGATTCTCGATGAAACTGGAATACCGATCGTCCCGTTGATGGGCGGCGCTGCCGTGCTGGGCCTGGCCGTCGCGTTCGGCGCTCAAAATCTTATCAGGGACTATTTCATCGGATTCGTGATTCTCGTCGAGAATCAGTACGGCATCAACGATGTCGTCAAGATCGGCAACTTCGCCGGCCTGGTCGAGCAAATCACCTTGCGCATCACCGTGCTCCGCGACCTCGATGGCTCGGTACATTTCATTCCCCACGGCCAGGTAACCACCGTCACCAACATGACCCATCAGTGGTCACGTGCTCTCTTCGACGTATGCGTGGCCTACCGCGAAGACGTTGACCGCGTCATGGCCGTGCTGATGGACCTGGGCAAGGAGTTGCTCCAGGATGCCCAATTCGGCGACATGATTTTGGAAAATCCGGAAATGCTCGGCGTGGAAACCCTCGGCGACTCCGCGGTCGTCATTCGATTCTTCATCAAGACCCGGCCCTTGAAACAATGGACAATCAAACGCGAATTGATGCGGCGGATCAAAAATAGGTTCGACGAACTCGGCATCATCATCCCGTTTCCGCAGCAAACCGTCCACATCCAATGGAAAGATGGCGTGCCCTCGGACTCGCAGAAGTCGCCGCAAGAAATCGCCGACGCTTTTGGCGCGCGTTCGAGTTGAATTCAGGGTGCCGCGTCGGCGAGCACGTGCCGCTTTCCGGGAGTTTTTGTGCAAAGCCCTGAAAACCTCGAAAAACAAAGGGGTTTTTGGTTGAGGAATGCGGGCATTTACTCACGCCGGCGCCTTTCAAAAAATGCGACTCACCTTATCCTGAGCGTGCGGCAGCTCTCTTCATAGCTCGATTCCAAATCGAGGGCGATGGCCCAGGTTTCTTTGAGCCAGATTGGCAACGTCGGCAGAAACTGTCCGATGGCGAGCGGGTGATACCAATTGTCCATCATTCGCCGGCCATCTTCAATGCGCGTGCGAAGGGTCGCAGCATACATCGGCGGCGGATCACTACCCAGAGCCGGATCGACTCCGTGGAGAAAGGTCAATAACTCCGCATACAGGTTGAAATTGTAGGTACTCACGATATCGACGATTGACACGCAAATGTTGTGCCTGAGCAGCGTGGCCATCTTGGCAACGAACGCGGCGCGATTTTCGGGGCGGTCCTTGTTCGATGGACTTAGAATTTCGATCGCCGCCACCAGGTGGCGTTTACGCCGACTGTCGTAAATGCGGACCTCGTAAACATCTTGTTTCGGTAACTGGGGTTCCAGAGTCAGCGTTGCTCGAGGCGGCGTATATGTCGCAACGGCGCCGCCGAGATCGAAACCATTTTCTTCCTCTACCGGCCTACGGTAGGTACCAATATCAACTTCGTATAGCGATCCCAAATGCACGCCCGGGGCAGCGAAATAAGGCTCCGGAAGAACCTTGATCAGTTCCTGAACAATCGTCGCTGGCCACATGCCGTGAAGTTCGTCCCAGGAATGAACATCGTCAACAGGGGAGCGAAAGTGATCACGTAGCGGCATCGTAGTCTCCAATTATTATCATTGTACAAAGGGACTCCGACGTGTGACGATTTGGCAAATGGGCAAAAGGACTATCGCACGAGTGAGGGTCACATCTTTCGCAAGACTTCCCGCAACACGTCCACCGCCGTCTCGACCTGCTCCGCGGTGATGCACAGCGGTGGGCAGAAGCGGATCGCGCTCTCGCCGCAGCCGAGCAGCAGCAGGCCTCGCTGGAAAGCGGCTTGCACGATCGCGTCGCGCAATTCGGGGTTCGGCGTCGGATCGGTGGGCGACTTTACGAGGTCCGTCGCCGTCATCAGGCCCAGGCCGCGGATATCACCCAGGCTCGGGAACTCGGCACGCAGTTTTCGCAGTTCGGCACGCAATTGTTCGCCACGCTCGGCGGCGTTGTGAATGTACTCGCTTTCGAGAAGTTCGATCGTCGCCAATGCCGATCGGCAGCTAATCGGATTGCCGCCGAACGTGCTGGCGTGACTGCCGGGAGGCCAATCCATGGTGTCGCTTCCGGCAACAATGGCGCCGAGCGGCATGCCCGACGCGATGCCCTTCGCCAAACACAAAATGTCCGGCTCGACGTTCCAGTGCTCGACGGCGAACATCTTTCCCGTGCGGCCCATGCCGGATTGCACTTCGTCGGCGATGAGCAGAATCTTGTGCTTATCGCAGAGTTGGCGAAGGGCCGGCAGGAAGCCTGCGGGAGGAACGTGATACCCGCCCTCGCCCTGGATCGGCTCGACGAATATTGCTGCCACTTCCTCGGGCGGAGCAATCCGCTTGAACACCGTCTCTTCGATCTGTTTCACACAGGCACACACATCACCCGCCTTGACGCAGCCCTGACAGCCGCGCGGGAATGGCACATGGTGAATATCCGGCACGAGCGGCGAGAAACCGCGCCGATGCACGATCTTCGACCCCGAGAGCGACATTGCGCCATAGGTGCGGCCATGAAACGCCCCGAAAAACGCGATGGCGCGCGAGCGATGCGAATGCCAGCGTGCCAGCTTGAGCGCCGCTTCGAGTGCTTCGGCGCCGCTGTTGGTAAAGAACACGCGTTTCGGCGATTTCCCCGGCGCTAGCTCGGCGAGGCGTTGCGCGAGATCAATCTGCGGCTGGTAGTAGAAATCCGTCCCGCTCATGTGAATCAGCTTGGCGGCCTGATCCTGAATGGCGGCGACAACCTTGGGATGGCAGTGCCCGGTGGCATTGACGGCGATGCCAGCGGTGAAGTCGAGAAAGCGATTGCCATCAACATCTTCGACCACCGCGCCAGAGCCGCGCGCGCAGACGAGCGGATAGGCACGTGTGTAAGACGGCGAGACGAACTGGTTGTCGCGCGCCAGCAGGGCTGCGGCCCTGGGACCAGGCAGTGCAGTCTTGATTTCGGGAACGGTTTGATCGTCGAAGAGCCACATGCGATGCTCCTTTTTATTTGATCATAACAGAAAAAACTCACGCAAAGGCGCAAAGACGCCAAGAGAATTCAGATTTAGTTGAAGAAAAAACTAACCACAGTGGCACGGAGGACACAGAATAAATTCCAGTAGGTAACATTGCCTATTCGGTCCTGCATGATAATTCATTGACGAATTTTCATATGAGGGTATTTCTCCGTGCCCTCTGTGCCTCTGTGTGGTTAGAACCCCGTACTTTGTTTGCGTCTTTCTTTTGCGGCTTTGCGGCTTTGCGTGAGATTCTTTTACGTCCCTACGTGAGATTCTCTTTTTGCACCGCTTGCCAACTTGCGCGAAAGACCTTTGATAACAAGAATGAATTCAAATTCTCATTCGTGGGGGCGATTATGCGTCGTTTGTTGTTGATCGGCCTGGCAATGGCATTTACGCTGGGCATGCTGGCCTGGCAGGGCATCACAGCAGAGCAGGGCGGGAAGGAACCGGTGCGTAAAGCGTTCGGTCTGGAGAAACGCGTGCCATGGACGACTTCCAAGGTTGTCGGCTCGCCGGAACCGCCGCCGCCTTATCGCACGGAACTCGCCTTTCCGAAGTTGCCGAAATTCGAAGAACCGCTCGACATGACTTACGCACCGGGCACGGACCGGCTGTTCGTCGCGGGCCGTTGGGGCAAGATCTGGTCGTTCGTCAACAAAAAGGATGTCGACAAGGCCGACCTCGCTCTCGAGTTGAAAGTGTTGAAGAACTCCAAGGGCGAGCCGATGAAGCAGGTGATTTATGCCATCGCCATACACCCGAAATTCAAGGAAAACGGCTATATCTACGTGACGTACATTCCGAACCCGGAAAAAGAAGGCCAACCTAAAGGCTCGCGCGTCTCGCGCTTCACCGTCAAGGGTGAGACGCCAGTCGTCGATGTCGCGTCGGAAAAGATCATCTTCGAATGGCCCAATGGCGGGCACAACGGCGGCTGCCTGAAGTTCGGCCCGGACGGTATGCTTTACATCGTCACCGGAGACGGGTCCGGCATCGGCGACTCGCTCGTCATCGGTCAGGACTTGTCGAGCATTTTCTCGAAGCTGTTGCGAATCGATGTCGATAATCCCCCTGCGGGCAAGGCGTACGGCATCCCGAAAGACAATCCGTTCGTTAACACCAAAGGCGCTCATCCCGAAATCTATGCCTATGGCTTGCGTCAACTCTGGCGGTTTAGTTTTGACCGTCAAAGCCAGCTTCTCATGGGTGGTGAAGTCGGACAGGATCTGTGGGAAATGGTCTATGAAATTCAGGCAGGTCAAAATTTCGGCTGGTCTGTGAAAGAAGGCCAACACGATTTCCGACCAGAACGAAAAAAAGGTCCCACACCAATTGTGCCTCCGGTAGCCGAGCATTCACACACTGATTTCCGCTCGATCACCGGCGGCTTTGTATATCGTGGTGAGCGTCTCGTCGAACTCAAGGGCCAATATGTTTACGGCGACTTCGACACCGGTCGGGTCTGGGCATTCCTGCCCGCCTTGCGGCGGACTGCGGATCGGTTGACCTATCCGAGGTCTCACTATGTGGAGGCAGTGAATCACCGCGAACTCGCTCGCACGACATACCGACTCGTTACATGGAGCGAAGATGCTGCCGGTGAGTTGTATTTCGTCGATTTTACCGGTGGCGGGATCTATCAGCTCGCCAAAGCGGAAAAGAAGGAAGACACCGCCAAGAACTTCCCCCGCAAGCTCAGCCAGACCGGCATCTTCGCGTCCACCAAGGACAACAAGCTCGCGCCCGGTGTCATTCCCTACTCCGTCAACGCGCAACTCTGGGGCGATCATGCCGAGAAGGAACGCTTCATCGCCATCCCAGGCAATGGCCAAATCGGGTTCGATGAAATCACCTATCCCGCTTCTCCCGGCGCACCTCCAGGCTGGAAGTTCCCCGATGGCACGGTCCTCGTCAAAACCTTTGCCATGGACATGGAACGCGGCAATCCCAAATCGCGCAAACGGCTCGAAACGCGCTTGCTCCACTTCCAGCAGTTCCCGGGCACGCAGGAGTACGGCGACCAGTACTGGCGTGGCTACACCTACGTCTGGAACGAAGACCAGACTGATGCCGAACTGCTCGACGAAAAAGGCGCGGACAAACTGCTTAAAATCAAAGTCGGCGACAAGGTGGTCGAGCAGAATTACCGCTTCCCGAGCCGGGCGGAGTGTACGCTGTGCCACACGAACGCCGCCAAGTTTGCGCTCGGCGTCAGCACATTGCAGATGAACCGCGATCACAACTACGACGGCGTCGTCGCGAACCAGTTGGCGACGCTCGAACATATCGGCCTGTTCGCGAAGAAGCTACCCGACGCGCCGGCGAAGCTGGCGAAGCTGCCCGATTTCAATGACGAGAAGGTATCTCTGGACGATCGCGCCCGCTCTTACCTGCACTCCAATTGCAGCCATTGCCATATCAAATGGGGCGGCGGCAACGCCGAGTTCAAGTTGCACGTCGGGCTTGACCTCAAGGATCTCGGCATCGTCAACGTATCCCCGCAACACGGCAACTTCGGCATCAAGGACGCGAAACTGATTGTGCCTGGCCATCCCGAGCAATCGATTATCCATCGCCGCATCTCGATGACCGGCCTGGGCCGCATGCCGCACATCGGTTCGCGCGTCGTCGATGAGAAGGCCGCGCGGCTGATCCACGACTGGATCAAGGGGATGAAGTAGGCGTTTAGGTTGGCGATAGGACGCAGCGGAGCGCGAACGAAAACACTCCGCTGCGTGTCGGGTCGGTGGTATGATGGGGTTAGGAAAAATGAAGGGAGACAATTATGGAGATCTTAAAGTTCTTGGTTTCCGATGAAACCGGTACCGTCAAGATCGAGCAGGCCGAGGAAGTCAAAGCACGATTCGAACGGAATTGGGCCTGGTTGGAAGCTCATGCCGCAGAGGTCTACAGTCATCGCGGCAAATACGTTTGCGTCTCGGGCCAAGAATTGTTCGTCGGCGATTCGGTCGAAGAGCTAATCAATCGTGCCAAGGCGAAACACCCAGACGATACCGGAATTATTTCACGAATTATTCCCAAAGAAGCCGGTGAACGCGTTGGCAATCGGATCCCATCTGTTTGGATCAAGAAGCCAACGAATATCGATGGAGCGCCAGGCGAACGCCAAGATATTAACGCAGCTATGTATGTCATGTCCGAATTGAACGATCCCGCCGCCGTCGCATCGGCCAATGAACGTGCTCGGAAATTTAAGAAAAATTGCGATTGGCTCAATGCCAACGCGAAAGAAGCTTACAGCCACCGCGGAAAGTACATTTGCATTGCCGGGCAAGAGCTTTTCGTCGGTGATGAAATCAAGGAACTCGTCGCGCGTGCCCGCGCCGTTCATCCCGATGACGACGCGCCATTTGTGCAATTCGTCGCAACCGAAAGGTCCGACGCAATCTATGCAATTTAACGGCTCATGGTGGATCTGCGACGACGAAGTCATTCGCCCGACGCTGCCTGGGGAATTGGGCTCGCGCGGAAGCGAATTCATACCCGTTCGTTTCTTAGTAGACACAGGTGCTGATCGTACTGTTATTTCCGCAGCTATACTCAAGTTATTGCGTCTTGATGAAGATCTCGCCAAACTAAACCTTCGTGGCGTTGGCGGACAGGTCCAATGTATCACAATTCCACTGACGCTGAGAATACAACGCGAGAACGGCCAATGGGTGACATTTGATGGCGAATTCGCCGACTTCACTGATCCGGCCGCCCTCGACATGAGCGTCCTCGGTCGCGACATTACCAATCTGTTCGCGATGATCATAGATCGGCCGCAAGGCATTGTTTGCATGGTGACACAGCGCCATCGCTATTCGATTATCGCGGATTGATCCGGCCGTTCCGTTTGGCCGCTGCCCGTCGTCTGGCATACACTTCCCTTGCGAATACTCCTCTCACATAGGATACCAACAAATGATTGCCGTCACGATTCGGTTTGGCAGCATCGCGCTGGCGTTGCTTTCTTCGCTCATGCTCTCGATAGGCGGGGCAGGGGAGCCGAAGAAAAGCGAATGGATCCCGCTCTTCAATGGCAAGAATCTCGACGGCTGGACGCCGAAGTTCGTCGGCCATCCCGCCGGCGTCAACTACCTCGATACTTTCCGCGTCGAGGACGGCGTCCTCAAGGCGTCGTACGACAAGTACAAACAGTTCGACGCCAAGTTCGGCCACCTCTTCTACAAGGATAAATTCTCGCACTACATCCTGCGCGTCGAATATCGCTTCGTCGGCGATCAGGTCAAGGGTGGACCAGGCTGGGCCACACGTAACAACGGCGCGATGCTGCATTGTCAATCGCCGCAATCGATGCACCTCAAGCAGAATTTTCCCGTTTCGATCGAGGCTCAATTTCTCGGCGGTCTGGGCAAGGGGGAACGACCCACCGGCAGCGTCTGCACGCCCGGCACCAACATCGTCATCAACGGCAAACTCGTGACCACGCACTGCATCAGCTCCAAATCGAAGACGTTTCACGGCGATCAATGGGTGACCGCCGAGCTCGAAGTCAACGGCGGAGGCAAGATTCGGCACATCATCAACGGCGACGTCGTCATGGAATACGAACAGCCGCAATATGATCCAAAGGATGCCGACGGCGCGAAACTTCTCAAGGAGGCCAAGGGTAAACTCATCATCGAGGAAGGCTACATCGCGCTGCAGGCCGAAAGCCATCCCTGCGAATTCCGCAAGGTGGAGATCAAGCTGCTGAAGAGGTAGCTTGATCGTCCCCCATATAGCCCGCCATTCATGGCGGGTCGGTTCGCTAACCCGCCATGAATGGCGGGCTGTATGGGAATAAATGACGCGACGATAGGAATCTCACTTTCACGAAGGGCTTGTCATGCCATTTCATGATTGGACTTTGGTGCAATCTGGGCTATTCCACGATTTTCATCAAGGCTGGAGCGTGGAGGTTCGTAACGCACTCAACCGCGGGATACTTCTGGATGGCTTCTACGCCCTCGTCGAGCAACGCGTCGATCGTCCCGAACCGGGTGTCAATGCCGCGGAGACGACCGCTGGCCCGATGCGATCGGGAACGCTCGTGCTTGATAGGCCAAAAGCTGCAGTGATCTCTTGTGCTCAGACGGATGCCGACCGCTACGCTCGCCGGGCCAATCGCATCAGCATACGTCACCCTTTAGAGCGAGTGGCAGCGATTATCGAGATCGTCTCGCCGGCCAACAAGGACAGTCGAGCGGCGTTGCGCTCCTTCGTGCAGAAAGCGGTCGAGTTTATCCGAGCGGGCTCAATCTGTTGATCGTGGATCTCTTTCCGCCATCTGATCGCGACCCGCAAGGCATTCTCCGGGCGATCCGGGACGAAGTCGCCAATGATGCGTTTGAACTGCCGGCAACGAAGCGCCTTACCGCCGTCTCGTATGACGCGGCGGCGTACATCGATCCGTTGGCCGTCGGCGACGAATTGCCGAGCATGCGGTTGTTCCTGGCCGCCGGTGAGCATGTGCCGGTCCCGCTGGAGGCGACATGCCAGGCGACGTGGTCGGTGTGTCCGCCGCCTATTCGCGCGATATTGGCGAGCGCGACTCCAGCTAAGCCTTGGCCAGTCAGAGCGTTTGAGTGCGTTGCAGGATATGCCGATGATTTCTCGGGATTGAGTCTGCACATTTACAATCTGGACGAGGCGAAAAATAAGGCATGATACAAGATGCCGCGCCCTATAATATCGTCAGCGCGATGACTCGATCCCGTCGATGAGACTGTCATGAACGATAAGCCGAGGCACCCGTCTGGTCCGAGTCCGTCAGCGAAACCAGCGGGGCCGAAGATTGCATCATCGACGAAACCAAGCTCCAGCACCAAACCGAACGGCGATCCCGACGAAGGATTCGACTTTCTCGCCCCGCCGCAAAACGCCTCCGAAATCGGTCGGCTTGGCAAGTACCGCGTGCTAAAAGTGCTCGGCGTCGGCGGCATGGGGACCGTCTTCATGGCTGAAGACACGATGCTGCACCGCATCGTCGCCCTGAAAGTCATCTTGAAGTCGATCGCCAAGAAAGCCGTGGCGCGGGATCGCTTCCTGCGCGAGGCTCGCGCAACCGCGGCGATCGAGCACGATCACATCGTCACCATCTATGAAGTGAACGAGTCCGGCGACGTGCCCTTCCTGGCGATGCAATTCCTCAAAGGCATGACGCTGGAGGATTGGCTGAAGGCGGGAAAGACGCTAAACGTTCCGCAAATCATGCGCGTCGGCAAGGAAATCGCCAAGGCCCTGGCCGCCGCCCACGCCAGTCAGCTGATTCACCGCGACATCAAGCCATCCAACATCTGGCTCGACGCAACCAACAAGGGACGTGTCAAGATTCTCGATTTCGGCCTCGCCAGGCCAACCAACGAGGAGACGCATCTCACGCAAGAGGGCATGATCCTAGGCACTCCCGCATACATGTCGCCGGAGCAGGCACGCGGGCAATCGATCGACGCACGGTGCGACCTTTTCAGCCTCGGTTGCGTGCTTTACCGCGTCTGCACGGGGAAACTACCGTTCACCGGATCTGACGCGATGTCGATGTTGCTCGCTATCACCAGCGACGAACCGCAACCCCTCGAACCGATACACGCGGAGCTTCCACCAGCGTTTAAGACGCTCGTCATGAAGCTGCTCGCGAAAAAACCGGAAGATCGACCGGCGTCGGCGAAAGACGTCGTGCAAACCATTCAAAGCATCGAACGCGATTGGATAGGCCGGTCCTCAGCGCTCGGCATGCAAACCTCGCCGCAAACCGGCAAGACTGGCGGACCGACCATACAACTCGAGAAGCGCGAAGACGCCGACCCGGCACTCGAAGATTCGGCGATCACGGAAATGGAGCTGCAGCCATCGCCGAACTTGGATCGAAAATCCACGCCCACCGCCTCCGGTCCCACGCCGGCGCGAAATTGGCCTCTCTACGCGGGGCTTGGCTGTGCGATGTTCTCGGTAATGTCCATCCTGTGTTGCCTGGGGATCGCCGTTTCGCTCGATCGAGGCCAGGTCGAAATAATCGCCGAGGATCCGATCGCGGAGGAATTCCTTGAGAAGAACGGGCTGACGCTCACAAGCCATCACAAAAAGAAACACACGCTGAAGCTGGGTAAGGCCACGCTTCCCTCCGGCGGCTACGAGGTCTTCGTCGGCGCTCTGACGAAGGGTCTTGAGGTCGAGCCGCACAATTTCAACCTTGGCCGAGGCGATGTCAAGGAGGTCCGTATCCGATTCGTGCCGCCCGTGCTGCCGAAGTCGCTGCGGCCTGAAATAGCGCTATTGACCATCGACGACGCCAAGCGAACGCAACGCGAATGGGCGGCCTACCTCAAACGCGACGTTTTCGAAAAGAATGGACTGGAAGGGCCGATGGTGCTCATCCCTGCTGGTGAATTCGAGATGGGAACTTCTCGCGAAAGACTCAAACAACATCTTGGCGAGCTGATCAAGAAGGCCGACAAAAAATTGCTGCCCGAGCGATATGCCTTGCATATCTTCAGCGAAGCGCCGCAACATCGCGTCCGCATCACGAAGCCGTTTTATCTCGGATTGACCGAAGTTACGAACAGCCAGTTTCAGCGTTTTGTCTCGGCGACCCAATACGTCACTGAGGCCGTCGAATCGGGCAAGGGCGGTACGGGACTCGAAGCCGGCAAGGAAGCCGCACGCAAACCCGACTTCAACTACAAAGCAACCGGATACACGATCGCCGGAGAAATGCCGGTTACCAATGTGACCTGGCGCGACGCCCAGGCTTTTTGCCTCTGGCTCAGCAAGAAGGACGGAAAGACGTATCGCCTCCCGACCGAGGCCGAGTGGGAATTCGCATGCCGGGCGGGCTCGACGACGCCCTGGTACTTTGGCAATGACCTCAAGGACGCCCGTGCTCGCGAATACATGTGGATTCAACTTCCAAACAAGATCGCGACGCCCGCTACGCCGATGCTCGTCGGGAGAAAACATTCAAACGATTTCGGATTGAAGGACATGCACGGCAACGTGGCGGAGATGTGCTCGGATTACTGGGGACCGCTCTACTACGAACGAAGTCCCAAGAACGATCCAAAAGGGCCGGAAGCCAACGCAGGGGCTGGCAAGATCATCCGCGGCGGCAGCATCGTGGACTCGCCGTATCTGATGCGCTCCGCCTATCGCGGTTTCGCCGATCCCAGCCTGGGATATGCGACGGTCGGCTTCCGAATCGTCTGCGAGATCGTTCTGCCTGCCGAAGACGCCGACCGTTGATTTTTCAGGTGACAAACAGTCCGTTTTCATTTAAACTGAATGATTGATGGGACCGCAGCCGTTGCCTACTTGAACGGACGACGGCGATGCGGTTCGGGCAATATCTGACAAAGGGGCAATACCGTGAGCATTATTCGCATTGGATTGGCGGAAACCAAGAAATTCTCCGAGGGCTATTCCGCGATCTTCGGCGACAAGAAGAAAAAAGAAGAGACCAAGAGCAAGCAGGAGGAGGATAAAAAGGAATCCAAGCCCGCGAAGAAAAAAGAGAAGAAGTAGCCGCGAAACGGGCTGCTTCGATCACAAATCCACCCCCACGAATCGCGTCGCTCATCGTGGGGCTTTCAGTTCTTCGTTCGACTCGTTTGAACTTTTCCGTGGTTCCCGTCGTAGAAGCTAGTAGAGACTTTGTGGCAAGTTCCTCTCCGTATGCCGACTGTTCCGATGAAGAACTCCTCGCGCTTGTTCGGCAGGGCACGAATGAGGCGTTCGGTGCGCTCGTTCGGCGTTACGAAGGCGAACTGTATGGCTACCTGCGCCGCTACCTCGGCGATGCCGACCTGGCTGATGACGTTTTCCAGAATACTTTCGTGCAGATATTCAACAAGGTACATCATTTTCAAGCCGACCGGCGTGCGCGGCCTTGGATCTACGCCATCGCCACCAACCAGGCCATCGACGCCCTGCGGCGCGAAAAGCGACACGACGCGCTTCAACTCGCCGTGGAGGGTGACGATCACGCCGGCCCAGGGATGCAGCTATTTGCCAGTCTCGAGGCCGATGGCCCCGGTCCTCTGGAAGCGATGCAGGCGGATGAACGGCGCCGGTTCGTCCGCGCCAGCGTGGACAGCTTGCCCGAAATCTGGAGAGGCGTGGTGATTCTCGCCTACTACCAGGAATTGAAATACCAGGACATCGCCGACATTTTGAAGATTCCAGTCGGCACGGTGAAATCGCGATTGCATACCGCGCTCGGCAAACTTCAGGAGATGTGGGCCGATTCGCCGGTCTTGCACGAGGAATGAACCGATGAGTTCGGAGAGTAGCCCGATGGACGACCGCTTGCTCGAATATTTACTTGGCTCGCTTGACGATTCCGAGTCGCGCGAGGTCGAGCGTCTGCTCGCCGAGAACGCCCCGCTGCGCGATCGCCTTGCCGCGCTGGAGCGTGCGATCGAACCGCTGGCGGAAGATTGCGAGAATCCGCCGCCGCCTGAGCGGTTGGTCGAACGCACGCTGGCGCGAGTTGCGGAGTCGGCGTGCCTTGCGACGGCTGCCGACCCGCTGGCCGACCTTCCGATGGCTCCGCCGGTTTCGCCGTCGGCTGCAGGAAGCCAGCGTTCGTGGTGGAAGCGTGCCGACCTGATGATTGCCGCGTGCCTCCTGGCGACTTCGGTCGGTCTGTCGTTGATCATTCTGGGGCAGATGCGCGGTCCGTCGTCCGCGGCAATGATTGCTCACTGCAAGAACAATCTCCGCGTTTTCTTTGTCGCCCTGGAGCACTATCGACAACAGACGGGCCAATTCCCCGATGTCGTCAAGTATGACAGGCGCGACGTGGCCGGGCTGATGGTTCCGATCCTTCGGGATGCGGGGTTTCTTTCCGACGACGCCTCGATCCGCTGCCCTGGCGTCGGCGATCCCCTTCCCGGACAAAACGACCTCAAATTGCTGCTGGCGATGAGCGACGAGGATTTCGAGAAACGCTCGCCGTGCCTGGCGATGTGCTATGCCTATTCGCTCGGCTATCGCGATCCGGAGGGTAAACATTACTTCGGCCCTGGCGTCATTCCGTCCGGAACGTGGAGCCAAACGCCGATCATGGCCGACCGCCCGCCTGCCGAGGGCATTCTCCGCAACAGCATCAATCACGGCGGCGATGGTCAAAACGTGCTCTTCGCCGATGGCCACATCGCCTTCATCCCGCAGCGAACCATTGGGGGTTCGGACGATATCTTTGTCAATCAGCACGACCGCGTCGCCGCCGGCGTCGGCCCGCGCGATACCGTCCTCGGCTACAGCGCGGCCAGGCCCTGAGTTACACAGGAAGCTCACGCAAAGGCGCAGGGACGCGAAGGAATTTCTCTTTGCGTTGCTATGAACATAGATCTTCGCGAACGACGAAGATCTCCCAATACAGATCACGAAAGCTCGAAAGAACGAAATGCACGAAAAAAGGTCAGAGAAGGGGAGGAATGGCGGGATCGGATTCCTGCCCGTGACATTTCTTGCCTCGTTTTTTTCGTAATTTCGTACTTTCGTGATTCGTATTTGATTGCGGCATGCCGCGCGAGGTCTCTGCGCCTTTGCGTGAGCTTCTTCGGTTTTCATTTGCTGATCGCAAACAGCTTGGTTTCGGTCGGGACATAAATCACGCCGTTGGCGGCGATTGGGGTGCTGCGGATTCTACCGCCGATGTCGATCTCCGCAAGGACTTCTTTTTTTCGTCCGTGGGAAAATACCCAGAACGCGTCGTCGGTGCCGAGATAGACTTTGCCGTCCGCGATTAGCGGAGAACCCCAGATGTCCGCTCGTGTATCGTGCTCCCAATGGAGTTGGCCGGTGTTCGCGTCTAGGCAATGCACGATTCCGTACAGTTCGGCTGAATAAACGATGTCCTCGTGGATGGCACACGTTGAAAGCGTGCGGCCGAAATGGTTATTTCGCCTAAGTCTTTGTCTCTCCTTCTCACTCGCAATCGGGCCTCCGTAATGCCAGACGACGGCGGAGTTTGGATTGGGCACGACCTTTTTTCCGACGCGCAGCTCTGGTGAGACGTCGCCCTTTTTCGTCATATCGACGCACCACAGATGCCCCACACCTGTGCGATGCTCGGGATCTTCGCCAACGCCGATGTAGACGCGGTTCTTGTAGATGACGGGCGTGCTCGGAAATTCGCTGCGCGTACCTCTGCCAAACAACTCGTACTTGGCGTCTTTGGGGTTGCCGTCGAACTTCCAGATCAGCTTGCCCGCGGGCGTGAAGGCGTACAGCCAGCCATCGCCGCCGGGAAAGACGATTTGCGTTTCGCCATTGACGACGCTCGCCGCGGGGTTGCCCCATTGGCCGTGCATAACGAGTTCACCGCGGTTGACGAGTTCCTTGAAAATTACGGGATTCTGTTTGACACCCACCAGTTTGGCCGTCGGGAGGTTGCTCTGCCAGGCGACCCTGCCAGTGAGCTTGTTGACGGCAACAAAACTCGGCGCCCGTGGTGACGGGATGCTGACATGGTCTTCATTCACCCCATTGCCGGTGACAACCATGACGAGATCGCCAACGATCAACGGCGAACAGGCCGAGATGTTGTGCGGAAAGACGCCGAGTTGCCCGATCATGTCAAGCTTCCAAATCGGCGTTCCATTAGCAACATTGGCGCAAATAACCTCGCAGCGATTGCTCACGTAGTAAAGCCGATTGCCTTCAATCACGGGCGTGGACACAATCCCCACCAAGGGCCAATCGACGACCTGCCCGCCTGGCAATTTTTCATGCACCGCTTGCCAGAGGAACGCACCGTCGGATTCTCGGAAGCACATCAGCACGCCAAGATCTGGCGGGCGTTTGCCGGCTGCCACTTTCGCGCCGCGAGGATTCTGATTGTTCGTGCCTACAAAGACTCGGCCACCCGCGATGACCGGGCCGCCGTACGATTGGGACCCGAGATTGGCGACCCATTTGATGTTCTTTCTCTTTGGATCGACTTCCCACGTGCTCGGCAGATTGCGCTCGAACGGCGCGACGAGGTTGCGCTCAGGCGTGCCGCCGAACATCGGCCAATCACGCCGGGTTGGCGGTTTCTTCGCGCGGTCCGGTACAACCAATGAGGCACCGCCGAGAGAAAGGGCCAGGCCAATGACGGCACACGCCGTAAGTGCGGCGAGTAAACGCGAGAGGGTGATACGATGTCGCACGGGTGGGCCTCCAGGTGAACTGTTGAAAACCATTGAAAATTCGGGCTGATGAGACAGTGTCCAACGTACGAAATCGTTGCGCGAAGTGCTCCCTCTCCCACCGGGAGAGGGTTGGGGTGAGGGCTACTCGGCCCTTTGCAAGTAAGAAATCACTTGCTCGTGCGTCAAGTAGCCCTCACCCCCGACTCCTCTCCCACCGGGAGAGGGGAGAAAATGCGCTTCCTCAGTCCAGCCTCCGGGTCACTGCGATCACGGCAACAGGTCGCGCACGGCGACGCGGCCGAGTTCTTTGCCGTCGAGAATTGTCGGTATCTGGTCGTCCTCGTTAAAGACTTGACGCGTCAGGTAGTCGGGAAATTCACCCGGTCCGGTGGGATCGGTGTAGATTTCGACACATCGGTCCATGAGGTTGACGATCCAGTAGATTGGAATCGAGGCTCGGAAAAGTCGCCCCTTCCACGCCACCCGCTTCGATTCCAGACGCTCGGAGTACCTCACAACTGGGGTCGCGATTGTCTTGCATTTATCCGTGCGTATCTGTGTTATCCGTGGTCAAATTGCCTTTCGATTGAGCGATACCGGGATTAATTATTCATTCTGTGCAATCGCTGATTTCGCGGTATAATATTGCGAAGCTTTAACCCTCCGCCAATATTCGAGCGTGCCGACATGAAGTACCTCCTTTCGCTGGGCGTTTTCGTCGCGTCGATCGTTCCCGCTCAGGCCTGCACGATTCCCGTGTTTCGCTATGCGCTGGAGAAATGGGATCTCACGCCGTACG
This sequence comes from uncultured Singulisphaera sp., assembly GCA_964484265.1. Taxonomy (GTDB): domain Bacteria; phylum Planctomycetota; class Planctomycetia; order Gemmatales; family Gemmataceae; genus SIAQ01. The sequence continues at coordinate 43,671 of CAZAFH010000011.1, forward strand.
AGGTGCTCGTGTATCACCGTGGGCCGTTGCCCAAGGACACCGACAAGGAACTCAAGCGTTGGACCGATGCGAGGATGGAGATCAATCTTGACGTTACACTCGTGGATCTCGATGCGAACATGTCGGCCACTCAGGAAAAACTCTGGAAGCGCGACGGCGATGTCAAGCAAACGCCGTGGATGATCGTTCGCTATTTCGGCACGGGCGCGGCGGAACCATCGGCGTGGAAGGGGCCATGCACGGCCGCGAATTTGCGCAGCCTCGTCGATTCGCCAATGAGGCAAACGATCATCGGCCATCTGTCGCGCGGCGCCAGCGTCGTCTATGTGTTGCTCAAGAGCGGCGACGCCAAGGCCGATCAAGCCGCGCTTAAGATGGCGGCGAAAGAGTTGGCCGACCTGGAAAAGAAAATCAAACTGCCGGTGCAAAGCGAGACCGGGCCAAAAATCCGCCTGCCGTTGCCATTGAAAGTCGAGTTGCCGTTGCTCGTCCTCGATCGCACGACGCCGCAGGAAGCCGATTTCGTTCGTCTGCTGCTGAATGTGGAAGAGGACCTTGACAAGATTAAAGGGCCGATTCTGTATCCGATCTTCGGCCGAGGCCGAGCGTTGGGTGGGCTGTACGGGAAGGAACTGAACCCTGATATTCTTTTCCGCGCGACGCAGTTCCTGTGCAAGGAATGTTCATGCCAGGTCAAGGAGTTGAACCCGGGCGTGGACCTGATTATTCATGCTCACTGGAATAACATTTTCGATCGCATGTTCGACAAAAAAGAGACCACGCCGCTGCGGATCGAGCCCGCCAAGAAATCGAGCCGACGGTCGGATGCGGCCCCCGCGGGCGAGGGGAACCCGCAACCAACCCTTGGTTTTGCCCCGAATCGTTTGGTGTATATGCACGCTGGCTGATCGATGTCTTGGTGCGTCGGCGCTGGGCTTGACGCACCCTACACGGCTACTGAGAAGTCATCTTTAGGGACGTTCCCATGTTTCGACGATTCTCACCGGCGACAACGATGCTCGGCGGTTCCGTGGTGGCGCTGGCCGTGCTGGTCGCCGGTCTTTACGCGCTGCGCGACAAAACCGAAAACGGTAACGGCGGGCCGCCGCTTGAAGTGTATTGCGCCGAAACGATGCGCGAATCGCTGACGGACATCGCCGCCGATTATGAAGCGGAATACGGGCAGCGCGTGATCTTGCATCCGGGGCCTTCGCAGGCGATCCTCGTCAATCTCGAACTCAACAAGAAGGGCGACCTCTTCATTCCCGCTGACGAGAGCTTTGTCGAACTCGCCCGCAAGAAGCACCTCGTCACCGCGGTCGAGGATGTCGCACGCATGAACCCCGTCGTCATCGTTCGGCGCGACTTCGGCAAAGAAATCAAGACTTGGAACGATCTTGTCTCTCCGGGTATTAAGCTGTGCCTAGGCAACACCGAAACCACGGCGATCGGCAAGATTCTCAAGCGAGAGTTCAGCGCCGCCAAACGCTGGGAGGAAGTTGCCGCGCGAGTCACCACGTATGCCGGGAACATCAGCGAGGTGCGGAACAACGTCGTGCTCGGCACTGTCGACGCGGGCATCGTCTGGGACATGATCGCCGAGCAGGTCAAGGACAAGGTGACGATCGTCCATTTGAAAGAATTGGAGTCTGCGGGCGGATTGGCTCAGGTGTCGCTTGCCAATACGTCCGAGCAGCCGATCGCGGCACGCCGCTTCGCTCGTTACATTCGGGCCAAGGACAAGGGAGCCGTACACCTGAAGAAGGCGGGCTTCACCAAGGTCTATGAAGGCTATGCGATGGATGAGACGCCGGAGCTCCTGGTCTACGCCGGTTCGATGTTGCAACCCGCACTGAAGAAATCAATCATCGAGTTCGAGGAGCGCGAGCACGTAAAGGTCATTACCGTCTACAACGGCTGTGGCATTCTCGTCAGCCAAATGAAAGCCGCGGACAAGACTTTTCCCGATATCTATTTCGCCTGCGACACGAGCTTTATGAAGGACGTGCAAACAAAATTCAACGATCCCACGAATATTTCCAACAATCAGCTCATGATCGTCGTGAAAAAAGGCAATCCACACGACGTGAAAAAGCTGACCGACCTGGCGAAAAAGGATCTCCGCGTCGGCGTCGGGCATGAGCATCAATGCGCCCTCGGCGCGTTGACGAAGGAGACCTTCATCCGCACCGGTACCTATGCGAAGATCATGAAGAATATCAAAGAACAAGCGCCGACAGGCGATTTGCTCATCAATCAGCTTCGTGTCGGCTCGCTGGACGCCGTCGTCGCTTATCGCAGCAACATGTTCGGGTTCGAGGCCGACCTTGAAGGAACGCCGATCACGGGAATTCCGTGCGCGACGCCGTCGCAACCGATCGCGATCAGTAAGAACTCATCGCACCCACAACTCAGCAAGCTGTTGATGGAATACCTGAGCACCGAGCAATCGCGTGGCCGATTCGAAGAAGCCGGCTTCGGCTGGGAATTCAAAGAAGTGGGGAAGTAGCCGAGATGAAGCGACCGCTTCTACCGCCGGACTGGGTTTTCTATCTGTGCCTGTCGATGCTGGGCGGCTGCTACATCGTTCTGATCGTGGCTATGCTGTTGGCGAACATGACGTTTGCGGGTCCCGAACATTTGTGGTCGGCGCTTGGCAGTCGCGAGATCAACTATGCGATCAAGCTGAGTCTGATCTCGTGCAGCATCACAGCCATTCTGTCGATATGGGTTGGCGTACCGTTGGGCTATCTGCTGGCGCGAAAGGATTTCTGGGGCAAGACGGCGATCGATACACTTCTGGATATTCCCATCGTGCTGCCGCCGCTGGTGATCGGCTTGAGCCTGTTGATCTTGATGCAGACGCCGCCAGGCCGCTGGTTCCAGGCGAACGTGATGACGGTAACGTTTGCCGTGCCCAGCATCATCCTGGCGCAATTCGCCGTGGCGGCGGCGTTCGCGGTGCGGACGATGCGGGTGACATTCGAGCAGATTTCGCCGCGCACGGAGCAGGTGGCGATGACGCTGGGCTGCTCGCGGGCGCAGGCGTTCTTCCGCATCGTGCTGCCCGAGGCGAGGCGAGGCCTGCTGACTGCGGGAACGCTATCCTGGGCGCGATCGCTCGGCGAATTTGGCCCAATCCTGATCTTCTCCGGCGCAACACGCCTGCGCACGGAAGTTTTGCCTACGACCGTGTTCCTTGAGTTGAGCGTCGGCAAGATCGAGGCTGCCATTGCCGTGTCGCTCTTGATGATCGTGGTGGCCGTCGTCGTGCTGATCCTTACGCGCACGATGGGACTCCGCGGCTCCGGATTGGTGTGATCTCAAATCGTGATTGAGGCGCCCGCAAAAGTCATGAATGCTTCCGCCCCCAAAATCGTGCTGTATGTCGAGGACCATGAGCCCAACGTCTTCCTCGTGGAAGCGATTTTTGCGACACGCGCGGATATAAAAATCATCTCCGCGCCGAACGGCCAGGCCGGTTTATTCCTCGCACAGGAAAAGAACCCCGACTTGATCTTGCTCGACCTTCACCTGCCCGACATGCACGGCGAGGAGTTTCTACGGACGATGCGGCTCATGCCCGAGTTGGCCAAGATCCCCCTGATCGTGCTCAGTGCCGACGCCTCGTGCGATTCGATGACTGAGTTAAAGGCCATGGGCGTCGTTGAGTTTATTTCGAAACCGTTCGACATCGACTATTTGACTCAGGCAGTCGATAACTGGCTGAGGAATTAGGCTTGAAATATTAGGGGAGGACCTTTGATGAATTTGTTGAATTTTCGCCGACTTTTCGCCTGCGTGGCGAGTACAATCGTGGTTGTCGCCGTCGCGTTGACTGCGCGGCCAAAATCGGACGCTGATGCGCGGAGAGACGAATCGGTGGCATTCGTGCTGATCGGCGATACTCATTTGCTGGCGAGCAAGAAGGATCCCGCAAAACTTGATGAACGCTCAGCGGCACTGGCAGGCCAACTCGTCAACACGATCAACAAACTCGCCGGTTCGGAGATCCCGAAAGCTGCCGGCGGCGGGATGGTACTCGTGCCGCGCGGCGTCATTCATGCTGGCGATTGCATCGACACGGGCGATCCGAAAAACGTAAAGATGCAAACGACCGAATGGACTGCTTTCACGCGTCAATTCGGCTTGACGGGGAAGGATGGCCGACTCAAGATGCCGATCTATGAAGTGCATGGCAACCACGATGGTCCACGCGGCGAAGGTCTGCCGGTAAAACAAATCATCGCGCGAAACAAGGAACGGCCAGGCGTTTCAAACGTCAGCAAGAACGGCCTGCACTACTCCTGGGACTGGGGCCACGTCCATTTCGTGAATCTCGGAATTGTCGTGGGGCAGGGCGACGGCTCGACCAAGCGGCGGCGATACGACCCGCTCGGCAGCCTCGATTTCCTCATTGCCGATTTGAAGGCCAAGGTCGCCGATTCGGGTCGTCCCGTCGTCATCACACACCACGTGGATATGTTGCGGTACTCTCGGCCGGTGGAAGAAAAAAAGGCTGTTAGCATGGAATGGGACCCGATTGATGTTAAAGCCTTTCACGACGCGCTCAAGGGGTACAACATTGCCGCCATTCTCTACGGACACACGCACGGAAGAAATGTGTTCCACTGGGACGGTTCCGCCAAGGCAGCGAAGGTCGGCATTCCGGTCTTCAATGTCACCAAGAGCAGCCATTTTTCGAGCAAAAACCAGGGCCTTTTTTACTTCGAGATTCGGGGGGACATCGTCACCGCACGCGAATACCAGACCAAGGATGGATGGGAAACAGGCGCCTGGACACCGCAAACATGGACGGCAAAGGCGTCGAATTCACGCGTCAAATAGGCGATGGTACCTTACCCGGTAGTCAGAACTAAGATCATTCTGCGTGTTGAGTTTTTGAAGTTTTCATGATGATCTGTTCAGGATTCTGCTGCAGTATCCGCCAATTCGTATCATCGCACAAGAGTATTCCTTGCGGCGGAAAATAGATGGCAACGTCCTCCCAAACATCGGCGCCGATTCGATTGCCTGGACAGTTTTGGCTATCGGCGTGGTGCGTCGTGGCGGCGTTCGGCGCTTATTTCTGCATGTACGCATTTCGTAAGCCGTTCACCGCGGGCACCTATTCGGAGACTTGGCTTTGGGGCGTGCAAGCCAAGACGCTTCTGGTGACGGCTCAGGTGCTCGGTTATACTGCGTCGAAATTTATCGGCATTAAGGTAATCGCGGAAATGCCGGCGCGGTTGCGTATCGCTTGGTTCCTGTCGCTGATTCTATTTGCCGAGATTGCTCTGATTCTGTTTGCCATCACGCCGTCGCCTTACCGCATGCTCTTTCTGTTCGCCAATGGTTTGCCGCTGGGCATGGTGTTCGGCCTCGTGCTCGGGTTTCTCGAAGGCCGACGGCATACGGAAGCGCTGACGGCGGGGTTGTGTTCGAGCTTCATCCTTGCCGATGGTGTGACGAAGAGTGTCGGGGCCTATCTGCTGACGTGGGGCGTTTCGGAATGGTGGATGCCGAGCGCCGCGGGATTGTTGTTCTTTCCGCCGATCTGTCTTTTTGCATGGATGCTGTCGCGCATCCCGCCGCCGACCGAGGATGACGTGGCCGCACGCAGCGAGCGCACGCCGATGACGCGCGAAGTCCGGCGGCAGTTTTTTTGGCGCTACGCCTTTGGTTTGACGCTGTTGGTGATTGTCTACCTGTTCGTGACCGTCCTGCGTAGTATTCGGGCTGACTTTGCACCCGAGATCTGGCAGGCGCTGCTAGGCACGCCGGCGGCGCCCGAGCGATTCACTCAATCAGAATTCAATGTCGGCCTTTGTGTGTTGCTATTCGGCGGCGTTACGGTGTTCATCGCCGATAGCCGACGCGCGTTTCATGCCGCGATGATGATATCGCTATTCGGATTGATTCTCGTGCCGGCGTCGATCCTGTTTTCGCAGGCGGGGATGCTGTCGCCGCTGCAATTCATGTCGCTACACGGTCTCGGGCTTTACCTGCCGTACGTGCTTTTTCATACCACTGTCTTCGAAAGACTGATCGCACTGACGCGCGATCGAGGCAACATCGGCTACCTGATGTATCTCGCCGACGCTTTCGGCTATTTGGGCTATGTCGTGGTCATGTTGGCAAAAAATATCTTCGCTCCGCCGGGCGACTTTTTTTTATTCTTCACCTCGGCTAGCTGGATCGTCTGCGGCGCCTGCCTGGCGGCGTTGATCCCGTGCTGGATTTATTTCGTTCGGCACCCTAGTACGAGAGCCAACGAATCGGCATTAACGATGGATGGAATCACGGAGCAGCCATGAATCGAATCGCGATATTTCACGGCGCGGGTAGTCCATTCGAGATCGTGTACGTACCGACGCCAAAGCCGAGGGCAGGGGAGATCCTGGTGCGGGTCGCTTGTGTCACCTTGTGCACGAGCGACCTGCACACACACGCAGGCCGGCGCCACGGCCCGATACCGACGGTGCTTGGCCATGAGGTGCTCGGCCAAATTGAAGCATTCGGCGAGACCGCGCCGCGCGTCGATTCCCGCGGAGCGGAGCTTAGGCCTGGCGATCGCATTACCTGGAGCGTGGCGGCGAGTTGCGGGCGCTGCTTCTTTTGCGCGGACGATCTACCGCAAAAATGTGAATCGTTGTTCAAATACGGCCACGAGAAAATCAGCGAAAGCCGACCGCTCGTCGGCGGGTTGGCGGATCGCATGCTGCTGTTGCCAGGCACGGCGTGCTTCCGCGTACCGGATTCGCTGAGCGACACCGAGGCGGCGCCGGTCAACTGCGCGACCGCGACCGTCTCTGGGTTGCTGCGTCACGCGGGACTGGCGGTGAACCCTCGCTGTAGCGTACTCATTTTCGGCGCCGGCACGCTAGGGCTGACGGCGGCGGCGATGGCGGCCTCGGCTGGGGTAAGCACGGTCATCGTCGCCGATCCCGATGAAAGGCGCCGCGAGCGGAGCAGGGCGTTCGGCGCCACGCATGCCGTCGCTGCCGAGCCTCAAGCGATCCGCGAAGCAATCAGTCCGCGCGGCGCCGATGTCGTTCTAGAACTCGCCGGCACGGCCTCCGCCGTCGAGGCAAGCATCACGCATGCTCGCACGGGCGGCACGATCGTGCTTGCCGGCACCGTGCTGCCGACACCTGCGATCCCCGTCACGCCCGAACGAATGGTTCGGAATATGCTAACTATCAAAGGCGTGCATAACTACGCGCCGGTGGATCTCGGCGCCGCGATCGATTTCCTCGACGGGGCAGGGCGGGCGTATCCTTTTGGCGAGTTGATCACGAAGGTCTTTCCGTTGCAGGAAGTGGACGCCGCCTTTGCACACGCTCACGCCAATCCAGGACGGCGCGTTGCGGTTACGCCGGATTGACGTGCCGTCAAAAGGCAACCAAGAGCTTCAACCTTGACAAATCACTCGCACTACGATGTCGCCGTTGTCGGCGCTGGGATTGTTGGATTGGCGCACGCTTATCATCTCGCCAAGCGTGGGCTGCGCGTTGTCGTCTTCGAACGGCACGGCAAAGCTCAGGGAGCGTCGGTGCGCAACTTCGGCATGCTTTGGCCGATCGGTCAGCCATCTGGCGACTTGCACGCGCTCGCCCGGCGCAGTGTCGCAATCTGGCGCGAAATCTTGCAGCTCAGCGGCATCGATCATGAACCGTGCGGATCCCTACATCTCGCGTACCACGACGACGAAGCTCAAATCCTTGCCGAATTCATCGAGCGTCACGGCGCGGAGTTTTCCGCGGTTCCGATGACTGCTTCGGAAATTGCAAAGCGCTATCCCGCGATCAATCCGCAGAATCTTCGGTGCGGGATGTTCACACCGAATGAGATCAACATCGACGCGAGGCAAGCCATCGGCATGCTCCCTGACTGGCTGCATCGCAGTCTCGGCGTCGATTTCGTTTTCGGCTGCACCGTTCGCGACTTTCAAAATCCGCGCATTCACACGACGCTCGGCGAATGGTCTGCCTCGCGGATCGTGGTCAGCACGGGCCTGGACTTTCGCGAACTTGCGCCGGACGCATTCGCGTCGAGCGGCCTGTTTCCTTGCAAACTCCAGATGATGCGTTCGCAGTCGTTTGGCAGAAGCTTCCGCGTAGGAACGATGCTCGCAGCCGGGCTTACGCTGCGCCACTACCGTGCCTTCGCAGACTGCCCGACGCTGCCCGCGCTGTGCCAGCGTCTCGATCGCGAGAGCCCGGAGTATGGCAAATTCGGTATCCACGTATTGCTGTCGCAAAACGCAGCCGGCGAGTTTTTCATCGGCGACACTCACGAATATGGCGACGCCATCGAACCGTTCGACAAGCCGGCTCTCGACGCGTTGATCCTGAATTATCTGCGAACGATGGTCACGATCCCGAATCTCGAAATCGCCGCCCGCTGGCATGGCATTTATCTCAAGCATCCCAAGGAATCATGGGTGGTCGCCCATCCGCAACCCGGCATGATGGCGGTGACGGGCATCGGCGGGAACGGCATGACGCTATCCTTCGGCGTCGCTGAACGGACCGTCGGTGCGTGGCTTGCCGATCAATAAAACAATTGTCCGTTGTTCGCGTTTGAAAAAGGGGAAAAGCATGGTCCAACTCATCGTGTTCGACATGGCCGGCACGACGCTGCACGACGGCGATGCCGTCAGTAGTTGCTTTCGCGCCGCACTGGCAGGCGTGGGTGTGAATCCAACACAGCAAGAAATCAACGACGTGATGGGGTTCCCCAAGCCACTCGCGATTCGCACTCTCGCGACCGCCGCCGGCCGCACGTTGACCGAGGCCGAGCTAAACGCCACTCATGCCGACTTCGTCGCGCGGATGACGCGGTACTACAAGGAGGATCCCGCGGTTCGAGAGATTCCCGGGGCGGCAGAGGTCTTCGCGGAACTTCGTCGGCGCGGGATCAAGATCGCGCTCAACACCGGCTTTAGCCGGGCGATTGTCGATGTGATCCTCGATCGGCTTGGCTGGAAGAGCAAGATCGACGCGACAATCGCCAGCGATGAATCCCCGCGCGGCCGACCATTTCCTGACATGATCTTCACATTGATGAAAAAGGTCGGCGTCACGGACGCTGCCAGTGTGGCGAAAGTCGGTGATACGCCGTCAGACCTGGAGGAAGGCATCAGCGCGGGCTGCGGACTCGTCGTCGGCGTGACGACGGGAGCGTTCACTCGCGCTCAACTCGAAGCGAACGCCAAGGCGAAAATTGTCAATTCGGTGGTGGATGTGTTGAAGCTTATTTGATCGCTACAACCCAAATGCGCTCCGCAGGGCCTCGAGTGCGTTCTTCCCTTGCGAGCGATCGACGACCACGCTCACGCGGATTTCGCTGGTGTTGATCATCGCGATGTTGATGCCGCGAGCCGCGAGAGCTCCGAACATGGCACGTGCGACACCGGTGTGAGTACGCATGCCGATGCCTGACACGATGAGCCGGGAAATTTCGGTGTCGGCCGTCGCCACGATGTCGGCCGCGATGGATTTGACGACGCTCTGAGTGACTTCGAGCGTGCGTTTGATATCCACCAGGGGCACACTAAACGACAGGTTGGACTTGCCATTCTCGGCGGGATTGCCGACGATCATATCCACGACGATCCCGGCCTCGGCCACGGCGTGAAAGACGCGCCGGCTGTTGCCGGGTTGGTCGGGAATATTAAAGATGGTGATGCGGCCTTGCTCGTCATCCAGCGCCACGTCACTCACGACAATATCCTCCATGTGCGACAAACGCGTGAGCAGATCCTGGTCGTCCTTCGCCTGGGGCAAGGACTCGACATTTCGCCGGGCGAATCCGCTGCCTTCAGTCTTGTGATCGTCGATCGGCAATCCGGAACCGGGGCGAGGCTGGTCCAGGCGGAAAGCACTGTGGACCGCGCGCAATGCCTTGACGCCATCGGCCTTGTCCACGATGACGGAGATCTTGATGTCGCCGGTGGTGATCATCTTCATGTTGACGCCGACATCCGAAAGGGCGGCGAACATGCGCTGCGCGACGCCGGTGTGGGTCCGCATGCCTGTGCCGACGATCGACACCTTGCTCACGCCTTCTTCGGACTGGATGCGTGCGCCCATCTCGGCCACGACGGGTTCGAGGGCGCGAAGCGTGGCGTGAAGCTCAATGGCTGGGACGGTGAAACCGATGCTCGCCCGGCCTTCGCTGCCGACGTTCTGAGCGATCATATCGACCGCGATATTCTTGGAAGCGATGGCGGCGAATATCTTGTGGCTCACACCGGGCTTGTCCGGAACATCGATGACCGCCACTCGTGCCTCGTCTTTTACCATGGCCGCGCCGACGACCACCACGTCGCTCATCCACGGCGCTTCCGGGACAATCCAGGTCCCTTCGACATCGCTAAACGACGAACGCTTTTGCAGCGGTACGGAGAATTTGCGCGCGAATTCAATGCTCCGCGATGACAACACATTCGCACCGACGCTCGCCAACTCGAGCATCTCGTCGTAGCTGACGACGTCGAGTTTGCGAGCCTCGGGAACGAGACGCGGGTCGGTGGTGAAGATGCCGTCAACATCTGTGTAGATGTCGCAGGCAACGGAAGCCTGTGCTCCCGATGCCTGCTTCATCACCGCCGCCAGCGCGACGGCTGTCGTGTCCGATCCGCCGCGGCCGAGCGTCGTGATATTGCCTGCGTCGTCGATGCCCTGAAATCCCGCAACGATGACGATGTGGCCGGTGTCGAGCGCTTCGCGCAGCCGTTCGGTGGAGATGCTCTTGATACGCGCTTTGGTGTGGCTTGAATCGGTGACGATGCCGACCTGGGCGCCGGTGAGGCTGATGGCTTTCTCGCCAAGTTCCAGAATCGCCATGGCCAGCAGCGCGATGGAAATCTGTTCGCCAGTGGAGAGGAGCATGTCCATTTCGCGGGTCGGCGGATGTTCGCTGATTTCTTTCGCGAGTTCGATCAATTCATCGGTGGTGTCGCCGCGCGCACTGACGACGACGATGACCTGCTTGCCGGCCTTTTGGGCGCGAATCGCCTTGCGGGCGGCATTCATGATTCGTTCTTTATCCGCGACGCTTGAACCGCCGAATTTCTGCACGACCAGGGACACGGGTAGCTCCAAATCGATAAGTAGTCAGCTGAGAGAATAGTAGATAGGAAATCATATGCAGGGCAGGGGAGGGATTCCAGGGACGACGTCGGCCGAAGATCGTCGCCTCCATCCGCTATTGGCTGTATGATATCCCTTCGATTGTGCAAATGAATGGCGGCATCTTTGAAAGGCTCACCGAAATGAAAACCGTTCGCATGGGGCGCACTGGGTTGAAGGTCTCCGAAATCTGTCTCGGCACGATGACATTTGGCTACCAATGCGACGAGAAGACCTCGTTCGCGATCATGAACAAGGCGGCGGATGCGGGTGTCTATTTCATCGATACCGCGGACGTCTATCCCGTGCCGCCGAGCGTCGAAACGGCGGGCCGCACTGAAGAAATCGTCGGAAAGTGGCTGAAGGGGCAGCGCGACCGCTTCGTGCTGGCGACCAAGTGCCGAATGAAAGTAGGCCCCGGCATGAACGACGAGGGGCTGTCACGCCGGCATATTATCAAGGCCGTTGACGACAGCTTGCGCCGCTTGCAAACCGACTACATCGATCTCTATCAACCGCATAGCTTCGACGCCGACACGCCAATAGAGGAAACGCTTAGCGCGCTCGATGACGTCGTTCGCGCGGGCAAGGTGCGCTATCTTGGCTGTTCGAATTATCCCGCCTGGCAGATTGCCATCGCTCTTGGCGTCAGCGCGGCCAAGGGTCTCGAGCGATTCGATTGCGTCCAGCCTCGCTACAATCTTCTGTTTCGCGACATCGAGGCCGAACTCATGCCGCTCTGCCGCGATCAGGGGCTAGGTATTATTGCGTACAACCCCCTGGCCGGTGGCTTCCTCACCGGCAAGTATGATTCGCTCGACGCCGCCCCGCCGGAGAAGACGCGATTCTCGCTCGGAAAAACAGGCGACCTCTACCGCGAACGCTACTGGCAGCACGCTCAACTCGAAGCAGTGAACGAGCTGAAGGCGTTCCTTCAGCCGCGAGGCAAATCGCTGCTGCAGACGTCCATCGCGTGGGTATTGGCGCAGCCAGGAGTCACTTCCGCCATCGTCGGCGCAAGCAAGCCGGAGCAGCTCGACGCCAGCCTTGGCGCGGTGAATGTGACGCTCGACAAGGACGAACTCGAGGTCTGCAACCGCGCGTGGTATCATCTGCCGCGACCGATGACAGCGGCGAAGTAAGGAGATTCGCGATGTGGGCATGTCCAAAATGCGGCGAGATGCACGACGATCATTTTGAGATCTGCTGGAAGTGCGCTAGCGCCGAGTTGCCGCACGACGCGAACCCGCCGGCGTCGGCTCCGCCGCCAGAGAGAAAGCTACGCCCGTTTCGCGTCATTGCTGGGCGCTCGGCTCTGGCGTTCTTCGTCGGCTCGCTTCTGGGAATGGGGCTTTTTCACTCGACTCTGCGCCGGGTGATCTCCACTGCCGGTCTGGGTGATCCGACCGTGCTCGGCTCGACCGTTTACGGGTTGATCGTCGGCGTACTTGCTGCGATTCTCATTGCGATTATCCATTGGATATTCTTTCCTTATGAGCCGTTGCCGATTTCATCAGGAACAGAACCAGCAGACGATGACGACTTTTGAAAGGCGACTTTGGTGGCACAAACATTCTTGGCGTCACCCTCAAAAGTCATCGGCGACCACCGCAGACATCACGCTCCGCGTGATGTGTCCTGAATTTATCCAAAATTATTCGAAATTTGCTGTTATTTTCGGGCGCTCAATGCGTAGCCATCACGCGGAGCGTGATGGCTACGGTAAATTCCGAATTTTGAAGGGCGCGGACATTCTTGCCTGTGCCACCGTTACTGCTGCTTTCTCAGTCAAACCGCACGGTGTGGGCGACCCTCGATTCGCCTCGGGTGTTGAGCACCACGCGGAATGTCTGGGTGCGGGCGTTGGGCATCCCATCGAATTCGGTCACGACCAAGGTCACCGTCGTCGGCTCGACCTTGGCATTGCGCGGACCGCTGTAGTAGTTCGCCTTGATGACGAAGACGCCCGGCACGGATCGGGCCAGGGCGTAGTGTTCCGGTCCGAAGCCACTGGTGACGTCTTCGAGCAAGGCGCCGCCGTTGTTGGTGCGGCGATTTTGGTACCAGCATTTCGCGCCGCCCGGTTCCTCGACCCAGAGATCGACATCGGTTTTGGTGTTCCAGGTCATGGTTACTTTGAGGTCGCTCACTTTGCTCCAGATCTCGACAGGGGGCGGACCGCCGCGACCCGACAGGCGTCCGATCATCGCTTCGAGCGATTCGGGCCGAAAATAGCCACCGGCGAGCGTGACGTCGCCGACCTGGCGCACGACAGGGCCAACGGGGAGGTTATTCGGATCGCGCCTTTTGCCGCTCTCGCCCGGGACTTGAATGAAATGTTCGAGGCCCTGTGCCGTCATGATTCCCGAATGCCCGTTGCCCTGGCCCATGATCACGACATCGCCTGTGCGAAGATAGCGTTGGCCCTTGGCGAGGGCAGCACGATCGGCAGCGTTGAACGAATAGATCATTCGGTAGTTGCGCTTTTTCAATTCATCGACCAAGTTGCCTCGGCTCTTGTTGTCGGAATCGATTCTCAACAAACGATACAGTGTAAAATCGTGGCACACGGTCAAGGCATCGACGTCAGCCGAGGTCGCGACAAGGGCGACTACGGCGGAAAGGAAAAGCGTCATGTAGCGGATCATTTGGGGAATCCTCCATTGGAATCGTTGAAAGGACACGAATCTGAATCGGCAGCCATTTGAAACAAGACGCGGCTTTGAACAAACCTTGCGCTTCATAGAACAATCGACAACACAGCGTTACCTGTTCCACGCAGAATTTGGAAGTAGAGCATACCATGAACGAATCCGAGATGCCAGTGAAAATCACGCAAAGTTCGAGCGGCGCCAATCTCATCGCCGGCAGCTGGATTGCAGGCGATGGCGCGACCACGCGCGCCATCTGCGACCCGGCCGACACGACGCGCCTCGTCGCTTCGGTGCGCGAGGCTTCGTCCGCGCAGATCGACGCCGCCTGCGCTGCCGCTCATGCGGCATTCCCGGCCTGGCGGGCGACGCCATCGCCGGATCGCGCTCGCGTGCTGTTTCGTTTTCGCGAATTGCTTGAGGCGAATTTCGACAGCATTGCCGAACTCGTCGTGCGCGAGAATGGCAAACTGCTCAGCGAAGCGCGCGGCTCGGTTCGCCGAGGGCTCGACGTCGTCGAATACGCATGTGGCATTCCCAGCATGGTCATGGGCAAGACTTTGCCCGATATATCGCGAGGCGTCGATAGTTATTCCGTGCTAGAGCCGCTGGGTGTGGTCGTCGGCATTCCACCGTTCAATTTTCCGGCGATGATCCCCATGTGGATGATGCCCATTGCGGTCGCGTGCGGCAATACGTTCATCCTCAAGCCGGCTGAAAAGGCGCCACTCGCCGGCGCTCGGCTTGTCGAACTATTCGCCCAGGCGGGATTGCCCACCGGCGTCGTCAGCGTGATCCACGGCGGCAAGGAGGTCGGCGAACGGCTGATCGCCAATGAGCATGTCAAGGCGGTCTCGTTTGTCGGGTCGTCTGCGGTTGCGGAGTCGGTCTATCGATTGGCGTCGTCGCACGGCAAGCGCGTGCAAGCTCTCGGCGGCGCGAAGAATCACCTGATCGTCCTGCCCGATGCCGATCTCCCGCGCAGCGTGCCCGCACTTATTGGTTCGTGCTTCGGCTGCGCGGGACAACGTTGCCTGGCGGGTAGCGTGCTCGTTGCCGTGGGCGATCGCGCCAGGCAAGACGCCGTCATCCATGCGTTTGTCCAGGGGGCTCGCGAGCTCAAGCTTGGGCATGGCATGGACGAATCCGCCACGCTCTGTCCCGTCGTTAATATCGAGCAGAAAGCTCGCATTCTGCAAAGCGTGACGCGCGGCGTGGAGGAGGGGGCGAAACTGCTGCTCGACGGGCGTGCCGCGACCGTGCCCGCACTGCCCAACGGTTGCTTCGTCGGCCCGACGATCTTCGACAATGTCCAGCCCGACATGTTCATCATGCGTGAGGAAATCTTCGGCCCAGTCGTTTGCGTGTTGCGTGCGGCCGACCTCGACGAAGCGATCACGCTCGCCAATCGAACGCGATACGGCAACTCGGTGTCACTCTTCACGCAATCCGGCCCGGCAGCCCGCACATTTCGCGAACGCATTCAGGCGGGCATGCTCGGCATCAATCTCGGCGTTCCGGCGCCGATGGCGTTCTTCTCCTTCAGCGGTTGGAAATCGTCAATCTTCGGCGACCACGGCGCCCACGGTCCCGACGGCGTCTCATTCTACACGAAGAAAAAAGTCATCACCGAACGCTGGTTCGGAGCCGAGACGCCCAAAGAAGGCTGGGTGTGAGGCGTGGGCGCACTTAACCGGAATCAGCGGGTTTACGCCCGCCGCTCGCCGATGCCATAGCAATTAAACATAACGGACATTATCGGACGTTGGCTCTTGGCGCGGCCTGATTTTCATGCGAAAATGTACGTCCGATAATCGCTCTTATGTTTAATTGGCTTTCGACTCGCGTCGCCGGAATGCCGTGCCGGCCTTTTGCGAACGCTAAACGAGGACGCTAAACGAGGAGATGTGGCCATGCGTACGATTGCATTTCTGGCGTTGCTCGCTTTCACTTCTGCCGTGGGTGCTCAGCATCGCACGCAGGTGTTGTTCAAGGAACCGGTCGGCATGAAGGTGTTTTGGTACATCGTGCGTGACGGCAAGGCTTCGTACTCCACGACGCCGCTCGAAACGCCCGGACGCTTCAACTTCATCTCCGGCGCCATCTATCGACTCAAGGTGACGCATCTGCCTGGACATGCGGGGTTGGAACTTTACCCGACGCTCGAGGTCGTGCCGCCGACGAATCCGCGCGTGCGAGATTTCCTGGCGCACAATGCCGTGCCGATCTCGATCTCGGACACCGAGATCAAGCAGGTCGTGCAGGGCAACTATCTCACCAAGGTGGTCTATCTGCCCAACGACGGCGGGGGCGAATTCGTCGCACACGCCGCCGGCGCTGACGCCATTCGCGAGGCGCTGCGGCGAGGCAGCATCCTTATCGTCCTTCGCGTCGGCAATATCGCCGATCCAATCGGGAAGAAGTAATCGAGTCACGTTCGCGAAAGGCGAACGGCTAAACGAAACGCGAAAATCGTCCCCGGATTATTGGCTTTCTGTCATTTTTCGACCTACAGTTGAACGGGCACTCCGATTTCACTCCAAGGGTCGGCCAATGACCGCGCTTGCCTCCCTGCCGAAAATCCGTGGGCTGAACGATTACGACCTCGACAAGCAAATTGGCGAAGGCGGTATGGGCAAAGTCTATCTCGCCCACCATCGCGTGACGCGCGAGACCGTCGTGGTCAAGGTCGTTCACGATCATCTTCTTCACGAAACCAAAACGCTTCAGCGCTTTCAGCAAGAAACCGATCTGATGCGCCGGTTCCGTCATCCAAATGCCGTGCGATTCATCGCTGCGTCCGACGATACCGCCAGGCAGCCCTTTATCGTCATGGAGTATGTCCGCGGCATCACGCTTGATCAACTCATGCAGAAACACGGCCGGCTCCCTGCATTGCGCGTCGGCAAGCTGATGGCGCCGCTCTGCCTATTTCTGCAGACGGCACACGACAACGGCCTCTTACACCGCGACCTGACGCCGGCGAACATCATGATCGTCAACGAAGCCACGCCGCGCGAAACGGTCAAGGTCATGGATTTCGGCCTGGCCCGGCGAATCGGCTTCTACATTCCCTCCGGCCAGCTGAATAACGACAGCAGCGCCATCGACGGAGGCACGCCTGATTACATCTGCCCCGAGCAAGTCCAGGGTCGGCAGGTCGATCAGCGCGGCGACCTCTATAGCGTCGGCGTTCTCCTCTACGGCTTGCTCACGGGTCATGTGCCGTTCGAGGCGTTGACCGATCCATACGAGATCATGCAGGCACAGGTAACGCAGACGCCGCCGCGTTTCAGCCACTGGCAGATTCGGGATGTTCAGCCGGCGGTCGAGGCCGTGGTTTTGTCATGCTTGAGCAAGTCGCCGAACGAACGCCCGGAAACGGCGCGGGCGCTGATCGAGGCGTTCGAAAAAGCGACCGCGTGCAAGCTGATCGACGAACAGGCGTTCGTGGCATCGGCACAGAATGCGATCTCGTCGCTGCAAGATCGCTACAAGATCGACCCGCATAGCGTAATCGACCAGTTCGAAGCGACCATGGTCGAACAAATGGCCGCGATGAAGTTGCGCGGGTTTGTCGATGGCGTCGGCGGTCAGGTCGTCGAGAGCGAGGCCGGCGTCATTCGCGTGAAGCTTCCCAAGATCACCGAAGTCGCTGTCAAGAAAAGCATGTTCGGTTTCTTTGGGGGCAGGTCCGAGCAGCAGGTGGAGTGGGTTGCCCTCGATATTTTCATGAAGAAGAAACAAGTCGGCTCTCGCAACCTTGTCGATTTCACCGTGGTCCGTCCGGCGGAATCACGCAACTCCATGGAGTTAATGCGAGCGCAGAAACCATTCTGCGATCAAATCTGCCGAGAACTGCGGGCCTACCTGATGGCGGGACGGTAAAGATAGCGTTCGCCTGGGACCGCGCGAACGCTAAACGTGGATGCCGTTGTGTCCTATCATATCTTGCATGAACACCACACCCTCCCAAAAGAAAATCCGCGCCGGCATGATCGGCATGGGCATGATTTTCGACGACACCTACCGTCCCTTCTTCGAGCACGCACATCGCGAAGGATTGTACCGGCGCGATTTCGGCGTTGTCGATGTCGAATTGAGCGCCGTCGCCAGCCGCACCGGCAGCCGTGCCGAGAAATACCGCAAGGAGTCCGCTGGCCGGGTAGCGCCGTTCGTCAGCTTCTCGGGATCGAATGCGACCCAACAGCTGCTCGCGCATGGCGTGGACGTTGTTTGCGTGGCGACGCCCGACGATCGCCATTTCGAGTCGGCCAAGCTCGCGCTCGAAGCTGGCAAGCACGTGCTCATCGAGAAGCCATCGGTTCTCACGCTGCAAGAACTGGACTCACTCGACGCCCTTGCCCGCAAGAACAACGTGCTCGCGAAGATCGTCTACCACAAACTCGGCGATCCCGATCACAAGAAACTTCACACGCACTATGCCGACGGCAATCTCAAGCACGTCAACAACGGCTACTGCACGCTGCTCGAACCGAAATCGATCAGCGGCAACCAGTTCGCGGAGTGGATTCAGGGCCGTAATCCGGGCACGTATGTCGCGGTGCACTACATCAAGCTGATCGACTTCACGTTTGCCGACCACTCGCCATCGTGGCGTCTCGCGCGCGTCACCTGCAACGGACAGCGCGGTCTCGTCGGTGCGCCAGGCGGCACGACGTGGGACTCGGTGCAACTGCAAATCACCTACGCCTACGCCGATGGACGCGAGGCGGCGTTCGACATTCACACCAGCTGGGTCACGCCCGACAACTTCCCGGGCTATGTCGATCAGGAAGTGCAATTCCGCTTCGATAACGGCATCTGGAACGCCCATCAACGCAAGCGCGGCGTCGAGGTGACAATCGAAAATCGCACGCCAGGCGAGCTCAAGATCACTCCCAACCATCATTACAATGGGAGTTTTCTGGAACCCTGGGGCGAACGCTCGCAACGCGGCTATGGCATCGAGATCATCCAGAAGTTTTTCGAGGAAGTCGCGTATGTCGAACACGCCGGCCCCCCTGCTCTACGTGCCGACCGTCTCGCGGCGATGCGCGGTTTGACTTACAACGACGTCAACGCCGACCGCAACACCGTCGCCATCGTTCAGGCGATGGAAGCGTTGCTCGCCCGGCAAGCGGCGGGGTATCCGGCTGGCGTAGTCGAGGTGAACGGCCCGCGCGGCGGTCTCGTGCTCCTGTCGCCAGGCAGCACCGAGGCGACCGTGTTGTACGCGGGCCGGGTGTAGTCTTCCGCTTGTTGTTTAGCGTTCGGATTATCCCACGCGAGCGCTAAACGACAAGCAGAGGAGTCCAACATCAAATATAAAACAAGTATTGCATCCCCTACCGGAGCGTATTGCCATGATTGAGTTTATCCATCACAACGACGAACCGACATCAAACGCAGATCGCGATTTGGCGTTGAAGTTCGAGCCTAAAAGTTTACGAACCTATACACCCACGCAGGCAGTGCTCGCCAAGAGCGCGGGGGTTTATCATTTCACGCCGGAAGGTCGAAAGTTGTTCGACTTTTCGTCCGGCGTTCTCGTTGCCAATCTTGGGCATAATCCATCCGCTTGGATGGAGAGCTTCACCCGCTACATGGGCTGGACCGGCGACCCGTGGAAGACGTCGAAGGACTACTTCCCTGCCCTGCCCCTCACCGCGTACAACGCCGTGACGCCCGTGGAAGTGAATGCAAGCAAGCGCCTAGCCGAGCTCTTACAGAGCCGACCGGGCGGTAATCGATTGCAACAAGTGATGTGGGCAGCGTCTGGTTCCGAGGCGATTCAGAAAGCGCTCTGGGCGGCGCTGGCACGCGATCGTACGCGCGACATGCTCATTGCAACTCGCTTCGGCTTTCACGGCAAGAAAGGTCTCGCTGGCGCCGTCACTGGTTCCGAAGTCGATCGCGACCGCGATCCGCGCGTCCGCTTCATTAGCTTCCCGATGCGCGAATGCATCGACGTGACTATGCGCGACGAATCCTTCGATCCGCAACCGTACGTCCTGGAACTCGAAGCGCTCAAGCACCAGTTTGGCCGACGATTGACGGCTCTCATCACCGAGCCGTACATCGGCGGCGGCGGGTCATACCATCCCAACAAGCGTTATCTGCAAGCACTGCAGGCATTCTGCCGGGAGAATGATATCGTCTTCATTCTCGACGAGGTTCAGTCGAATTTTGGCCGCACCGGCGATATGTTCGCGTATGAAACCTACGGACTCGAACCCGACATCGTCGTTCTCGGCAAGGGACTGGGCAACGGCATCCCGGTGGCGGCGGCAGTGGCTTCGCCGGCACTGTTTGGCTCGCTCGAGTACGGCGAAGGATCTGATACCTGGAGCGCCAACCCCGTGTGCTGTGCCGCGGTACTTGCGACGCTTGACGAATTCGCACGCGGCGATGTTTTGGCGTCAGCGCGAAGATCGTCCGCGGTCATCGAACGCGGACTCGTCAGGCTGAAGGATCTGCCTTTCGTCGCCCACGTTCGCGGTGAAAAAGGCGGCATGGTTTGGGGTGTCGAAATGCGCGATCACCGCGGACATTCCGCCGCCGAATGGGCGAACAAGGCCGTGCTCGCGTGCTACAAAGGCGAGGACAATCTTGGCATCCACCTGCTCGGCCCACTGGCGAAGAAGGTCATACGCATTTCGCCGCCGCTCGTCATTACGGAAGCCGAAGCTCAGCAATCGATGGATCTGATGGTTCGAACGCTCGGGAGGATGTAAGGAATGGTGTTTCATGCCCGGATCGAATTCGTTGGCAGGGAGTCGCTGCGGTGAACCGAGCCGATTTGCAACAATTAGCTCAAGAGCATGTACTTGATGCTGCAGCTTTATTGAGTTCTTGGCAATGGTCGGGAGCGTACTACTTGGCGGGCTATGCTGTCGAATGCGGCCTGAAGGCGTGTATCGCCAAGATGACCAGTCAATACGATTTTCCGGATAAGGAATTTACCTATAAATGCTACACGCACAAGATCGAGAGTTTGATCGAGGCCGCCGGATTGGTGCTACAACGCAACATCGATGCAATCGCAAATCCAGTCTTGGGAGCCAATTGGCTCGTGGTCAAGGATTGGGATGAAAAGGCTCGCTATCGAATTTGGGCCGAGCCTGACGCGAAGAAATTGGTAGCTGCTGTCGCGGACACAACGAACGGGGTGCTGCAATGGATCAAGGTCCGTTGGTAATGGAAGAGATCGATGCGGGCGCGTCATTGGCTCGTGAATACGATAAGTACGCGCCCCTAAAAGCCGCCTTCTGGCTGAAAGAGTGCGATGATGATCATCGCTATCTCTACCTGGCGTCGGATCGGATCGACGGCAACAACATCGACGTGGCGTATGGCGAAGTCCTGCGGCTAACAGCGACGATGCACTCGCCCCATCTGGATCCGTTTCGCGTGAAGCTCATCAACGCTGAGGACGCATTGGCCAAGGCCGCCATCGACCTGAATCGGCGTTTTCCTGGTCGCGTGACCGCTCGCTTCGGCGGCAAGATATTCGGCGCCGTCAGTGTTGATGATGTCTATGTCTACCCATTGCCCTTGCCGGCGGCAATCGCGTGACGCCTCGCTTGCTCGGTTCTTTCCTCGATTTCAGCCATGCTTGATTATCCCGCAGAGCTTCTGGATCGCTTGATTGATGTCATCCGCCAGCTGCCGATTTGGTGGCCCGAGACGTTCATGACGCATCATGACAACGTGCGTGGCATTATCGCGACCCTAGTCGTCTGTTTTATATGCGGCGCAATGGGGTCGCTCGTCGTCGGCAATCGCATGGCGTTTTTTAGCGACGCGCTCGCTCACTGTGCGTTCGCCGGCGTGGGGCTGGGATTATTACT
The DNA here is from genome assembly GCA_964484265.1 of uncultured Singulisphaera sp. Lineage (GTDB taxonomy): Bacteria > Planctomycetota > Planctomycetia > Gemmatales > Gemmataceae > SIAQ01. Next base: position 65,313 of record CAZAFH010000011.1, read on the forward strand.
GTGCTTGCTGACCGACACACCCGACGATCACGTTCGGCAACGCATCACGCTCATCATGGTCGCTTTCGGCGTAAGCATCGGCATCATGATTGCCTACGTCCGTGAGAAAACCGGCCTGGCGAGCGACACCGTCATCGGCGTCTTCTACGCGGGCTCGATCGGCCTTGGCGCCGTCTTCACGCGCGTCGTGCAACGCCGACAATTTTTCAGCATCGAGGATTTCATTTTTGGCAACCCGACGTCGGCTCGCTCATGGGAAGTCGTCCTGCTGATTGCGCTGGCGATGGCCGCCGCGACCTTTCTCATCGTCATGTATAACTGGATCGTACTCGCCAGCGTCAATCCTTCCCTCGCGCAGTCTCGCCGGGTTCCGGTTCGGCTGTCGCGGTACCTCTTCATCGTATTGCTTGCGCTGATGGTCAACCTGAGCCAGCAGATCGTGGGTACGCTCCTGATCAACGGCCTGCTCATCGTTCCTGCGGCTGCAGCAGCGAACTTCGCCAACAACCTGCGTCAAATGTTCTGGTGGTCGATCGTACTCGCCATGGCGATCGGCGCACTCGGCTATTTTCTTAGCTGGGAAGTGAGCTGCCAGTTCCACCAGACATTCACGATCGGCATCAGCGGGACGATCATCGTCCTCAGCGTGCTCACTTTTGCGGCGACGATGGTCCTGGGCCGTTGGCTTCGCCGCGCTTGAAATTGCCGTTGAGCACGAATTGCACGAGCCGAGGTTCCTGAAAGTACGCGGGAATCTCCGCATGTCCTTTGCCTGGGACGACGATGAGCTGCATCTTGCCTCCGAGTGCGCGATAGCGATCCAGCACCACCTGGCTGTTCTTCTCGAGCGGCACGACCCTGTCGGCATCGCCATGAATGTGCAAGATCGGCACGCCAGCCTTCGCCAGCGGTTCCAGCCGATCGATCGGGTTGTGCTGCGCCAAATGCTTCTCCAATTCCGCTGGCGTCAGACCATAAGCGCCGGCCGCATTCTTGAGTCCGGGGTAGCTTCGCAAATCACAGACCGGGTAGATGCCGACGATGCAGCGGACCTTCTCCGGATTCTCCGCGGCCCAGTTGTACAGCATCAACCCGCCGCGACTCTGGGCGAGCAGGCTCGCCTTCGTGTCGAGTTTGTATTCGCGAACGAGATGCTGGTGAAACTCGGAAAAGGCTCTGCGCCCCGCCGGACTGCCGTACGATTCACCGACGTTCACGCCGGCGACGTGAAAGCCCTGGTCCAGCAGCTTGCGCAAAATCCATTCATTGCTCTTGTTGGGATGGCTGCCAATCGTCGGTGCGTACCAGACCCACGGCCTGGCTCCGTCCGCCCGCAGTTTCGCGGGGTGGATGAGGAACCCCTTGTGCTTGCCGAGTTCGATGGTGGTGCGCTTGGCTCCGTACTGTTCACCAGCAGAGGCTGGGCTCAATGCGCAAAGCAGGAAAATTACTCCCATGGACAATCGTGGCATCTCGGAAACCTCCTGGTAGGATGGCGATACGAGAAAATTGTATGGCGCGTTAAACCATGGCAACTTTTCCGCCGATAACGATTGCATCGAATACCGAAACCCTACCGGAGAATGCCATGTTCTCGCTCGTACTGTCCCTCTGTGCGGCTTGTGGTCCATCGCTCAGCAATGAGATCCCCAGGGCCTGGGCGTATTTCCAGAAATCCGCCCAATCCGCAGTTAGTCCGCAAGAATTAGACTGGCGGGCCTACAACAAGAATTCCGGGGATCGCTTTTACAACTCAGTCCTGACGCCTGGCGTCGGCGGCAGCCGAATTCAATATGCTCCAAACGTCGTGGCTCCGACGATGCACTGGGCGGTGCCAATCCAAAGCCCGGAAGTTGCGGGATGTCCAACGTATGGGTTCCCGCAGTTCCCCGCATACGGAAGCGGTGAGCCGGCGGCGGCTCCGAAAAAGTAAGCCGGAAGCGGCTTAAGGCCCCGACCCCTCTCCCGGTGGGATTGAGGAGAGAATGCTAAGCCGTTTGTAGTGATTCTGCGATCTTTTCGGGCATCTTTCTTCTAAGCTTTCATTCCAATTGTCGATTCAATCACGAACGCCTCGACTGCCGTCCGATGCCGATCATGGTGGATTTTCTGCATGATCTGTTTCGCATCCAGGATGGAGCATCGAGATGGCCACGGCAAGGCCCAGCGTCCCTGGTCCTGTTGATTCGCTTGGCGCTGTCGCCGTCAACGCAGTGACGCTGCTTGGCGATTTCGGCCTCTTCGCGTTCCAGACGGTCGGCTGGATGCTCCGCCGCCGGCCTGCTCCAGGCACAATCCTTCCCAATTTCTACCTCGTCGGCGTCCGCTCGGTTCCCGTCGTTGCAATCACCGGCATGTTCATCGGCATGGTGATGGCCGTGCAGATGTTCAGCCAGTTCAACAAGATGGGGATGGCGACCCGACTCGGCTCGATGATCAACATCACCGTCGTCCGCGAGCTTGGTCCCGTCCTTGCCGCCACAATGCTTGCTGGCCGCATCGGCAGCGCGATGGCGGCGGAGCTGGCGACGATGCGCGTCACCGAGCAGATCGACGCGCTCTCATGCCTCGGCGCGCACCCCTACCACTACCTCGTCGTGCCTCGCTTGCTGGCGTGCGGACTGCTGATCCCATTGCTCACCGTGGTGGCCGACTTCATGGGCATCATGGGTGGAGCGTTCATTTGCACTCGGCTCTATGGTGTCGAGGCCCACTTCTACTGGGCGCATAGCGAGTATTATGTTAGCATGTGGGATGTGGCGATGGGCATCGTGAAGGCGTTCTTTTTCGGTTGCTCCATCGCTCTCATCAGCTGCCATCGCGGGTTGAACGGACAACCCGGCGCCGAGGGCGTCGGCCGATCGGCGACCGAGGCGTTTGTCGCGTCGTTTGTCGTGATCCTCGTCCTCGACTTTTTCCTCGCGATCTTCCTTCTGACCGCGTACGACCGATTCGTGCTTCAGGGCATGGGACGCTCGTTCTTTTGACAAAGGGGCTGATTCGTATCACGATGGACACGGCGACCAACCAACCGCTGATTTCGTTCCAGAAGCTGACGATGGAATTCCACCAGCAACGTGTGCTGCAAGACATCTCTCTCGATATCGTCCGCGGCCAAACGGTCAGCATTATCGGCGAGAGTGGTTGCGGCAAGACGGTGCTGCTCAAGCTCATGATCGGGCTGTTGCGTCCGACCGTCGGACGTATTACCTTCGACGGGCACTGCCTCGCCGAGTTGCCCGATCGCGAGTTGACGAAACAACGCTTGCGGTTCGGCTTCTTGTTTCAAAACGCGGCACTGTTCGATAGCCTCACGGTGTATGACAACGTGGCCTTCGGCTTGCGAGAACAGCGGCGCTTGACCGAAGCGGAAATTGGCGCGATTGTCGCCCGGCGGTTGCAGGAAGTCGGTTTGCCCAAGAGCGCGGAGCCAAAAAAACCGGCGGAGCTTTCGGGCGGCATGCGTAAGCGGGTCGGTCTCGCCCGCGCGCTGGCGCTGGATCCCGAAGTGATGCTCTATGACGAACCGACCACGGGACTGGACCCGATCATGACCGATGTCATCAACGAGTTGATCCTGCAGGTGCGGCAGCGAAGCCCCGTGACCAGTATCGTCGTCACGCATGAGATGAAGACGGTTTACAAGGTCGCCGACCGCGTTGTGATGCTCTATCCGTTGACGCGGCTCAATCCTGGTGAATCCCAGGTGCTTTACGACGGGTCGGCGGAGGGATTGAAAACGGCGCCCGACTCACGCGTGCAGCAGTTCGTCGAAGGACAGGCCCGCGAACGACTGCAAGAACTGACGGCCGCCGCGAAATAGCTCCAGGGATTTGCACCGGTATTAACGGCTGAGGCCAATGAGATTCTGCCATGAACGATCAGGCACTCCGCTTTCGATTCGGCATCTTCGTGCTTGCAAGCCTCATCTTGCTGGCGGTGTTGGTCATTTTATTCGGCGGCTTCCCCAACTATTTCAAAAAGACGACGAACTACACGATCCGCTTCGAGACGGCACAGGGCATCTCCCCGGGAACTCCCATTCGACGCTCGGGCGTGCGCATCGGCGAAGTCCGCGGCGTGAAGCTGAATCTCGAGACCGGCAAAGTCGATGTCTTTATTCGCGTGGACGAGAACTACTACCTGCGCAAGGGCGACCGCCCTACCCTGCAGCAAAGCCTGATCGGCGGCGATGCGACGATCGCCTTCCTTCCCCCCGAGGACGCCGCCAAGGATGATCCGACTCCCGTCGATCCTGAATCGGTCCTTCAAGGCGTGACGCCGCTCGATCCGAGTGCCCTCGTGCAAAAGACGTCGGACCTGGTGCAACCCGTGCAGGAAGCGCTTTCCGAGGTTCGCAAGGTCTTTCAACGCATCGACAAACTCGGCCCGGTCGTGGAAACCACGCTCAAGGATTTTCGCGAGCTTGGCAAGATGGCACGCGACGTCGCGCCGGAGCTAAAAAGCACCAGCGCCGAGTTTCGCGCTCTCGCCAAGGTGACGCGTGAAACGGTCCCTGAGTTGCGCAAGACGAATGATGAAATCCAGATCACCGCTCGCTATTGGGGCAAAGTCGGCGAGCGCGTCGATGTGCTCCTGCGCACCAACGAGGACAAGATCGTTCGTTCCATCGAACGCATGGAGGAGACGCTTCGCCGTGTCAACGAGCTTTTCGGCGACGACAACCAGAAAGCGATTCGAGATATCTTGAAGAACGTGAAAACCGCGAGCGTGCAGCTTGATTCCATTTCCAAAGATGCCGGCGAGTTGGTGAGAGAAAGCCGCGTGACGGTGAAACAGGTGACGACATCGCTCAAGCGAGCCGATGAGGCCCTGGCCGATCTGCAAAAGGTACTGAAACCGGTCGGAGAGCGTGGGCCAGCCATCTTGAAGAATATCGAGGAAAGCAGCACCAGTCTGACCTTGACGCTCAAGGATGTGCGTGAGTTGCTTCAGGCGGTCGGCCGAAACGAAGGTACGGTGCAGAAGCTGCTGATGGATCCGTCGCTTTACAACAACCTCAACGACTCGGCTTACATGGTCACGCGCATCCTGCCTCGCCTCGATCAGGTCTTGCGTGACGTCGAGATCTTTGCCGACAAACTCGCCCGGCACCCCGAATTGATCGGCATCGGCGGCGTCATCAGGCCAAGCAGCGGATTGAAGGAAAGCCCCACGAATCCGCAGCCGTTTCGCATTTTCCCGATGAGCCTGCGATCGTCGTCGTCGCACTATCGGTCGTATCCCTAGCCTGCTTTTCTCACCACGGAGAACACCGAGAACACAGAGCAATTCAAAGGAATTAACGAGAGACAACTAAGGACATTGAGCCTCATATCGAGAAAAAGACGGAGTGTTTTCCTCGATCCTCCCTACTTCCTTTGTATTCCTCTCTCTGTGCTCTCGGTGTTCTCTGTGGTGAGAAATCCGGGCTGGAAACACGGAAGGTCGTAGCCGATCTGGCCACGACCTTCTTTACGGCAAACTCAAGGATTGCTCCGTTATTTCTTCTCGTCGATCATGCGTTCCAGCAGCCGTTCGAGCATCGGGCCGCGAGCCCGGAACGACACGACGCGGCCATCGCGATCCACGAGCACTGCGTGCGGAATCGCTCGCACGGAATATTTCGTGGCCCACTTCCGACTATCTTCGATATTGATGCTGTTCCAGGGAAGCTTGCGGACTTCCATGAACTTGCTTAGCTTGTCGGCGTCGCGATCCAGGCTCAGACCGATGATTTCGAAGCCCTTGCCATGATATTTTTTGTGGGCGTTGACCATGTTGGGGATCTCCGCCAGGCACGGTCCGCACCACGTGGCCCAGAAATCGACGAGAACGACTTTGCCTTTGAGGTTCTTGAGGTCGAAATCCTTCCCCTCGGTGGTCTTGCCGGCGATTTCGATTTCTTTGCCGAGCTTGTCGAGGTTGTCTAACGCTCCATTGAAGAACTTGGCGAACGAGGCGATCCGTTCGTTCTCGGCGCCGGCGAAGGTTTTGACGAAATCCTTATAGGTCTCGCGCGCCAGCTTCAGGTCCTCGATTTCGAGTTCCATGCCGAGCTTGAAGGCCCTCATGCCGTCGGCCTGATTCAATTTCGCGCCGCGATCGTGCAGCCCCTTGGTCACGGTGAGCACGAGCTTCTTGCGATCCTCTGCCGAGAGTTTGGCAAACGTCTCGATCTGGTTGTCGATACGTGCTTCGGCGGCCTCGGCATCATTCGCGCGTACCATTTCCAGGACGAAATTGCCCGTGGCGGCGGCCTTGAAGGTCGTCACGACAAGCTTGAACTCGCCCGCCTTGGCCGGGATGTAGATGATGCGCGAGTCGAGATTCTTGGCGGCCAGATCGACGTCGTCGTTAAAGGCGACTTCCTTGCCTGTGGAATCGACGAGTCGCAGGAACGTGTCGAAATCCTTGCTGGAGAGGTCGATGCGATAGGCGACGCCCGCCTCGAGCTTTACGGTGTAGATCTTGCAACGAGACGCCTTCAGTTTGGTGTCCTTGGCATCTGATTCGACGAGGGAATCGATCTTGCCGAAGAGGACTTTGTCCTTGCCGCCCGCTTGGGCGGAACCCGTCAAGCCGAGCGAGAGAGAGAGCAGTGCTGCCAATGCGAGCCGATGCATGAAGTTACTCCAAGGGTGAATAGGTTGTGTTGCGATTCCAAATCAAGGATTGCCGTACGACAGTTCGAATTTCCCGACGCGCCGTGCCGTCGCGGTAGTAGCGATGATTCGATAGACACCCGCGACGTCCGGCGTGAACGTAATGCGTGCGTTCACGCCTTCGCCGCTGTCATCGTCCTGGGCGATGATGTTGCCGTTGGGATCCTCGAGCACGAGGAACGCATCGAAATCGCCGCTTCGAAGATCGATGCGATAGGCGATGCCCTTCTGAAGATTCGCCGAGTACGCTTTGTAATGTTTGCCGAATACGATGCCATCTTGTTCGAAAAAACTGTCGGCAATTTTAACGGTTCGGTCCTTGGCATCGATTGGAACAGGCAGTGGGATCGATTTCGACGGATAGATGCTTGCGGTATTGAGCTCGGGCCGTTCGGCGACGCTGAGTGAAAACTTGCCGGACTTACCGTCGCGATTGGTAACGACGACAGTGAACTCGCCGGTTTGAGTGGGGCGGTAGAGCAACCGGGCGTCCATTCCCTTGGCCAGCGGCGCGTCGTCGTTGAAGGCGACTTGTTTGCCGGCTTTGTCTTCGAGCCGAGCGATGGCGTCGAAATCCTTGCTTTTGAGATCGATCTGAAAAACGGTGTCTTGGGTCAGTGTCACGGTGTAGGTTTTTCGCGGCGATTTCTTGAGCGCGAGCTGCGTATCGCGCGGATCCTTGGCGTTGAGTTCATCGTCCTTGACGAGAATGGGAGCGACTTTTTTCGCCGGCGCGGCTTTCGGATCCTTGCCCTTGGCAGTCTTTTTCTTCTCGCTCGCCTGCAATTCCGCTGAGATGAACACGGCGAGTACAAGTGTGGTCAATATTCCAAGCGATGCACGAAAAGTTATCATGGCAAACTGCTTCCGAAAAAAGCGAAACCCGACTGAAAGACGGTATGGAGCAGTTTATGCCGACCCATCACGAAAGCCCAACAAGAAACGGACCACGGGAGAATGATTTATCGACGATGATGGGATGGTTTTCTAACCAGGATCTTTCACCACGGAGAGCACCGAGAGCACAGAGAGGAAGATCGATGAAAAATACTCCGTCTTTTTCTCGATCAGAAGTTCGACGTCGCCATCGTACGGCTGGCGCGTTCGCCACGTTGGCCGTGTTGATTCTGCGTATTTCCGCGTATTTATCCGTGTCGTCGGTGTTATCCGTGGTTTGATTTATTCTCAACCGGCCTCGGAGATAAAAACCACCATCGAGTGCGGCGCGACATGGATCGTCGTTTCCGCGAAAAAGACGGGGCCTTCATCGAGACCGACGATATCCAGGGGCGACAGAAGCGACGTGTCGATGACACGCCGCCAGCGCTGACCGTTCGGCGAACGCGGAACGCGAAACGGGATCGGCTCGATCCAGGCATTGCAGGCAACATAGAAATCGCGGTCCGGTTCGCGGTCGGTTCGCGTGCCATCCAGGCAAAAGGCGAGCGTTCGGCTGCCGGCGGAAAAATCGGGAGCGTGGGGTTCGACGCCATGCCAAATCACGTCAGGCCGCTGCAATCCCTCCGGACCGGTTCCGCGCAGAAACGTGCGCCGGCGAAGAGCGGGGTGGCGTTTCCGCATTGCGATCAGCATTTGCGTGAAGCGGAAAAAATCGGCATGGGTGTCTCGCAGCCGCCAATCGATCCAACTGAGTTCGTTGTCCTGGCACCAGGCGTTGTTGTTGCCTTTTTGCGTCCGAAGGAACTCATCACCGCCGAGCAGCATCGGCACGCCCTGCGAGATCATCAAGGTTGTGAGCAGATTTCTCGCCTGCCGGCGCCGCAGCCTGAGGATTTCCGGATCGTACGTCACGCCCTCGGTGCCGCAGTTCCACGAGTAGTTTTCGTCCATGCCGTCGCGATTGCGTTCGCCGTTCGCTTCGTTGTGCTTGTGATTGTGGGAAACGAGATCCCAGAGCGTGAAGCCATCGTGGCACGTGATGAAGTTGAGCGAATGGCTCGGCAGCCGTCCCGAGTGCTCGTAGAGATCGGAACTGCCGCAGATTCGCGTCGCCAGCGCGCCGCACATTCCCGGTTCGCCGCGCCAGAATCGCCGTACGTCATCGCGGTAGCGGCCATTCCATTCCGACCAGCGTGCGCCGAATGTCGGGAAGCTGCCGACCTGATACAGCCCGGCGGCGTCCCACGGCTCGGCGATCAGCTTTGTCTCACGCAAAAGGCCATCCTCGGAAATCATCTCGACGATCGGCGGATCGATAATGACGTTGCCCTTCCGGTCGCGCCCGAAGACGGAAGCGAGGTCGAAGCGCAGTCCATCCACGTGCATCTCCCCCACCCAGAAGCGCAGGCAGGTGATGATCATCTCACGCACGAGAGGATGGTTGCAGTTGACCGTATTGCCACAGCCGGAGAGGTTGAGATAGTTGCCGTTGGGACCGAGCAAGTAGTAGAGTTCGTTATCGAGACCACGGAAAGAATAGGTACGGCCGCGATCGTCGCCTTCGCCGGTGTGGTTGAAGACGACGTCGAGAATGACTTCGATGCCAGCCAGGTGGAACGCGCGAACCATGTCGCGGAATTCAGAGACCTGCCCGTGTTGCGATCCTGAATCCGCGTAGGCGGCCTTCGGCGCGGCAAAGGCGATGCTGTTGTAGCCCCAGAAATTCTTCAGCGGTTTGTCTGTCAGCGGGTTTACGAAGACGCAGTCGTCCTCGTCGAATTCAAACACGGGCAGCAATTCCACCGCCGTCACGCCGAGCTGATGCAGGTAGGGGATTTTTTCGATCAATCCCGCAAACGTGCCGGGCTTGGACACCATCGCTGTTGGGCTGGCGGTAAACCCGCGCACGTGAATTTCGTAGAGGATCGAATCTTCAATCGGGGTGACCAGCGGTTCGTCTTCGCCCCAATCGTAGCTTCGGCGATAGTAGAGACTGCGGCGATGCGTGCCGCGCGATCGGTCGCTGCCGTTGAAATAATGCCCGTTGCAACCCCAGCGAGCACCGTCCGCCACCGCAGTACAGCTAGGATCGAGAAGCACGAGGTTCGGATCGAAGCGATGCCCACCGTCGTCCGGACCATTGACGCGCCAGCCGTACCGGAACACCTTCGGCAAGTCGGCAACGTAAATGTGCCAAATATCGCCGGTGCGATTCTTTCTATAGTCAAGCGGGATGTCTGCGATGATTTCGTCGCGATCGATTTCTTGCACGACTAGATTGACCTTCGTGCCATGCCGACACATCAGCACGAAATTGACGCCGTCGGCCAGCGGCGTCGCCCCCATCGGCGCGGACCGCCCTCGCCCGGTGCGAAAGCTGGTTTTGTGTGGAGAGGCGGTACTCATGGTGGGATATACACTCACGTTCCCGAGTGTGCGAGGCAAGGCTAGGTGTAGGTATTATACAATACACGCGGCTTGAAATCTCTCGATCGGATCTAATCAGCCAGGAATAGAGCAGCGACGAAAGAATTCAACCTGTTTGGACACATTGTGAGCCCTTTTCGCATGCTAAAATGGTACAGAGGCCGAAAGAGCACTCTCCCAGGCCTCAATCAAACCATTTGGAAGGAGAAGGTCCCATGAAACGTAAATCAAAACGAGTTCGTGTGATGCGTCTGTGGGATTGGAAAGAAGCCAAGGGCGCTATTCCTTATCTTCGCTCCATCCTTGCTTCTTTGCGCGAGCACTGGCTGGATGCCAGGTCCGCACAGATAACACTAGATAGGCACATCAGCGACTCCTCGCCGCGAAGCACGCAAAAGCTGTTGCGCGAAAAGGCGTGTCAGGATGAACTGTCTCGGTCCCAGGACAAATTCGATACGGCACTCGAGGAACTTGCCCAGATCGATGCCTATCTGCTCGACCCGGTCAACGGCGTGGCGTTGATGCCATTCCGCATGAAAGATGATCTCGCATGGTACTACATCGACCTGTTCGAACCCGAGGTCTTCGCGGGCTGGCGATTCCACGATGATCCGCTCGATGTCTGCCGTCCGATCGAGCTAGTGCAGGATTTGTCGTCCGAAAAGGTGCTCGAAAAGTCCGCGATGTGAGCGAATCCCGCGGCGCTGGCGTTGGAACCCGCGCTCCACGCCAGCGCTTCGGGTAGGTTCCATGATTCACTGTTCTGCCGAAAATTCATCATTTTTCGCGATCTCGCCGATGAATTAGCTTGACATCCTTATCCGCTGGCTTAACATGGCAAGGGAGTGCCTATCTCCTGCCCGAGTTACCATTGGGGAGACAGGCCTTTGGGAGTTAAAGGTATGTCCACACAACCTCGTCGGCGACGTCTCGAAGTTGAGGATCATGGTGAAGTCACTGTCGTGAATTTCATCGACCGCAAAATTCTTGATGAGCAAAACATCGCAAAGATCGGCGAAGACCTCTTCAGTCTCATCGATGAACTTGGCCGCAAGAAGGTGTTGCTGAACTTCAGCAACGTCGAGTACCTTTCCAGCGCCGCACTCGGAAAGTTCATTACGCTGAACAAGAAAGTTCAGCAAGCAGGCGGCAAACTGGTGATGTGCAATATCAACCCTGACATCATCGAAGTTTTTGAAATCACCCGGCTCGATCGGCTATTCAACATCCAGCGCGACGAGCAGACCGCACTGCAATCATTCTAGGATAGCATGCTAGTGATCGAAATTGCTCTATCCAAAATCCAAGAACGATGTTAAAATACCTTCACAAGTATTAATTCGACCGGCAATCCGCCCAACCGAAGCCCAAAACTCATTTCATTTGTTCAGGCTTCAAGATTCGTTGGGTGAAATCGGACAGCGCAATACTCTCTCCAGCAAAATTGCTGGCGCTGTTCGGTGGTTGTTGAGGCACATCATGTTCAATTGTTGTAAGGATGGATCCGTGGAAACCGTCATTCCGAGCGATCTTGCCAAAGGCCAACAGGTTCGTGATGCCATCGAAGATCAGCTGCGGAAGTTTGAATTCGACGAAAAGGAAATCTTCGGAATCCGTCTCGCTTTGGACGAAGCCATTGTCAATGCGATCAAGCATGGCAATAAAATGGATATCCGCAAGAACGTAAACATTCGCTTTCAGGTTCAGTCCGATCGGTTCGATATCCACATCGCCGACGACGGCGCCGGCTATGATCCCGATCAACTTCCTGATCCACTTGCCGACGAGAATCTCGAACGGCCGTGCGGCCGCGGGTTGTTCCTGATGCGTCATTACATGTCCGAAGTAACGATTCATGCACCAGGCAATCGCTTGACGATGTCGAAAATCCGGAAGAAGCCGCATGTCAATGGCAACGGCAATGGCCACCTGAATGGCAACGGCGATCACCGTCACGCGAAATGAATCAAGACACTTCCTCGCAGTAGCGTGCCAGCATTGCCGCGATCTCGTCTGGCGTTGATGCACTGGCATCAACTGTGAAATCCGCACATTCTTTGTAGATCGGCGTGCGAATTTCAAGCATTTCTTCGATTTCCGCCAGCCCTCCGCGTGAAAGATTAGGACGGCGTTCACGCGTTGAGGCGTCTGCGTTCAGCCGATGCCATAGTAAATCCGCAGGGGCGTGAAGCCAAACGACGAGCCCATTCTTCAGCACCAGGCGATTTTCTTCGCGCAACACAACCCCGCCACCGGTCGCTATGACCATGTTGCGCGACATCGCCAGTTCGCGAAGGATCGACGATTCCAGGCTGCGAAACGCCGGTTCGCCAGCTTCTGCGAATATTTCGCGGATCGACTTTCCCGCACGCTGTTCGAGCACGACGTCGGCATCTCGCCAGCCACACTGCAGGCGTTCGGCAAGGAGACGGGCGACCGTCGTTTTGCCCGTGCCGCGGTAGCCGATCAGAAATATCGGTCGGCGGTCGTTCACTTCGCTGGCTCCTCATCGTCAGGCTCATGCACCGGGGCGAGTGCTCGGCGGATTACCTTTGTCATGTATTCGATCGGCGGCGGCTTGCCCGTAAAAAGCTCGAACTGCATCGCCGCCTGGCGGATAAACATGTCCACGCCGGTGAGCACATGGCAGCCTCGCTCGCGAGCCTCGCGGACGAGCATCGTGGTTTCCGGCGTGTAGATGGTGTCGAACACCATCATGCCCGATTTGAGAAAGCTGTGATGGATCGGAGTCTCATCGAGATTGGGATGCATGCCGACGGAGGTGCAGTTGATGATGGTATCGCAAATCACTGAATGTCGGGCATTCCATTCGACGAATTTGCAATCGAGTTCCTGGGCCAATTTTTCCCCCCGCTCGGGCGAGCGGTTGGTGACGGTGACCGGCACTTCATCAGCCTGCAAAGCGTCGGCGATCGCGCGGGCCACTCCGCCTGCGCCAAGTATCAAAACAAAGCGAGACCGGAGGTCGCCCGGCGCTCCATCCGGCCCGGGCGGCAGATTCGCCTTCAGCGTGGCGAGGGCGGCGTGAGCATCGGTATTGACGGCGCGGAAGCCGTTCGGAATGGCGACGAGCGTATTGGCGGCGCCGATTCGCTTCACCGCAGGACCCAGTTCCTGCGCATACGCCGCCGCCGCCTCCTTGTGTGGCAGCGTGACACTATACCCATCCACCGGCACAGCCTTCATGCTATTGAGAAACGCAGGGAGGTCTCCCCTCGGCACGCGGAACGGCAGGTATACGGCATTCAAGCCGATTTTTCGCATCGCCTTGTTATGGATGAGCGGGCTGAGGCTATGCCCGACTGGGTCGCCGATGACGCCGAACACTTTGGTTTCAGGCGTGATCTGTTCGATCTTGTAGAGTTTCTGAAGTTCCTGAAACGAGATAATTCCAGGCGCGATTTGGCGGTCCTTGTTGAACGTGCTATACGTGAACGGCGAGCCGGCACGAATCCCCAATACCCGAGTGCAGACGCCGAGATCACCCATGCAGAACGCCACGGTCGGCTTGGGCGGATTCTTCATCAACGCCAGCACGCGGAGATTGTCCGAGAGGTTTTGTGCCGTGACGGCGATCTTGATGATGTCCGCGTCTTCCTCGCACATTTGTTTGTGGATGAGTTCGAGTTTCTCCGGCGTCTCGGTCATATTGTGGTAGCTGCAAATTCGTTTGACCTTGCCGAAACGCGGAATCTGATCGATGATATCGATCTCCAGATCGATGTAATCGACGCCTGCCACGATCGCTTGCCGAATGAGCATGAGACGCTGCTCATCGGGTGCGTTGAATCGCCCGCCATCGGACGGTCGGCGGAACGTCGCGATGATCGGACATGGCCGATTCTGCAGCAGTCGCTTGAAATCGGGCGCCTTGGCGAGAAAGTCGAACCGAATCTCGATGAGCTTGGCGCCCTGTTTGGCGGCCTCGCGGATCTCCGCCTCGATCATTTTGTGCCGAGTGCGTGCAATGACAGCGACCGCAATCGGAGTTTGAAAATCAGCCATGGAAAAGAAGCCTCGGAACGTCGGGAGGAGTCATTAGTTATTAGTCAGCGGACAGGAATCAGGAATCAGTAGGCAGGGAACCAATCCTATCGCTGTGGACGGGTAGCTACCGACTACCGACTAATGACCAAGGACTACTGACTAAAGACTATACCCTCTTCTGCAATTTTTCGTCCGCTGTTATGTGATTTACGACAACGACAAACACGATCAACAAACCCACCGCGAGCGCAACGCCGACGAACGAGCCGATCCAGACGGCTCGGCCGACGGCATCCGGCGACTGGAGACGCATCATGAAAATCAGGTACATCGCGGCCGATGCTCCGCCGGCAACGCTTACCATGGTCTGCAAAATGAAATGGATGCTGAGCGGGCTATTGCGCTGGACACGTCCAATCGGCAACCCGAGCAGGGCGTTCATCTTTGCCGCCTCGTAAATCATTCCCACGCGGGTGCGGATCAGCAAGATCGCCGTGAATAGAGCCAGGATCGTCAAAGTCGCGAAAGTGACCGGCAGACACCAGCGCTGGATCTCGGTGATCGGGATGATCAATTCTCCGGGAGGATTGGCATGCAAGATCGCGCCCGACGCCGTCAGCAAAAGGGACGCGACAGCAAGATAGATACCGACGGCGCGATTGCGATCGGTGACCAGCTGATGAATGGTCCGGCTGCAATGCAGGTAACGCATTCCCGCAGTGACGTCGGAGTGTACTGGCGCATCGAGTCCGCCGGCTTTCTCCTCGCCGATCATCTCGATGGCGTCCACGACTTTTTCGGCATAGCCTTCGCCGGACTTGATGTCGAAACTCTCCAGGCCGGTCTTTGCCGCGTCGGGCAATTGCTTGACGATGTCTTGCACATCCTTGGGCGGCGGGGGCGTTTCACTTGGCATGACAATTCTCGGTTTTTGTGTTGCAATCCGCCAAAAAATCGGCAAACTATCCTAAAACCCACACCTCCGCTCCGATGCGGAGATCACACACCTGTATTTTACAATCGCCTGCCGCGAAACCCAACAGTTGAAAGGTTACGATTCCGATGGTCAAGCAATCTCTCTTCCTCTCGGTCCTCGGGCTGGTTCTACTTGGCCTACTTTTACCGGCCGATGCCGGCGAGGGGGCGACCGGGTTTTTGAACAAGATCTACAAAGGAAAAGCCGGCGATGTGAAGTACGTCGTCTATGTCCCGAAATCCTACAAAGGCGACAAGGAATATCCCGTGATTCTGTTCCTGCACGGCGCGGGCGAAACGGGCACGGATGGATTGAAGCAGATCAAGGTGGGCCTCGCCAAGGCGATTCGCAATCAAAAGGACGACTTCCCGTTCATTGCGGTTTTCCCACAATCGCAAAAAGGCGGTTGGAGCGCGGCATCGCCCGAGGGAAAACGTGCTGTCGCCATTCTCGACGAAGTCCTCGCCGGCTACAAGACCGACAAGAAACGCGTCTACCTCACAGGCCTATCGATGGGCGGGTTCGGCACTTGGAGTCTCGCTGCCGCCTATCCCGACCGCTGGGCGGCCATCGCTCCCATCTGCGGCGGCGGAAACGTCAAGGACGCCGCGAAGATCAAAGATATCCCTTGCTGGTGCTTCCATGGCGATGCCGATACCGCCGTCAAAGTCGAACGCTCGCGTGAAATGATCAAGGCCCTCAAGGCCGCGGGTGGCTCGCCGCGATATGACGAATACCCCAAGGTCGGCCATAATTCCTGGGATCGCGCCTACGGCAATCCAGAATTGTATTCATGGTTCCTCAAGCATTCGACGAAGTAACAAATACCAAGCCCAAGCCCAGGGATGAGCGCAGCGAATCCCTGGGATCGCTTCAAGATCTTTTGCAAAGGCCGCCATGAACCATCTCCCCATCAACCGCCGGGATTGGCTAACGCTCGGCGGGTTAAGCCTCGGCGCTTTGGCAACCGGCGTATCACCCAACCTCGCGCGGCTGCTTGCAAGCGAGGTGTCGGCCGATCGCGACTTTTCCGTCATCTTGTTCTGGGCCAACGGCGGACCGAGTCACCTCGAAACGTTCGACCTCAAACCGGAAGCGCCCGAGAACATTCGCGGCCTGTTTCGGCCGATCCGAACGAACGTCCCCGGCATCGAAATCTGCGAACATCTGCCGCGACTCGCCCGCATGGCGGATCGCTTCACGCTTCTGCGCAGTTTGCATCACGAACGAGGCGAACATTCCGGCGGGTCGCATCGCTTCCTCAGCGGACATGCGTCGATCGCCGCCAACCTACAAAATGGCGAATATCCCGAAATCGGCTGTGTCGTCGCCAAGCACCTTGACGGCCGAGGACGCCAAGGCGTGCCCGTCTTTGTCGCCGACACGCAGTTCTATGGCGCCGGCCCCGCGTTTCTCGGCCGCGGTTATGCGCCGTTCATGGTCAACCCGAACAATCCGATCTCGGCGAGTGGAAACAACACCTACGATCCGATCCCGATCTACGGTTCTGAAGACCCCGACCAGGGCGTGCAACTGACTGCCGACTCAACGCTGCGGCTTCAGCAACGCGCAAGTCTGTTGCACGATCTCGATGGGTTCCGCGCCGCGGCGATGCGGTCCGGCACGCTTGATTCGTGGGATCGTCATCATCGCCAGGCTGTCGAGATCCTCGCCAGTAGCCGCACGCGCGACGCGTTCGATCTGCGCAATGAATCACGCAGCGTGCGTGAACGCTATGGCAATCACCTCTGGGGCAAGAGCTTGCTCACCTGCCGACGGCTCGTGGAAGCGGGCGTGCGTTTCGTGCAATGCCAGGCGACATATCGCTTGCCCGAGTCCATGGCCCGCACGACGAACTGGGACGATCACTCCGTCAATTCGCACATCTTCGACGCCTATCGCGTCAAGCTGCCGGTGCTGGATCAGGCGATCTCCGCCCTGATCGACGACCTCTACGCCCGCAGCCTGAACCGGCGGGTTCTCTTCATTTTCTGCGGCGAGTTCGGCCGAACGCCGACGGTGCGCAACCAGGACGCAAGCGGACGACCAGGGCGCGACCATTGGCCCCGCGCGATGAGCGTATTCCTCTCTGGCGGCGGGCTGCGTATGGGCCAAGTCATCGGCAGCACCAACGCGCGTGGCGAACACCCCGTCCAGCGCCCGCTCGACAGCAACGCCCTGCTCGCCACCATCTACCACCGCTTCGGCATCGACCCGCACGGCAGCATCCCAGACGCCACCGGCCGCCCCATCCCGCTCCTGCCGCGCGGCGAAGTGATGCGCGACCTGGTGGGGTAGTCGAATGCCACGCATTTGTCTCTGCGACCCCGCCTGATCACTAGGGCGCTTGCCCACCCTTTTGTGCTAGCCCCCCAATAGCGGGGGCTTTTTACAATGTTCACTTAATTTCCCGGACTTCGGCTGGTGGTCAATTGGCCTGTTGGCCAGCACCGTCAGGCGAATTTATTTTCTAAGATCATGGAAAATGGATGGGGCGTAGCCAGTTCCTATCGTTTACATTGAGGAGAGTGGTATTTGTCCCGGCGTTTTTTGATTCCACTACCCCTCAGCCCCAAGAAAGAGGGGAGCAAGAAAATCCTATTTCGCGAGAGATAACCATGATGAACCGCGTAATCTTGCTCGGCGTCGCTTTATTGTTCTTGCTTTCGGCGTCGGCTCATGCTGGCGAGGCGAAAAAGAAACGCAATGTCCTCTTCATCTCGGTGGATGATCTGCGTCCCGCGCTGGCGTGTGCGGGTGATCCTTATGCGAAGACGCCGCACATCGATCGCATCGCCAAGAAGGGGACGGCTTTTACGCGTGCCTACTGCCAGCAGGCTGTGTGCAGTCCGTCGCGCTCGTCGCTGATGACGGGGCGCCGGCCGGATTCCACGAAGGTTTACGACCTCATCACCCATTTTCGCACGGCACTGCCCGACGTCGTCACGCTGCCGCAGTTCTTTCGGCTGCGTGGCTATTACGTTCACGGCGTAGGCAAGATCTACCACGGCGGGTACGATGACAAGCTCTCGTGGAGCGTGCCCTGGGAAGCGGCGAAAGGCTCGAATTTCGGGCCGGAAGGGCAGAAACTGTTCGGCAAACTTGTTGCCGCCGCGAAGGCGGGGAAGAAAGAGGCGAGCAAGGTTCGCGGCTTGCCCTACGAGGCGCCGGACGTAGGCGATGACGATCTCAAGGACGGTCTGGCGGCGAAACGCGCGATCGAGATTCTCAAAACCTGCAAGGGAAAGGATCAGCCGTTCTTCCTCGCCGTCGGTTTCGCGAGGCCGCACCTGCCGTTTGTCGCGCCGAAGAAATATTGGGACCTGTACGATGTCGAAAAACTGCCTCACGCGACGAACGCAAACCCGCCGAAGGATGCGCCGAAGCTTGCACCACAGTTTGGCGGCGAGCTACGACAGTACCACAATATCCCAAAGAATGGCCCAGTTCCGAAGGAAATGGCTCGCAATCTCGTGCACGGCTACTACGCCTCGGTCAGCTACATGGACGCCCAGGTCGGCCGCCTGCTAGACGCGCTGCAAGAAATGGGCCTGGCGGACGACACCATCGTGATCCTGTGGGGCGATCATGGCTGGCATCTCGGCGATCACGGCATCTGGTGCAAACACACGAATTACGAACTGGCGACACGCTCGGCGTTGGTCATCAGCGCACCCGGACAAAAAGCTCCCGGTCAAAAGTGCAGCGGCCTGGTGGAATTCGTCGATATCTACCCGACTTTGGCCGAACTCTGCGGATTGCCCAATCCAAAGGGCGTTGAGGGCATCAGCTTTGCGCCGCTGCTAGATGATGCGAAGACACCGTGGAAGACGGCCGCGTTTAGCCAATACCCGCGCAGCACGAAAGAGACGGGGCCGTTGATGGGCTACACGATTCGGACGGAGCATTATCGCTATGTGGAATGGCGAAAGCGAACGGGCGGCGAGGTTGTGGCGCGAGAGCTTTACGACCACCGCAAGGATCCCGCGGAGGACGTCAACATCGCCGGCGTCGCCGAGAATCGCGCCATCGTGGCGCAACTGGCAAAGCAGCTCTCGGCAGGCTGGAAAGGAAGCCTGCCACCACGCTGAGGGAGCTTTGAAAGCCGCTTGCGGCTTAGCGCTCGGCATGGTGCCCTGTTGAGCGCTAAGCCGCAAGCGGCAAACGCAAATAGGGAAGTTATTTTCAGCAAGATATTAATCGTGTTATTTGAAGAATGCATGGCATCCGCCGCACGCGTTTCGCACTCGCAGGGCCGAGATCTTGATGTCGGCGGCTTTCTTCGTGACGGCGGCGCGAGCCAAGGCCAGGCCGTTGACGTGCGTGTCGTGAGCGTATTCGTGCCAAAGCTTGACCGCCTTCGCGTCGGCGTTTTTCGGCGCTCCCTTGGCGTCGACGATTGCGCCCATCGCGGCGATAGTGTAGCCCATTTCCTCAATTGGCGCGGGGTTCTTCAGGACGGCAAAGGGCACATTGGTCGAGAGGTCGCGCAGCATCGCTTCGATGCCGTCTTTGGTGGGATTTTTTCCAGCCGTCGCGCCGACGCCGACGCCGCCCTTGTCGCGTGTACGGAACATCGCCATTAGCTCGGTCGTCTTGTCGATGCTCTTGCCGGTCTTGTGCGCCAACTCGGTCGCGGCTTTCGTGTCGCCTTTGTTCTTGTCGGCCTTGCTGAATTGATCCGCAATGTCACGGACCGTCTTTCGTAGATCGCCGCCTGGTTGTGCGGAAAGCGAAGCGGCAATCAGGCTCACGGAACCTGCGAGGACCGCGAAAAGAATCGACGCGCGAAGGTTTGTCATGACGTTTTCTCCGGATAGAGGAACCATGAGGCATGCCAGGCGAGACGCAAGAAAGCGGGTGGGGTAATATATTTCCACGAACCGCTATCGTCGCCGTATTTCGGCGGGAAACGCGATTGCTACTTTCTCGCGGTTGACAGCAGCTTTTCGAGCACGCCAGGCGCAGCGCGAACAGCGGGACTGAAACCCGCGGGCCCGGGATTCGCCTTGAGGGCGATCTTGCCGTCGGCATCGATCACGTAGATGCGGTCCGGCCAGGCGGTGTAAGAGTTGTTCGCGACGTCGTCGATCGAATCGACGAGTACGGGAATCGTGAGTTTCAAACTTTCGGCAAACTCGCGTGCCACCCTGTGCCGTTCCTCGATCGTCTTGGGATCCGGAATTGGGAATTGCTTGCTGGCGAAGCCTTTGCCTCCGACGGGGTGAGCCTCGCGGATGTAGATCACGTAGATGTGGGCCTTGTCCTTGTAGCTGGAGTAGAGCTTCTCGATCTGACCGACCGAGGCCACGAACGGCGGTCAGGTGCAACTGCCGAAAATCAGCACGGCAGGCTTGCCTTTAAGCGAGGAAAGCTTGACCGACTTTTTGGTGTCGACGGTCTTCAGCTCAAAATCGGGCGCGAGCTGGCCGACGGTGAGGTTGCCTTCGCGCGAACCTTTGCCCTTGCCATTTTGCTGGGCGGCGACGTCCGATGTCGCCAACAGCAACAACACGCCGGGCAGCACGCTAAACAAGCTGATTCGAATTCTCATGTTTTCGTCCTTTCGCGCTTTTGCCTTGCTGCTTCCCTAAAATGTTCGTCATGTGGACTATTTACCATTCCATCACACAAAATGGAGCCAACTCATGATACCAAATCGCTGGTCTTTGTTCCTTACTGCGTTTGTCTTTTTTCACTATGGCACAAACGCTAGCTTCGCTCAGCCCAAGCCAGTGAAGGTCTTTATCCTTGCCGGGCAATCCAATATGCAGGGGCAAGGCTTCGTGCAAGCCGATCCCAAGCGCAACGGCGGCAAGGGAAGCCTGGAGTTTCTCGTCAAGGATCCCGCCAGCGCGGCTCGCTACAAACATCTCGTCGATAAAAACGGCAAATGGATCGCCCGCGAGGACGTTTGGCTTTGGTATCTCGGCAAGAAAGGTCCGCTCACCGTCGGCTTCGCAGGCAAAGACAACATGATCGGCCCCGAACTCAGCTTCGGCCATATCGTCGGCGATGCCTATGACGAACAGGTGTTGCTCATCAAATTGGCGTGGGGCGGCAAAAGCCTCGGCAAGGACTTTCGGCCTCCAAGCTCCGGCGGCGAGGTCGGCGCCTATTACAAAGAACTGCTCAAGCACACCAAGGACGTGCTCGCCAATCTCAAAGCCGAGTTCCCCGCCTACAAGGGACAAGGCTACGAAATCGTCGGCTTCGGCTGGCACCAGGGCTGGAACGATCGCGTGAACCAGTCCTTCAACGACGAATACGAAAAGAACCTCGCCAATTTCATCCGCGATATCCGCAAGGACCTCGGCGTGAAAAATTTGCCCTTCGTAATTGCAGAGACCGGCATGACCGGCCCCGACGAGAAACACCCCCGCGCACTTTCACTGATGAAAGCCCAGGCCGCCGTGGCCAAGATGCCCGAATTCAAGGGCAACGTCGCCTTCGTCGGAACCAAGAGCTTCTGGCGGCCCAAGGAAGTCTCTCCGAGCGGCCAGGGTTTCCACTGGAACAGCAACGCCGAGACTTACTACCTCATCGGCAACGCCATGGGCGAAGCCATGCTCGACCTGTGCGGCACGAAGCGTTCCGCGGGCAAGTAGGCGGAGCGTTTTTCTGCAACGTTCAAAATGAAAAAAAGCGGTGTCAAGTAGCCGCAGTCCAAAGTTTGGCCGCGAGGCTTTGGAGTGCATGTGCAAGAAAATCGATCGGCGGCGCGGAATTAGACATTGTTCGCGTGGACAAGTTTTGGCTTTTTCGCCCAAAACCACTTCGAGAACTTCGCAGGATCCCTAAAGATAGGAGGCTGGCCGCTGAGCGTAATATAGCCATCGTTCCAAATGCCTCCATCCGCTTTCTGTAGATCGCCCCATGATTTCAGCAATTCCCGGTCGACTCTCTGAGCACCGTCTCGGAAACTCCCAATCGGGAGATGTTTTCTCAGCCTTCCTGACCGTTCGGGATTACCAACGACGACGACATGATTCCACTTCTCAGATTGCTTGTACCGCGTATGTGCATTACGATGAGCATCCAATGGCCCTATTTCGGCTGCGTTTACGATGTAAGCAATTGTGAAAAAACCAATTATCGAGCACACTATTTCGCCGCTCTCTATTTCGCGAAGGCCAGCCCAAAAGGCGATAAAGTCACCTGCAGAAAGAAAATCTCTGATCCGTCGGCCACGACCGCGGTCTCCGTCTCCATAGGTGAGATGGCTGAAATCAGGGTCGAGATGACAAGTCCCAGAAAGGTGAGAAGGCCACTCTGCTCCTAGGTACTCGACGAATGGCCTGAACTCTGAGTAGTCGTGATCAAACGCTGGACCTCGGTCACTCTGAGAGCCATCAGTAACAGGAACGTAACAGAATCGGCCATCCTTGCGACAGGGCGCATTCCATTTTGCTTCCTTCGAATCGATGCCCACACGCAGTAATATTCCGTTGGCCATTGAGTAATGCCTTTCCTCTAATGAGCGTTGTCCCAGAAGATCGAAAAAGGTTAGCCGATCCAGCCGACGGATTCGATTGTCAGATGAGGTGTACTAAACGTGAAACAAATCGCGATAGGGGTGAGATCGATTCGCCAAAGTCCTTCGGAAATCTGCCGACTGTGTTCCATCGGGGATCATCGCAAGCGGTATTCGATGATATGTAACCGCTCAAGACTCGGACAAAAAACGACAAGACAAAGATACTAAGGAAGGCAGGAAAGCAGGAATTGAATTGCCTATTCCTTCCTGCTTTCCTGCCTTCCTTAGTAAAAGGGATTTTGGTCGCATTTTTCACCGCCCCGTGAACGGTTACGATGATATCGACCGCGCTATTGATTTCGGCCCAATGCTCGGCGTAATGCAGGCATAGCTCGGCGAGGCCATCGATTGCGGTGTCTGCCCAGGCGACTTCGTGCATCAGATGGCTCCCGTCTTGAGTTGTTGCACGAGGTTGCCAACGAAAGCCTGTTGCAATGAACCAGTGCGTTTCAACTCGTCGCCTACCATTTGTAGAAATAGCTTCACTTTCTCCGCGGGCACCGTTCTTCGGTCGGGTTTGCTCATGCTGCGAAGCGCCTTCTCGACCATTTCTTTTTCTTGTGTTGTTTCAACAGGCATGAGAAATCCTCCTCAGAATATCGACTCGGCTCACATTGGGCACACATGGTTATGGTAACGCGCGGCCCGATCGCTTGTCAAAGTCCGTTGCAGAAAAAAATCTGTCCGGCCAGCGAGGCGCGAATGTTAAACGAGGAAGCGGACGCAGGCGAAAACTGCATGCAGAACGGCACCCCTCTCCCCCTCGGGAATTTGGCCAACACCCCCTGAAAGTGCGAAAAAAGGCCGAAAAAGTGCGAAAGCGCTTGGCCAACAGCAGATGGCCAAGCGCCCTGGCGGCCAGCACCCTCACCAATCGCTGCGCTCATGGTGGGGCTTGCTTTCTCATCCTTCATCCTTCATCCTTTACTTCCGCTCCGACTCCGGCACGTGCACCACCGTCAGTGCACAGCAGTCCCAGGCTCGGCTGCCGCGGCTGACGTTCCAGGTGACGTAGATCTTGTCGCCGGCGGGATCGACGGCCGAGCTGAACGTGCCGACGGGCATGGCGCCGATCTTGTCCTTGAAGTAGGGATGCAGGAACGCGATGA
The DNA here is from genome assembly GCA_964484265.1 of uncultured Singulisphaera sp. Taxonomy (GTDB): domain Bacteria; phylum Planctomycetota; class Planctomycetia; order Gemmatales; family Gemmataceae; genus SIAQ01. Next base: position 88,935 of record CAZAFH010000011.1, read on the forward strand.
CTTTGCGCGTCTTGTTCTTGACGTCGAACTGCACAATCGGTGTGCCGTCGTCCTGGCTGCCGCCGTGCGCGCCGGGCATGTAATAGACGAAACGACCAGTCGGATCGACATCGAGCGAGGTGATGTAATCGCGGCCGCCGACGGCGACGGGGCCGATCTCGGTGGCTTCTTCGGTTTTCGTGTTGAAGGCATACATCTTCGCCGGGTTGCCTTTGCCGCCCTTGGAGACGGTGTAGACCATGCCGTCGGCGGTTTCTTGCGTGGCGGCGCGAAGGCCGAGCGACGCGCCGATCTTGATGGGGGCGTCGCTCGGTTTCGCGGGGTCGTAGCGCATCATCGGGCCGAAGTTGCCATCGCTGCCGGGGACGTAGTAGACGCGGCCCGTGGATTTCGCGAAGATCATGTAGCGCGGCGGACCATCGGGGCCGGAGTAGACGACTTTCTTGGCGTTGATGTCGTAGGCGAAGAACTGCACGCCGCCGATGTCGTCCTTCGAGTTGCCCGGCGCCGTGCCGCCGTAGAAGATCATGCGGTCGGGATCGAGCACGCTATTGGGGATGCAATGCTTGGCGACGGGAGCATGGACGACGACCTCGGCCTTGCCGGTCTTCGGATCACACTTGATGATCCAGTCGCCCTTGTAGCCATTGGCGTCGGTGGTGGCGTTGATGGCGCCGCGGTGGGTGGAGAAGTAAAGCCAGCCGTCTTTGCCCATGTCGATTCGGCTATGGATTTTGCCTGGCAGGTACTTGAACATGCCGCCGATGACGCTGGCGATGTCGGTCAACAGGCGGATGGCTTTCTTGGCGGGGTCGTATTCGTAGACGTAGGCGTTGCCCTTGGGCGCGTTGTGATCGCCGATGGCGGAGTAATACTTGCCATTGACCGCGACGCCATCGCCCCAGTTGGACCAGATCGATGCCTTGTAGGTTTGGCCTGGGTAGTAGAGGAAATCGACGGTCGGCACCGCCTTGGCGATGAGCACGTCCTTGTCGATGGTCGCGGGCGCCTTGAGGAATTCGGGCGAGGTGACCGTTAGCACGCTCTTGCCATCCGGAAGCGTCGGCGGGAATGGCAACTCGGGAGCGGCGGGTTTCTTTTTCTTTTCTTTGGCCTTGGCCTTCGCCTTTGCTTTGGCGGTGTCTTGCCCGGAAGCCGGTTCGACATCGGGAAGGAGGACATACAGACAGAACGCGCCGACGACGGCGAGCGACAGTTTGGTTATGCGGGATACGATCATGAGTTGATCTCCGTGCAAGGAAAAGGCGACAGGAACAATATAGGGCGAGTAACGTGCATGAGCGACTGGAAATGTAGACGATCCCAGGAGTTCGATGCGCTCAACCGCGGGCTTCCTGGATGTAATTCTTGGATTGCCGTCATTCTTGGCAGTGAGTGCCTAGATGTTTGGCATCGTTGGCGATACAATATTTTTGGTCCGATTCGGATTGTTTTTCATCTCACGTAGCGTGTGGTTTTTTGTGCATTTTCTTACGAAGCAAACGCAGGGCACGGAAATTGCCCACGATTCCCAATTGGGGGATACCCTAATCGTAAACCAAGGTGGTTCATGTCGATCGTGACCAGCGCTCGAAAACGTTACAATTCGCAGGACTCACGTCTGTGGGGTGCGTACACGCCGCATCCCTCGGCCTACGACGAGCTTTTCGCGCCCGACGGCACCGCTCATAAACACTGCGATGCGCTGGTGAATTGGCTTGGCCAATTCGCGGTGAACGAGTTTCAAGAACGACGCCACAGCGCTGACCTCGTCTTCATCAATCAGGGTATCACCTTCTCGGTGTACGCGGATCGCCGCGGCGTCGAGAAGATCTTTCCGTTTGACCTCATCCCCCGCCCCGTGGCTGCCCATGAATGGCACCCCGTCGAGGCCGGCTTGCGCCAGCGAATTCATGCGATCAATCTTTTCCTGTACGACGTGTATCACGATCGCCGGATATTGCGCGAAGGCGTCGTGCCCGAAGAACTCGTGCTCAAATCGAAATGCTACCGCCCGGAGATGGTTGGCTTTGATCCGCCGGGCAAGCAGTATGTGCATGTCGTCGGCACCGATCTGATCCGCGACACCGACGGAAAGTTCGTCGTGCTCGAGGATAATGGCCGCACGCCTTCGGGCGTCAGCTACGTGCTGGAAAACCGCGTGGTGATGAAGAAGGTTTTTCCGAAGCTATTCCAGCAGTGCCGAATCCGCCACGTCGAAGAGTACCCGCATCGGCTGCGCGAAGCGCTTGTCTCGGTCGCGCCGAAGTCGGCGCCGTTGCAACCGACATTGGTGCTGCTGACGCCTGGCCCCTACAACTCGGCATATTTCGAGCATAGTTTTCTGGCTCGCAACATGGGCATCGAATTGGTCACCGGTCCCGATCTTTTCGTTTTTGACGACAAGGTGTACCTCAAGACGACGCGCGGGCCGCGCCGGGTGGATGTAATTTATCGGCGGTTGGATGACGATTTTCTCGACCCGACGGTTTTTCGTAGCGACAGCTTGCTTGGCGTGCCGAATCTGATGAAAGCGTACCGCGCCGGCAATGTGACGCTGGCGAATGCCGTGGGCACGGGCGTGGCGGACGACAAGGCGATCTATCCGTTTGTCGAGGATATGATTCGGTTCTATTTGAGCGAAGAGCCGATTTTGCGGAATGTGCCGACGTACATCTGTGCCCGCCGCGAAGACCTGCTTTACACGATCGATCACCTCGACGAACTGGTGGTAAAAGCGGTCAACGAATCGGGCGGGTACGGGATGCTGATGGGGCCATCGTCCACCGCCGAGAAGCGAGCCGAGTTCCGCGAAAAGATCCTGGCCAACCCGCGAAACTACATCGCCCAACCCGTGGTGACGTTATCCACGTGCCCGACCTGGACCGACGAAGGACTCGGACCTCGCCACGTCGATCTACGGCCCTACATCGTCAGCGGCAAATCGACGTGGGTGTTGCCCGGCGGCTTGACACGCACCGCATTGGTCAAAGGCTCGCTCGTCGTAAACTCAAGTCAAGGAGGAGGAAGCAAAGACACCTGGGTCATGGAAAACGGGAATTAGTGCTCCGCCAGGTCTTTAAACCGAATGTAGTTTTTCATCCAAATGGACGATAAATGATCTCTCGCGTTGCGGAACACTGTTTTTGGATGAGTCGTTACCTCGAGCGTGCGGAGAACACCGCGCGCGTACTCGACGTCAATCAGACGCTGCTTCTGGATTTCGACGTCCCTGCCGAGCAACAGTGGAAGCCGTTGCTGATTATCAGCGGCATACACGACTTCGCCGACCCGACGAATGCCGAGGCGGTGCAGCAGCACATGACATGGAATGTGGACAATCCGTGCAGCATTATTTCATCGCTCGTTTATGCCCGTGAAAATGCACGTATCATCCGGGAAGTCATTAGCGCCGACATGTGGGAGCGGATCAATTTCTTCCACCTTTGGCTTCACGGATCCGACGCTCGGCAACAGTACGAGGTTGACCGGAATGCCTTCTACAATCAGATTCGCCGGATCAACCAGGGGATATTCGGCATTGCCGAGGGGACGATGTCGCACGGCGAGGCCTGGGATTTTCTTCGTTTGGGGAAGTACCTGGAACGTGCCTGCCAGACGGGTCGCATTCTCGATGTGAAGTACCACATGCTGCTGCCGACGCCCGACGACGTGAACACGCCGATCGACAACGCGCACTGGGTTGCGATCTTGAAGAGTTGTTCCGGTTATGAGCCGTTTCACAAGCAACGCCAAAGTTTCGAGCACGGCACGGCGATTTGCGACTTTCTGATTTTCGATCCGATATTTCCGCGTTCCGTGCGGCGCTGCCTTCTTTACTGCCAGGAAGCGAGCCACAAGATTTCGGAACGCAAGCGGCGCGAACCGGGCAACGAGGCGGAACTGCTGCTGGAGAACCTGCTCGATTGGCTGAGTCTGGCGACGATCGACGATTTCGTCAAGGCGGGCCTGCACGAGTCGCTGACCTACGTGATCGACAAGATTCACTCCATCGGCGGCGCGATTTCGCGGACCTATTTCGAGTTCGATCAACAACGAATGATGGAAATGTTGCAAGGGCAGAAACAAGCTCGCGGGTAATCTTACCCTATTCTGGACGAACGAAAGATTCGGGAGCCGATTTCATGTCGATCAAGGTGGCGTTGCATCACAAGACAGAGTATCACTATGACCGGCCAGTCACGCTGCTGCCGCAGGTCGTGCGTCTGCGTCCCGCGCCGCATTGCCGAACGCCGATTCTCGCGTACTCGTTGAAGATTCAGCCGAGCAAACAGTTTCTCAACTGGCAGCAGGATCCGTACAGCAACTATCTCGCTCGTCTGGTCTTTCCCGAACCGACCCGCGATTTCGTCGTCGAGGTAGACCTTGTTGCCGAGATGGTATCGATCAATCCGTTCGATTTTTTCGTCGAAGAGGACGCGACGCATTATCCCTTTCGCTACCAGGACGAACTCGCCGTTGAACTGCATCCCTTCCTGGAGATCAAGGAGGCCGGGCCAAAACTCACCGAACTCGTGCGCGAAATGCGGCGAGACAAGGTGCAGATGAACGACTATCTCGTCGAACTGAATCAAAGGCTCTACAGAGAAATCTCTTACATCATCCGCATGGAGCCTGGTGTCCAGACCTGCGAGCAATCGTTGACGAAACGCAGCGGCTCGTGTCGCGATACCGCCTGGCTGCTCGTACAGCTTCTGCGCCATCTCGGCCTGGCGGCCCGCTTTGTCTCCGGATACCTCATTCAGCTCACCGCCGATGTTGCCGCACTCGACGGACCTTCGGGACCGGATCGCGATTTCACCGACCTGCATGCGTGGGCGGAGGTGTTTCTGCCCGGCGCGGGCTGGATCGGTCTCGATCCAACATCGGGCCTTTTGGCGGGCGAAGGGCATATCCCGCTCGCCTGCACTGCGGACCCGTTGAACGCGGCGCCGATCAGCGGTTCGTTCACGTTCGACAAGGCAGATGACGACGACGAGGTTGCCGCGCAGTTCGGCTTCGCGATGACGGTTCAGCGCGTCGTGGAAACGCCGCGTGTCACGAAGCCGTACACCGACGAAGAATGGCAGGCGATCGATCAACTCGGGCATGCGATCGACATCGATCTGTTCGCCCACGACGTTCGCCTGACGATGGGCGGCGAGCCCACGTTCGTCGGAATCGACAATCGCGACGCGCCGGAATGGAACACCACGGCGCTCGGCGCCGAAAAATTCTTGCGTGGCGACATGCTATTGCGTCGCTTGCGCGACCGGTTCGCGCCAGGCGGGCTGCTGCATTTCGGGCAAGGAAAGTGGTACCCCGGCGAATCCCTGCCGCGCTGGGCATTGGGCTGTTGGTGGCGCAAGGACGGCATTCCGCTCTGGACGGAGCCGCACCTCGTCGCCGAAGCAGGCCGGGATTACGGCTACGGCCCGGAGGACGCGCATGCCTTCATTCAGAACCTGGCCAAACGGCTGGGAGTCGATCCTCGGCATGCCGTTCCCGGCTACGAGGATTCCTGGTATTATCTCTGGAAAGAACGGCAGCTTCCCGTAAACGTTGATCCGCTGAAAAGCAAACTCGAGGATGCGGAGGAACGCGCTCGCCTCGCGAAAGTATTCGAGGCCGGTTTGAAGACGGTCATCGGCTATGCCTTGCCGCTTCGGCGCGGCTCGCTGGCGGGCAGTCCGTTTCGCACGAAACGGAATCCTGGCTGGGCCAGCGGCGCCTGGTCGTTGCGGCGCGGACACCTATTCCTGCTGCCCGGCGATTCGCCGATGGGTTACCGTTTGCCGCTCGATTCGCTGCCGTGGGAAGCCGAAAACGAACGTGACACCGTGCTGGAGTCCGACCCGTGGGCGCCGCGCGGTGAACTGCCCGCCAAGTCGGAGATACTTCAGCGCTATTTTGCGAAGCCGAGTGGTCTGCGTAATGGACGGGTGGTGGAGCCTGTCGAACAGAACCTCGACGCGGAAAGCGCCGACGCCGACGGATCGAACGATTCGCAGGTCATCCGCACGACGCTGTGCGTCGAACCGCGCGGCGGACGGCTTTACGTCTTCATGCCGCCACAACGCAATGCCGAGGACTTCATCGAACTCGCCGCCGCGATTGAAGCGACTGCCAAGGCGCTGCATATGCCCGTAATGATCGAGGGCTATCGGCCGCCGTTCGACACGCGCATGTTGCATTTCACGGTAACACCCGACCCTGGCGTTATCGAAGTCAACATCCACCCGGCCGCCAACTGGAGCGATCTCGTAAAGAATACTACCACGCTCTACGAAGAAGCCCACAAGTCTCGGCTTGCGGCGGAAAAATTCATGCTCGATGGGCGCCACAGCGGCACGGGTGGGGGCAACCACATCGTCCTCGGCGGGCCGACTCCGGCGGATAGCCCGATTCTGCGCAGGCCGGATTTGCTGCGCAGCCTCATCGGCTATTGGCATAATCACCCGTCGATGTCGTACCTCTTCAGCGGCTTGTTTCTTGGCCCGACCAGCCAGGCGCCGCGCGTCGATGAAGCCCGCAATGATAGTCTCTATGAACTCGAAGTTGCTTTCCAGCAAGTACCCGATCCACCAGCGGAACGCGGCGTTTTGATGGAGGATTTTGCACGCCGAACTTCGATGAGCCACGCGGAACCATCGCTTGCGCCGTGGATTGTCGATCGCATCTTCCGCAATCTGTTGATCGATGTCACAGGCAACACGCACCGAGCCGAGTGGTGCATCGACAAGCTGTTCTCGCCTGATTCCGCGACGGGCCGGCTTGGACTGGTCGAGTTTCGTGCCTTTGAAATGCCGCCGCATTCGAGGATGAGCCTCGTGCAACAATTGCTGATGCGCGGCCTGATCGCGCGGTTTTGGAATCAGCCGTATCGCGAGAAGCTCGTGCGCTGGGGAACCCAGCTGCACGACCGATGGATGCTGCCGCACTTCATCGCGCAGGATTTCCGCGACGTGCTCGAGGAACTTCGCGGCGCCGGATATGACTTCCGCGACGAGTGGTTCGCGCCGCACTACGAATTTCGGTTCCCGCATCTGGGCAGCATATGCCGCGACGGCGTCGAACTCGAAATCCGCCAGGCCATAGAGCCGTGGCATGTGCTCGGCGAGGAAACCACCGCCGGAGGCACGGCTCGATACGTCGATTCGTCCGTCGAGCGCGTGCAGATCAAGGTGAGCGGCCTAGTCAATCCGCGTCACGCCGTGACATGCAACGGCCGGCTCGTGCCGCTACATCCGACGGGAATCGCCGGCGAGTACGTTGCGGGCGTGCGCTATCGCGCCTGGCAGCCGCCGTCTTGCCTGCATCCCCTGATTCCCGTCCATACGCCGCTCGTTTTCGACCTGTTCGATCGCTGGATGAATCGCTCGCTGGGCGGCTGCGTCTATTACGTGGCTCATCCGGGCGGGCGATCGTACGACACGTTCCCGGTGAATGCGAACGAAGCCGAGGGCCGGCGTATCTCGCGTTTCTCGCCCGTTGGCCACACTCCCGGCGCGATCCCGCCGCCGATTGCCGAAACCCAGGGCGAATTCCCGTTCACGCTGGACTTGCGCAACCTGCCGCCTCGCGTCAAAGAGGCCGCGGCGCCCGAACGCACCATCCATCGAACGAATTCTGGTATGATAAACGGGAAAACCTCCACAAAGAAAGAGCGTTTGGCTGCCACTGAACATCCCGCATGAGCATGACCTCTCCCCTCGAAGAAATTCCGCCGCTCGGGGCCGTTCTGAGCGGCTACCAAGGGATGGATTCAGCATTTGACGAGCTGATCCAGCCTGATGGGGTCGTTCGTGCCCATTGGAAGTCGTTTGTCCAAGGCCTCGATGAGATCGGACTCGACGAGTTCATTCTGCGCTGGCGAGAGGCCCAGCAACTCATCCGCGAGAATGGCGTTACCTACAACGTCTACGGCGATCCGCGCGGCATGGATCGGCCCTGGGAACTGGATCCCATTCCGCTTGTCGTATCCGAGAAAGAAAGCGATTACCTCGAAGCGGGTCTCATTCAGCGTGCGCGGTTGCTCGAAGCGATTCTCGCCGATCTTTATGGTCCACAGAAACTGCTGACCGCTGGACTCGTACCGCCTGCACTCGTCTATGCTAATCCAAGTTTTCTTCGGCCCATTCACGGCATTCAGGTGGTTGGTCAGCGTTTTCTTCATCTCGTGGCATTCGATCTTGGCCGCGATCCTGACGGCAGCATCCGCGTTCTCGGCGACCGTACGCAGGGGCCGTCCGGCGCGGGCTACGCACTGGAAAATCGCATCGTTCTTGGCCGTATGCTGCCCGAGGTGTTCCGTGCGTGTAATGTGCAGCGGCTCGCACTTTTCTTTCGCACGTTTCGCGACATGTTGCGAGGTCTGGCGCCGCACAATCGCGATTCGCCGCGCACGGTGCTGCTGACGCCAGGTCCATACAACGAAACCTATTTCGAGCATGCGTACCTGGCTCGCTATCTCGGCTACACTCTGGCCGAGGGCGGCGACCTTACCGTTCGCGATCAACGGCTGTATTTGAAGCTGCTTAATGGCCTTCAGCCGGTCGATGTGGTCTGGCGCCGGCTGGACGACGACTACTGCGATCCGCTTGAGCTGCGCGGCGATTCGTTCCTCGGCGTGTCCGGCCTCGTGCAGGCGGTGCGGGCGGGCAATGTAGTCGTCGCCAATGCACTTGGCAGCGGGCTTGCGGAGTCCCCTGCCCTGCTTGCGTTTCTGCCGTCGCTTTGCAATCACTTGCTCGGCGAATCGCTGCTCATTCCTTCGGTTTCCGCTTATTGGTGCGGCGATCCGAAGTCGATGGATCATGTGCTTGCCAACCTCGATGGCATGGTGATCAAGGCGGCGTTTACCTCGCATCGCCGTTCGCCGATCTTTCCGGAGAAACTCAGCGCCGCGCAAAAACAGGAACTCGTGGATCGCATCCGCGCAAGGCCTGGCGCGTACGTCGGCCAGGAACGGCTCACGCTTTCGACGACTCCGATGCTGACCGACAACGGCATCGTGCCTCGCCACATGGTCACGCGAGCGTACTTGACCGCTACGGACAATGGCTTCATGCTCATGCCCGGCGGACTGACGCGCGTGACCACCTCCGCCGACACCATGGTCGTTTCCCTGCAAAGCGGCGGCGGCAGCAAGGACACCTGGGTCTTGACGGAAGGCCCCGTCACCGAGGTCACGCTGCTTCGACCCGTTGGCCAAAATGTCGAACTCAGCCGCGGCGGAAACGACCTCCCCAGTCGTGCCGCCGACAATCTTTTCTGGCTCGGGCGATACGTCCAGCGATCCGAAGACCTGGTTCGCCTCCTGCGAGGCATCCTGGTTCGGCTTACCGAGAAATCCGCCGTCGGCGACGTTCCCGAGCTCCCGGCTCTTCTTGCCGCGGTCACTCACCTGACACAGACGCTTCCAGGTTTCGTCGGCGAAGGCGCCGAGGAGCGATTGGCCAACCCGGAAGCCGAGCTGCTATCGCTTATCTTCCAGGGCGACCGCGTCGGCAGTTTGTCTTACAATTATCGCAGCATTCATCGCGCCGCCGGGTCGGTTCGCGATCGCATCTCGATGGACATGTGGCGCATTCTCTCGAGCCTGCCGCCCGAGGATCCCTTCGATCCGGCAAATCCGCCCTCGCTGAGCGACGTGCTCGATCTGCTCAATCAGCGCGTTCTCATCCTCGCCGGATTCGGCGGTATCGCCACGGAATCGATGACGCGCGGCCACGGCTGGCGGTTCCTCGATCTCGGGCGAAAAATCGAGCGAGCCTGGCACACCGTCGGCCTATTGCACTGGATTCTCGCGCCCGACACGCCAGCCTCTGCCCATCCCGGTACGTCGAATGTCGAGGTTCCGCTGCTGGAAGCGCTTCTGGAAATCGCCGACAGTTCGATGACCTATCGTCGGCGCTACCTTAGCGGCGTGCAGACGGCGGCAGTACTGGACCTGCTGATTGCCGACGACAGCAATCCGCGATCGCTGGTGTTTCTCCTGGAGGCGTTGCGCGACGTGATCGATCATTTGCCGCACAACCCGAATCAAGTGATGCGTGCGCCCGAGCAACGGATGATCGTGTCGCTCGTGACGTCGGTTCAGTTGATCGATATTCAGGTGCTCGCCCATACCGACGAGTGCGGTCGTCGTCCGGCGCTGGAGCGATTTCTTGCCGATCTGTATCAGGACATGCCGTTGCTTGCCGAGGCCATCAGTCACTATTACCTTAGCCATCTACAGACCTCGCGCCAGCTCGCGGGTCATTGATAGGATCGCGCGGCGTCCCTCTCCCTGGAACTCGCGAAAGTACGTCATGCTCTACAACGTCACTCACGCCACGGAATACGTCTACTCCGAATCGGTATCCCTTTGCCATAACCTCGTTCATCTTCAGCCGCGGTCGGCGCCTCGGCAGAGATGCCATCAGACGCACCTGACCGTCCATCCGGATCCGCGTGCGCTGGTGCATCAGTACGATTATTTCGGCAACCCGATTGCGTTGTTTACGATTCAGGAGCCGCACAAAAAACTCTCGATCAGCGTGAAGCACCGGATAGAGGTGCAGCCGTTGGAACCAGTTCCGTTGAATACCTCGCTGGCGTGGGAAACCGTGCGTGATGCGCTGGTGTCGAATCGCGCGCCGATCGTTCTCGATGCGTATCAATTCACGTTTGACTCGCATTTCGTGCCGCGTGTCGCCGGATTGGCCGAGTATGCGGAGAGTTCGTTTCCGCCGGGCCGTCCTTTGCTGGAAGCGGTGATGGATCTGACGTCGCGCATCCACGCGGATTTTCGGTACGACGCGCGCGCGACATCGCTCTCCACGCCGCTTGCGGAGGTGCTAACGCATCGCCATGGGGTGTGTCAGGATTTCGCACATCTTCAGATAGGCTGTCTGCGTTCGCTTGGCCTGGCGGCACGTTATGTCAGCGGATATTTGCAAACACGATGCCCGGAAGGCCGCGAACGCCTGGTCGGGGCGGATGCGTCGCATGCGTGGATTTCGGTGTTCTGCCCCAATCTCGGGTGGGTCGATTTCGATCCGACGAATAACGTCATCCCGTCGGATCAACACATCACGCTCGCGTGGGGCCGCGACTATGACGACATCAGCCCGGTGAAGGGTGTGGTGCTCGGAGGCGGCACGCACACGATGGCCATCGCGGTTGACGTGACGCCGGCCTAGTAATCGTCATCCTCGCGGCGATTGCCGACGGCTTTTTGCAACATTCTCACCAGATCTCCGACGACCTTTGCGTCGATTTCCATCTCGACCTTCCGTTCAGCGCGAACCAATAGGCCAAACTCGCACCCTGGAGTTCCCGTAAGCGCGTCCCTGAGTTCCGCGAGCGATTCAATTCGCAGCTTGCCTTGCCTGGCCATTACCCTGTCTCCAATTGTAAATAGTAGCGGTGATCGTTTCTCAACATCTTGGACTACTATTCTTACGAACCATTGCGAGTCTGGTAAAAACTTCTTGTGAATATTAGTGAATTGCAAGATTGCGATCGAGACGATATACATTAGATAGGCGGGCGGTGGCGCTCGCGCCATACTCTATTATCGAAAGGAATTGACATGGCCAAGGGTAATAACTCACAGGGTAAAGACAAGAAAAAGGCCAAGGCGAAAGCCTCGGCGAAGCAGGCCGAGAAAAAGGCGTCGCCGAAAAAACGTTAGGTCGACGTGCCCAGGACGCGACGTCCTCGGATTGATCGCAGGCTCCTGGTTCTTCCATCAAGAATTCGGAGCCTTTATACAATCGCAAATCCACCAAACACCATTCTTGATTCGAGCCGGATTTCAATCATGCGTTTGATACTCTGCACGGCAATCCTCATCGGCCTTTCCTTGATCCCCGTGTCGGCAGACGAAAAGCTGAAGGGCATCGCGTGCCGATCCGTTCACCTTGGCTACCCAGCTGCGGAAGGTGTCGCCTTTTACAACGAGATGGCGGTCGAAAAATCCTCGGATGGAACCTACTTCATGGCAGCCGGGTGGAGCAAGGGCTACTTCGGCATCCAAGAACTCGCCAACGGCAAGAAACTCGTCCTATTTTCCGTTTGGGATCCGACGGCTGGCAATGATCCTAAGAAGGTCGATGAGTCGAAGCGCGTCAAGATGCTCTTCAAGGACGATGCCGTGCGCGTCAAACGCTTCGGCGGCGAGGGAACCGGCGGGCAGTCGTTTTTCGATTACGAATGGAAGATCGGCGCGACCTATCGCTTCCTCGTCACGGCGAAGCGGGACGGCGACTCACGCACCGCCTACAGCGGATATTTCTACGTGCCGGAAAACAAAGCATGGAAGCACCTCGTGACCTTTTCGACCATCACCAATGGCACGCTGCTGAAGGGCTATTATTCCTTCGTCGAGGATTTTCGACGCAACAAGATTTCCACCACCAAACAGCGACGCGCAACTTTCGGCAACGGGTGGGTGAAGCTTACCAAAGGCGACTGGGTGCCGCTCGACAAAGCGCGGTTCACTGCGGACGCAAACCCGGTGCTGAACATCGACGCCGGTGTTGCCGGCGGCCGATTCTTTCTCGCCACCGGCGGCGATATCGACAACCGCACGACCAAACTGCGCGATATCATTTCACGTGAAAGAACGCCGCCAGCCACGATAATGCCCGCTGATCTGCCGAGATTTTGAGCGACTGTATCTGTGGAAATGCACCGCATGCCAACCTTCTTGATCTACGGCGCGAACGGCTACACCGGTTCGCTCATTGCTCGCGAAGCGGTTCGGCACGGCATGCGTCCCATCTTGGCGGGCCGGCGCGGCCAAGCGCTGGCGGCGCTGGCGAACGAACTCGGTCTGGAGCATCGTGTCTTCACGCTGGATTCCCTGGCCGACGTTCAGTCCGGCATTGCCGGCGTCCACGCCGTGTTGCATTGTGCTGGCCCCTTCAGCCAGACCTCGCGGCCAATGGCGGATGCTTGCCTGAGAAACCGCTCGCATTATCTCGATATCACCGGCGAGGAAAAGGTTTTCGAGGCTCTGGCCGCGCGCGATGCCGAGGCAAAGGCGGCGGGAGTCACCCTACTGCCAGGCGTCGGCTTTGATGTCGTGCCGTCGGATTGCCTGGCCGCCCACCTCAAACGCCGACTGCCGACGGCGTCGCGCTTGGCCCTTGGCTTTCAGGGTGGCGATCACATGTCGCACGGCACGGCATTGACCGTTCTCGAAAGCCTGCCCCACGGCGGCATTATCCGCGATAACGGCTTTCTCAAACCCGTGCCGGCCGCATGGAAAACACGCACCATCGATTTCGGCCTCGGTCTCGTCAAGGCGTTCACGATTCCCTGGGGCGATGTATCCACGGCCTACTACAGCACGGGTATTCCGAATATCGAATTCTACATGGCGGCTCCTTGGACGACGCGCGTGCTGGCGCGTGCAAGCCGGTGGTTCGGCTGGCTCTTGGGCGCGAAATTCGTGCAGTCTTGGCTTCGCCGACGAATTCTCGCCCGGCCAGCCGGACCGACGGCAGCCGAGCGAAGCGCAAGCCGAACGCTGCTCTGGGGCGAAGCGAGCGATGACGCAGGCAACCGCGCAATAACGCGGATGCAGACGCCGGACGGCTACGACCTGACCGTGCAAACATCGCTCGCCATCGTGCAACGTATTTTGGCCGGAACGATCGCGCCGGGATTTCAAACACCTTCGCTGGCGTTCGGACCCGATTTCATTCTTGAGTTTGCTGGAGTTATCCGAACCGATGAGTTCGAAAGTTGAGTTTCTTCTTCTGGCATCACAAAAATATTCCTTGACACCTAATTCGATTGTCGGTTTAATTCCTCATGTCAGGTTGACGGGAGTCTCCCAGTTACTCTTCCACGGGAAATCGTGCCATGACTCGCATGTCCAAAGAATTCAGTCTGGTTCTCCTTGGCTCAGGTCTCTTGACGACGGGCTATTTTCTTTGGCCTGGAGACAACCTCGAGCACAAGGCCCAAGAGGAAGCCGCACGTCAGGCAGGCGGCACGCGCTACCGCCGCGGCGGCTATGTTCCCATCTTCATTACCACGTCGCGATTCTCCAGTGCCCCGGTCTCGACGGGCAGCATTTCCCGCAGCGGATTCGGTTCAACAGGCCGAGGCTTCTCGATCGGCGGATAAAGAAGATACCTTTGACCACGGATAACACGAGATACCACGGATGGCAGTGATGATGAATACGGGTAATATCAATCTCACTCCCATTTTTTCGAGACTATAGCATCGTTACATGGAACTCTGGCGGCAAAATGGCGAAAAAACGTCGGGCAGAGCAACAACTCAGGAAGGCGTTCGCCTTGGGTTGTCAGCTTTGGAACCGACAGCCTCGCTGACGGCCTTTCCTCGGCAATTTGCCCGTTTTGTCATCAGGCGCCCATGTAACGTTGCTAAAGTCTCATTTTTTCTTGCATTTATCCGTGTTCATTCGTGTTATCTGTGGTCTAATTGATTTTGGATTCCACAGCCAATGCGAGGCAAGCCATGAAGCGCATCCGCATGCAGCCTCGTTCCAACTGGCAGAAACGCCTGGAGGATATTGGCGTCTTCTATCATACGCTCAACGGCGAACCCTACTGGAATGAATCCGCTGCCTATCAATTCTCCACGCACGAAGTTGATCTGCTCGAATTGGCTACCAACAAGCTTCACCAGATGTGCATGCTGATTGTGGAACAAGTGATTGAGGACGACCTGTTTCATCTGTTTCGCATTCCGCGCGAAATTCAGCCGATGATCGTTCGCAGCTGGGAACGCGGCGAACCGTCGGTGTATGGCCGATTCGATCTCGCCTACCGTCCCGGCGACACGCCGCGCATGCTCGAGTACAACGCCGACACACCGACGGCGCTCGTCGAGGCCGCCGTGGCGCAGTGGTTTTGGCTCAAGGACATTGATCCCAACGGGGACCAATTCAACAGCATCCACGAACGCTTGATCGAAGCGTGGAAGAAGATTCGCAAGCTCGATGATCGCCCGACGCACTTCGCGGCATTGAGCGGCGTGATGGAGGATTTCGTCACCATCGAGTATCTGCGCGACACCGCAATTCAGGCCGGGATCAAGACGCACTACCTCGACATCGAACGGGTGGGCTACGACCACGGCAGCCGATTTTTCGTGGATGATCGCGACAAGGTGATCTTCCGGATGTTCAAGCTGTATCCGTGGGAGTGGATGGTGCGCGAATCGTTCGGCCCTCATCTGCCTGCATCGCCCACCTGCTGGCTGGAACCGCCGTGGAAAATGATTCTGAGCTGCAAGGCGATTCTGCCGCTCCTCTACGAACGATTCCCGAGAAGTCCATTTCTGCTGCCGGCATCGTTTGAGCCGCTGAAGGGCGATTTCGTCAAAAAGCCGATCCATGCACGCGAAGGCAGCAACATCGAGATGGTCATCGGCGGGCGGACCGTGCTGCAAACCGATGGCCCGTACACAGGCGGGCCCTTTATATATCAGCAACTCGCTCCTGTCTTTCGCGAAGGCGACCTCACTGCGGTCATCGGCAGCTGGATCGTCGATGGCGTGTCGTGCGGCATCGGCATTCGCGAGGCGGATTCGCTCATCACGCAGAACACCAGCCTGTTCGTGCCGCATCAGATGATCGACGCACCTGGCGAGAAACCTCACCCGCTCGTGTTGGCCAATGACGATCTCATCGCGGGGGAAACCGGCATCACCACAACTCCTGGACAAGCGAAACAAGACTCCTCGGAGGCGATTCGTGGCTAACTCCACCTACCAAGTCTCGGAACTCGACGAGCGCACTCGGCAATACTTGACCGAAGTACGAAATTCCAGCGGCAAGGACATGGCGGGGATCTTCATGTCGAATGGAGCGCCGGCCGCGGCCTGGGGATTTCCACTGACCGGCGTTATCCTTTTGGGCATCGTGTTGTATCTTGTTATCCCGCCCCTCAATAATCCCACCCACCAGGCGATGCTGCTAACGGCCGGCCTGCTGTTGTGCGGTTGGATGATGCTCGCGGGGGTTCGCCTGGCGATCGCTCAGATTCAGGGACGCACGCTGGGCGTTTTCATCTATGCCGATCCGCGGCAGATTTGGAGCGTTGACTATTCCGTAGTGCAGCGCTGGCCGCTCAAGAATCTGCAAGGATGTAGGGTGAACGGCGCCACGCTCTCACTGGAATATCCCGACGGCGTGGAGACGGTGCAAGTGCCCTTCGAGGTTGGCATTCTCGAAATCGCCGCCTACCTCGAATATTGGCTGCAAGCGCGTGGCGACGGTCCGCACGACCAGGCGCTGATCGACGCTCACGCCGCCGCCGCCCGCGCCGCGGCGTATGACGAGGACGTCAGCGACCAGCCCGATTTCTCCACCGAAATTCCGGTTCCCAAACCCGATGAAGGCGCCGGGAAATCACGCGATTGGCCAATCCTTCTCGCCATTTGTGTTTTCGGGATCGGGCTTTATTTCGCGGTGCACTGGTTCATTCTCGTTTGGCACGATCTTTCTGTGTACAACTTCGTCCGCGCGAAAAGTCCGACTCACTGGCGTGCCTATTTGCTCGACCACCGCAATACGATGTATCGTGAAAAAGTGCAACAAATGCTTCGCGAACGCTATCAGCAAAAAGCCGATCAGCTGAAGGCTCAGGTTCTCGCCAAGAACGAACCAGGCTTTCAAGGCAGTGAAGCCGCCATGGAGCAATTGTTGCAAAGTTTAGCCGAGGCGCCGCAACCGATCGTCACCATGCGAATCCAGGACAAGACGGATCACGCCAACCAGCAGCAGAACCCGAACATCGTGGCGTTTGACCCGGCGCAGCTTCAGAACACGGCACAGACGGAGATAACCGACGCCATCTACGAATCCGTCGGCCAAGATTTGATTTCGCTCATTCGGCCGCCGGACGATTTCACGCCGCTACTTGATATTCGCTTCAAATTTGTACGCGATGGCAATATACAACGCCTCGATTGGGAACTTGAAGTGCGCAAATCACCCGACAGCGACCCGCACTACAAGGCCTCCTGGCGTTCCGACGTGCCGGCTCACTTGCGGGCAAGCGATGTGCTATCCAATGACATCCGACGAATACGGGGAGCGCTCCTGGGAACGTGAGAAATCTAACCACGGACACCACCAATTGATACGGATGAAAAATCCGAAGATTGGTAACCGTTCACGGGGCGGTGAAAAATGCGACCAAAATCCCTTTTACTAAGGAAGGCAGGAAAGCAGGAAGGAATAGGCAATTCAATTCCTGCTTTCCTGCCTTCCTTAGTATCTTTGTCTTGTCGTTTTTTGTCCGAGTCGTGAACGGTTACCGAAGATTGAAATACTATCCGTTATTCATGCATTCATGCATGAATCCTTGGCGATTCGTATCATCCGTGGTTTGTTTTCATTCTGATTGAACGGTCACTTCGTCTTGACGCCTGCAGGTCTGCCGAAGCGAACGCCGCTTTGCAGCGCTGGCTGAACGTTCTCGATACGCAGCAGGTCTGGCTCACCGACCGGCATGTTTACAGCTCCGCCGACAGCTTTCGGCGTGGCGAGCGATTCGGGTGCATCGCAGCCGTCGCACTTGATCTGCCAGCCGCCGCCGAGAGCACGATAGACCTGAATGAGGCCGAGCGCGACATCGCCGAGCGCCTGCGCCTGGATGTTTTGCTGCTGCACGAGATTCAGCTCAAGCACGACCAGGCGGTTGAAATCGATTTTGCCCGACTTGTATTGATTGGCGCCGACATCGCGTGCCTTTTTCGCTTCGTTCACGCTCTCGGTCAGGTACTTGAACTGATCCTCGGAATTCACATAGGCCGTCAGACCGTTTTCCACTTCCTCGGCTGCCATCAAGACCTTATTCTGATACGCGGCGACGACTTCCTGGAATCGAGCCCTCTGGGCGCGGATCCGGTTCAGATTTCGGCCATAGTTGAGAATGTCCCATTGAACGGACGGTCCCCAGTTGCCCTGGAAGGCCGGATAGGTAAAGAGCTGATTCGGTTGCGGTCCCTGCCAGCCTAGCGTGCCGTTGATCGAAATATGCGGGTAAAGCGCCGCCGTGGCCACGCCGATGCGAGCGCTCTCGGCTGCCGCGACGCGCTCGGCACGTCTCACGTCGGGCCGCCGACGCAACAAGTCGGCGGGGATACCGGCGACGGCTGACTTCGGCGCGGTCGGGATCGGTCGTTTCTCCAGGCGGTTCTTTAAATCTTCCGGAGGAATGCCGAGCAGCACGCACAGCCGATTGGTGCGGATTCGCAGACGCGCTTCCGTCGGCGGAATCTGCGCGAGCGTCTGCGCTAGCGTGGTCTTGGCCTGGGGGAGATCGAGTTCCGAATCCTTGGCGCCGACGTCGAATCTGGCCTGAGCGATCTTGAGGGTCTCGCGCTGGAAGTCGGCATTCTCGTTTAGCAGTTCGATCTGCCGTTGCAACACGCGGAACTGCACATAGTTTGTAGCTACATCGCCAAGAAGCGTGACGAGCACGTCATCGAAGTTATAGACCGACGCATCGAGGTCGGCTGCCGACGCTTCCACGGCGCGGCGGAAGCGACCCCAGAAATCGAGTTCCCAGGCCATGCCAATGTTGATCGAGTTCTGATTGAAGTAGCGGCGAATCGACGGCGTGGCCCCGCCGCCTCCCGCGAACGACCCGAATTGTCCGCCGAGCAACGCCGCGATGCTGGTGGCGTTGCGAGTGTAGCCGCCGCTGGCGGTTTGCGTTTGCGGGAAGAGTGTGCCGACCGTCACGCCGTACTCGGCACGAGCCTGCAAGACGCGAAAGCCCGCTTCGCGCAGCGTGAGGTTTTGTCGATAGGCGTTGCAAACCAGTTCGTCGAGCACAGGATCGTTGAAGACCTTCCACCATTTGCTCAGGTCATCCGCGTCGCTGCGAATGCGAATATCGTCGGCATCGATCCATTTGGCAGCGACCGATGCGGGCGGTGTTTGGAAGTTGGGCCCAACCTTGAATCTGTTGTGGACATACTGTGAAAGCGACGTACAGCCGCTCGCGCCAGCTAGCAACGCCAAGATCAGGACCAACGGTAGGCGTCCCATCCAACGAGTGCGCGGAGGAGCCGTCGACTTTGGATTGACTGGCAGGCCCTTCGATTGCGTAGACATGACCGCGCACTCCATGAACGATCCGGTTCGGATTACCGTTACGAACCGACGTAATTATCGCGACAACCGTTACAATCGATTTCATCGGCACTTTTCCGCTGAACCCTTGACAATTCTTGTGAGTAAGTATACACTTACAATCGTCATGAGTAGTGGACGGGAGTATGCCATGAGCAAGAACAACACAAAAATGTCGGGGGAGGAACGCCGGGAGTCAATCATCGCTTCGGTTCGCAAGGTATTCGCAGAAAGAGGGTTTCGCGGAATTACGAGCCGAGAATTGGCGCAGGCGGCGGGGATCTCCGAGGCCCTCCTTTTTCGCCATTTCCCAAACAAAGACGCACTCTATTCGGCGATTCATGAATCCTGCTGCCGAAAAGTCGATTTACGGAAAATGGATAGTTTGAACGCTCTGGATAATTCGACGGAGAATCTTGTTCTTTTGGTTCACGTGCTCGTTTCGGAGATGTTCAGGGTTCCGTCCGTGGATGATGCCGAGGAGGCGATCTTGCGCAGGCTGTTCCTGCGAAGCATCACCGAGGACGGCGAACTCGTGCGTTTGATTTTGAAAGGCATGCCGACGCAATGGGTGCGGAAAGCGGAGAGCTGCCTCCACGCCGCGATCGCCGCCGGCGATGCGATGCCGGGGCCGATTCCGGAAAATTTGCAGGGCTGGTTCGTTCATCACCTGTCGGCGATGGTCGCGATTCACCTGCTTCCGGAGACTCCGATTGTTGATTACGGAATGCCTCGCGAGAGACTCGTCGAGCAAACGGTATGGTTCGCCCTTCGCGGCATGGGCGTGCGGGACGAAGTAATCAGGCAACATTTTGATCCCAAGGCGCTCGAATCTTTCGCGGCTAAACAATTTCACTCTTAGGAGCGAATTCCTGGCGTCGCAAACCGCTAACCAAAGAAAAAGAGCCACGGGAAAAACACGGAAATAACACGGAAAAATGCAGGATAGAGAAGGGCCGTCGCGCCTCGTCAACAGTGGTAATTGCGATCGTTGAACCTGCTGGGATCGTGATGGGAAGGAATTCAAGGCCTTTTTCCGTGTCGCTTCCGTGTTTTTCCGTGGTCAAGAAACTGGGCGGCTTGCGAAGATTTCCGTTCGTACCAACGCAATAAAAAATGCCTGCGGAAGGGCCCCATGTTTGGAAAGCTGCTGCAAAAAATTTGGATGCCAGTCCTGTTCGTGCTGGTGGGAATTGCTCTCTTCTGGCTGGTGAACGGCAATCTCTTTTCGCAGGCGGATCGAGAGACGCTGCCTCCCGAAGAACAGCGGCTGGGCAATCCTGACGCAGTCGCCGTCACGGTCGCGCCGGTGGCGTTTCGCCCGATCCAGCGATCCGTTGTCGTCGTCGGCACGTTGTTTGGCTACGAGGAGGTGGCGATTAGCTCGAAAGTCGAAGGACGCGTCAAGAAAATCCACCACGACGTTTCCGCACGAGTCAAGCCGGGTGAGGTCGTCATTGAGATCGACCCCACGGATGCCGAGCTTGCAGTTCAGCAAGCCGAGCGCGTTCTTCACATCGAATTGGCGAAGCTCGGCCTGAAGCAGCCGCCGACGCGGGCCTTCGACATTACCACAGTCCCCGCCGTGCGCCAGGCCAAGGCTCGGCTTGACAAGGACGAACGGCAGTATACACGAGCCAAGAAGCTCTTCGACGATCAGGCGCTCGCGCAGGAAGTGCTGGATAATGCCCATGCCGACTTCCGTGCCGCCGATGCGGAATATGCGAATCAACTCATCCAGGCCGGTGTCGTTCTGGAGTCGATCAAGGCGAAGCAGATCGCGTTCGCGATCGTGCAGCAGCAGTTGCGCGATACGTTCATTCGACTGCCGACACCTACCTTGCCCGTGCCCGACGCCGATGGTCAACTGACCTACGCCATTTCCCATCGAAGCGTTGCCGAAGGCAGCTTTGTGCGTGTCGGCGGTGAGGTGTGCAAGGCCGTCATCGATCGGCCGTTGAAGCTGCGAGTGCTCGTGCCCGAGCAACATGGCAGTGAAGTCAAACTCGGACAGAAGGTCGAAATCACGTCTGCCGCCTTCAAAGAACCGTTCGCGGGAACGGTCGCGCGCATCAACCCAGCTATTGACGCAAGCAATCGAACCGTTGAGGTGGAGATCCGCGTGCCGAACGCCGACGCCAAACTCAAACCAGGCGGCTTCGCTCGGGCGGCCATCCTGACCCGACTCGACCCGAATGCCGCCACGGTTCCACTCGAGGCGCTCGTGCAATTCGCGGGCGTCACCAAGATCTTTCTGATCGACGGCGACCGCGTCAAGGAAGCACGCGTCAAGCTGGGCGTCGAAAGCACCGATTTCGTCGAGGTGCTTGAGCCAGCCCTTCCTTCGGGGTCTCAGGTGGTTATCTCCGGACAAGTGAACCTGGCAGAAGGAATGCCAATCACCGTGCGCAAGAAATAATTCAGGTGAGCCGAGCCTTGCCGTGTTGGGAAGTCATCAATGAGCATTTCCGAAATTTGCATTCGCAGGCCGATCTTTACGTGGGTGCTCGTTTCCTCGCCCGTGGTGTTGGGGATCGCTTCCTACTTGATGCTCGGCGTCGATCTTTTTCCGAAGGTCGATTTTCCGGTGATTACGATAAGTGCGAATCTGCCTGGCGCCAGCGCCAAGGAAATGGAAACCACGGTCACCAAGCTCATCGAAGAAGCCGTGAACTCGGTGTCCGGGTTGGACGAATTACGCTCGACGTCGCGCGAGGGCGTTTGCACGATCACCGCCCAGTTTCTGCTTGAGAAGAACAGCGATATTGCCGCCCAGGAGGTGCGCGACAAGGTGGCGGCGATCGCCAAGCAATTGCCTCAGGGAATGGATCCGCCCGTCGTCAGCCGATTCGACCTCGACGCGATGCCGATCATTACCATCGCCGTGTCCGGCCGGCGCGATGTGCGCGAGGTGACGGAGATCGCCAAGACCCAGATCCAGGAGCAGTTGCAGACACTTCCGGGTGTCGGCTCGGTGTTCATGTCCGGCGGCCGCACGCGTGCCATCCAGGTTATTGTGGACCCCGACAGCCTTTCATCGTTCGGCCTGTCGATTGAGGATGTGCGCATCGCCCTGGTCACGCAGAATTTGGAAGTCCCAGGCGGAAT
The DNA here is from genome assembly GCA_964484265.1 of uncultured Singulisphaera sp. Taxonomy (GTDB): domain Bacteria; phylum Planctomycetota; class Planctomycetia; order Gemmatales; family Gemmataceae; genus SIAQ01. The sequence continues at coordinate 111,163 of CAZAFH010000011.1, forward strand.
CGTGCAACAGGGGCAGCGCGAGCTAGTTTTGCGAACGCTGGGCCGATTGCAAAACCCGGCACAGTTCAACGAGCTCATTGTCGCCCAGCGCAATGGCTACCCGATTCGCATTCGCGACATCGGCAGGGCCGAGGACGGCGTGGAAGAGCCGCGCGGCTTGACTCGGCTCGACGGGCAGAATGCCGTCAGTTTGTTCGTCCAAAAGCAATCGGGCACGAACACGATCATGATCTCCGACGCCGTGCAAAAGCGTCTGGCCAAGATCGCCAAGACTTTGCCCGGCGATATCAAGATCGAGATCATACAAGATCAGTCGCGCTTCGTGCGTCTGTCGATGCAGGAAGTGAAATTCCACCTGCTGCTGGCGGCTGTTTTGGTGTCGTTGACGATCTTACTGTTCATTCGAGATTGGCGGACAACAATCATCGCGACGCTGGCGATTCCGACATCGATCGTGCCGACGTTCTTGTTCATGTGGGTGATGGGGTTCACGCTCAACAATATCACCATGCTGGCGCTGATCCTTGCCATCGGCATCGTCATCGATGACGCGGTCGTGGTGCATGAGAACATCTTTCGCCACATGGAGGAATTCGGCAAAGACGCCATGACCGCTGCCCGCGACGGGACAAGCGAGATCAGCCTGGCGGTGCTTGCGACGAGTTTGTCGCTGGTCGTGATCTTTCTGCCCGTGGCCTTCATGGGCGGCATGGTCGGCAGGTTCTTCAGCAGTTTCGGGATGACGGTCGCATTCGCCATCTTGATGAGTTTGTTTGTGTCCTTCACGCTCACGCCGATGCTGTGCTCGCGCTTTCTGGTACTCGAAACGTCCGAAGGCGGCCATTCGCAATCGAAATCGGGCTGGGTCTATCGCGGGACCGATGCGCTCTACGGTATCGCCTTGCGCTGGGCCATGCGTCATCGCTTTCTGATGGTCGGCATCTGTGTGTTGGTAATCTTGTCCACGGCGCCGATCAGCATGGTGATGGGAATCAACCTCGTGCCTCGAGACGATCAGGGCGAATTGCAGATCAGCTTCATTACACCGGAAGGGTACAGCCTTGAGCGTACGGATCGTGTCATCGCGGAGATCGAAAGCCGGCTGGAACGCCTGCCCGGTGTCGTGCATCGCTTTGTCGTGATCGGCGAGAACACGGGCGCCTCGGGCAAGGGGCAAGGCGACGTCACACGCGGTTCCATCTACCTGCGGCTCAAGGACCTGGATTCCCGGCAATATTCGCAGTTCGACGTCATGCGGCGGGCCCGCACGATCCTCAAGGACTTTCCCGACCTGCGCTGTGCGGTTTCGGATGTCGCCGCCATCGGCGGATCGGGCCAGGATGCCCGAATCTTCCAGGTGAGCATTCTCGGCCCTGAGCTTGACAAGTTGGAACAGTTCTCCGAGACCTTGCGCTCGAAGCTTGCCGGCATCAGTGGCCTCGTAGATGTCGAATCGACGCTGTCGATGCGCAAGCCGGAGGTTCAAATCAGCATCGACCGCGACCGCGCCAGCGACCTGGGTATTCCCGTGCAAACCATTTCCAACACGCTCAGCGTGCTCGTGGGCGGGCAGATCGTATCGCGCTACATGGAAGGCGCCGACCAGTTCGACGTTTGGCTGCGAGCCGACAAAAAATTCCGCGCCAATGCGCAAGGGTTCGGCAGTTTGACGATTCCATCGCCTCGGGCCGGCATCGTGCAGCTTTCGAGCCTGGCTCGCCCACAGGAATCGCGCGGGCCAAGCCAGATCGATCGCATGAACCGCCAGCGCTGTGTCACCGTGCTGGCGAATCCCGACGAGGTTTCGCTGAAGGACGTCGTCGAGCAAGCCCGCGCGATCGTAAAAGAGATGGACATGCCGCCGCAATATGAGGTTCTGTTCGGCGGCCAGGCGAAAATGCTCGGCGAGACAGGCTACAACTTCCTGATCGCGCTGGTGCTCAGCATGCTATTCATGTACCTGATCCTGGCGGCCCAGTTCGAGAGCTGGATTCACCCCGTCAGTATTCTTGCCGCGTTGCCGGTGACGATTCCGTTCGGTCTCTTGTCGCTCGTGTTGTTCCGGCAACCGATGGACCTTTACGCGATGTTCGGCCTGTTCATGCTGATCGGCATCGTGAAGAAAAACGGCATTCTGCAAGTGGACAAATCCAACGAACTGCGGCTCGCGGGCATGGAGCGCGAAGACGCCATTCTCGAAGCCAACCACGTCCGGCTGAGGCCGATCCTCATGACGACGGTGATGCTGATCGCCGCCATGGTGCCGATCGCGCTGGGCCACGGCCCGGGAGCCGGAGCGCGAGCGAGCATGGCGAAGGTCATCATCGGCGGCCAAATGCTGAGCCTGTTGCTAGCATTGTTGGTGACGCCGGTGACCTACTCGCTCTTCGATGACCTGAGTCAGCTTCCAGGCCGAATCCGCGGTTGGTTTGGAAGAAAACCGCCGCAGGCGTCATAACTGCCAACTCATTTCGCTTCGATCAGCCAGATGTTGCGATAGAAAACAGGATTGCCATGGTTTTGCAGGTTGATGCCGCCTGATGATCCCCACGGAATATTGTCGTGCACCTTGACGCCGTTATGATACACGGTGATGAGCGTGGTAGCTTTTTTGGTCTTCGGGTCGGCCTCTCCGGTTTTGAAATCGACGTCGTAGGTCTGCCAGGAGAGCGGCGGATAGCACATATTGACGAGCGGAGCACGCTGGCTGTAGATGGCGCCGCACTCGTTGTTTTTGCCTTCGAGGGCGAAGCTGTCGAGCACCTGGATTTCGCGTCCGAAGATATAGACGCCGCTGTTGCCTCGCCCTTGGCCGCGAGCGTAGGGCATGAACGGCGTGACGAATTCGACGTGGAGCTTGGCAATCTTCAAGTTGTCCTTGGTATTCGCAGGCACGCCGAGCAGGCCGTCCACGATCTTGCCAGTTTTCCATTCGTTGACATTGGTTCCGTCGAACAGCACGCGAGCGCCTTCCGGCGGTTTGGCGCCGAGCGTCGGACTTTTGCGAACGACGCGCGTTAGGGTGAAGGTGCCGTCCTTCTCGGATTGCGCTTGCAGGGTCGTCTTGTCGCCGACGGTGATCGTTCCCGTGAAGCCAGCGCCTTTGATGGCCGCGGACGTTTTTCCCGGTTCGAGCGCGGCTGACGCTTTCATGCGAGTCTTGCCATCCCAGCCCGCGCCGGCGAGACCGCCGTGGAGAAAGTAGACGTCGAATTTGCCATCGCCGAGCGCGAACACCTGGGCCGCGACTTTGCCGCCCTCATATTCGCCTTGCACGAGGAAATCGATGCCTGCGTCCTTCGGGTCGGTCGCAACCGTTTTCTTGGCGGCTGGCTTCTTCTCGTTTTTCTTTTCTGCCTTCTTGTCTTTCTGCGCCGTGCTTTCGGTGAGCGCGAAACCAAGCATTGCGAGAAGAGCAAAACCAAATGCAACGAAATTTTTCACGATGCGAGCTCCATAAAAAAAACTTGTTGAAATCAGATGTCGATCACGAAAGCACGAAAACACGAAAAAACGCGGGAAGATCTCGAATGACGACTCTAATCGTTACGGTAGCAGAATGCCGGCAGTGGGCCAGAAAAATCTGAAAGTTGCACAGCCGTGAAATGAGATTCGTCCACCTGTAACGAGGTTCTTTCGGACCTTGGTCGTATGATAACGAAAATGAAACCCCTACAAATTGGGAGAGCGCCATGCGAAATACACGACGACAGTTCCTCCAGACCACGGCAGTTGCCACGACGGGTTACTTCATCGCGTCGGCATCGGGCCAAGACGCCCCGACGTGGCCGCCCGTGCTGCGCGGCGCGAAGAACGGCACGGTCACGCTTCGTTCGGATCGCTTCCTCGAAGTTCCCGAGGCCGTGACAAAAGCCCGCGCTGCCGCCGGCGCCGCGGAGTTCACCGTAGCCCGCAGGGCGCCGACGGTCGATCTTGCCTACCACAACAACCTCGGCCCCAACGCGATCAGCCGGCGATTGTGGTCCTCCTGGGGCGACATCGGTCTCGCGGCTGACGGCAAAGTCTACAGCGGCATCGGCGATCATGCCGACGATGCCGGCGGCGATGCGCGTTGCTTCATCTACGTCTGGAACCCCGCCAACAAGACACTCGAACAGATCGTCGATATGAACCGCGTCATCCCGCCACAGGCAGGTCAGCCAGCATGGTCCAAAGTCCACGCGAAGATCGACGAGACCGCCGACGGCAAAATCATCTTCTCCTGCACGCTCAACGACGGCAACCGCGCCGGCAACGCCAACTTCCGCTGGACCCAACGTCTGCCCGGCGGCCAACTTTATCAGTACGATCCCGTGAAACGCACAACCACGGTGCTCGCCACGCTTCCCAACGCACCACGCTGCACCGCAACCACGCTCTACGATCGCCAGCGCAATACCTGGTGGGCGAACCTCGAAACCGGCCCGAACGCGATCTTCGGCCTCGACCTGCAAACCCGTAAACCGGTGTTCCAGTCCGCGAACGGCGCCGTCGATTTCAACCGCGCAATAGCTCTCGCCCGCAACGGCGATCTCTTCTTCAACGGCGCCATGGGCAGCCTGTGGAAATACGATCGGGCCGCCAATCGCCTCGTGCAAACCAAATCGAACTTCGGCAAATCGCCTGGCATGCGCTCGGCATCCCGTGAATCGCGCGACGGCCATCTCTTCGGCACCTCGCACCGCGTCGGCGGCCTGTGGAAATACAATATCGCCCGCGACGCGATGACCAACCTCGGCCCGGCCTGGCTGACGGGCGATTACATCACCGTCACCGAACTCTCGCCGGACGAACGCTTCCTCTACTACCTGCCCGGCGCGCACGGCCAAGCCTCACGCACCGGCACTCCGGTAATCCAATACGACATCGCCAAAGGCCAACGCAAAGTCATCGCGTTCCTGGCCCGTGCCTTCGAACAAGCCCACGACTACGTCCCCGGCGGAACCTACGGCGTAAAAATCAGCGCCGACGGCGGCACGCTCTTCGTCAACTTCAACGGCCACCCGTCCAAGAACCTGCCCAAACACCTCCGCCCGAACGGCTTCGGCCTGTGCTCGTTTGCGGCGATTCAGATACCGCGCGAGGAGCGGTAGAACTCAGTCCGTGGTCAGTGGTCCGTAGCCCGTGGCAAAAGGCATTACTTGCAGGCGTATCAATGTTCTGTACTGCTAAGGACTACGGACCACTGACTACGGACGCACCCCAGTCGCACAACCGTCGGGCAGCTGCTATACCTATCGGTCAATCTGCGTCGTACTCAGAAACGCCACGACAGTGCCATAGAGTGGTCCTTCGAGACAGTAAGCGGATAGGTGGCGAATGTCGTAGCTAACGCCCAATTTACTTACCCAATCACCGGTTTCGGTTTGAATGGCCGCATGAGTCCAATTGTCAGGTGGGATGGCGTAGATAGCAATTTTGCGAATGCCGGGTTCGAGTTCGCTATTTTCGCATCGCTGGTAACCAAGGCTTTCAAACAGTTCAATTAATCCAGCTACGCTATCTGGGTCATAAGCGCCGACCGCTGGCCAATAGTATCCGGGAGAAGGAAACAAGATCGGCTCCCACTTGCGTTTCAAATCTCCAGCAACGAACGCGATACAGTTATAGACCGTGTCTTTTGGACTCGTAACGGTATAGTGCTTCAATTTTGGAAAGAGCTGGAGTGCTTTTTTCGTGAGTGTTTTAGGTAACCGGCGTTTCGTCCCCATTGCAGCCATGCCTCCGCCATTGCTTGCATATCGCCCGCGATTTCATCGGAGATCGGGTTTTCATCCGTGATCGCAGTCAGCGCCCAGAACCAATCGTCGGGGCCATTTTTCTCAAGATCGTGGAGGATTAACGGCACGGCGGCATCGCCCATGCCGATTATTTTTTGATAGGCAGGGTGCATTGCTCGCTGGGAGGATTTCGACATGAGCTCCGTCTCGTTTCGCCATTCTTTGACCAATTTGCGAAAGCGCGTTTCGTGCGATGCACGATTCTTGGGTGAAACAACTGTCGCCATGATGCCCTCCTTTTCGTTCATTTTACTCGTATTTTCCAACCATTCACAGTGGAACCGAACGAAACGCCACGGACTACGGACGAATCTCAAAAATCGCCTCCACCTCGACCGCGACACCATTTGGCAACGATGCGAAACCGAGAGCGCTGCGGGCGTGCCAGCCGTCGGTTTGGGCGCCGAATATTTCGTGCAGCAGGTCCGAGCAGCCGTTGATGACTTTCGGTTGATCGACGAAGTCCGGCGTCGAGTTCACGCAGCCGAGCACCTTGACGACACGCAAATTGTCGAGCGTGCCATGCCGATCATGCACCGCACGCAGCACTTCGATCGCGCATTCCCTCGCTGCTTCGCGACCTTGCTCGACGGTCAAATCTTTGCCGAGCCGGCCCTTGATCTTGCTGGTGTGGCCTGACGTAAAGAGCAAATTGCCCGAACGCACGCAATGATTGAGATAGCCGGGCTTTTTCTTCTCGAAAGTGATGCCAAGTGCCTCGGCCTTTTTCTGCGGACTCATGCCTCCTGCCGGCTTCTTTTCCTGGGCCGACTGCGCAACGGGAGTAGGCACGATCGCGTGCAGCAGATAACCCGCAAGCATGGCGATGACGATAGTAGCGATTGATTTCATGGTTAATTCTCCAAGCCCCACCATGAGCGCAGCGATTGGTGGGGGTGATTCCCAAATATCCCCGCCAATCGGTGCGCTCATGGTGGGGCTTGTGAACAATTACTTCACCGCCACCGCGACGACGCGCAAATCCCCGGCCGGGATGCGCAACGAAATCTCGGTGCGTTCGTTCTTCCTCTCGACGGTAACCGCGGCGTTCTCCGTCATGTCGCGGGCTGTTGTCACGTTTAGCTTCGTTCGGACGTTGACATCGACGAACTGCCGGCGATCGACACGCGCGATGCCGTTCTGCGTTTTGTCGATGCCGCGATGATTGTAGAACGTCAACAGCCAGCCGTCCTTCGTCTTGTTGGCGGAATACATCACCTCGCCCGTCGGATGCTGCCCGTTGGCGAGGCGAACATCGAATGGCAGCAGGTCATCGGTCAGCGCGTTCATCAGCACCGGCAGTGCGGGATGAGCACGCTCATCAACGCCCAACCCGCGCGGCACGAGAATCGTGAGCACCGCGCCATCGCCGACTTTGTTGCGCGTCACCAATGGCAGCTTGCCTTCGGTGAACATCAACGCCTCCGCGCCTTTTAATTTCACCGGCACGACATCGAACGGCGTCGCCGAATCCGCCGCGACACCATCGAGCGACCACGACTCCGCACGCACCGGCTTGCCAGCCACTTCGAAGCCGAGCAACGCTGCGGGCAGATCCTTGGCTTGCGTGATCGTCGTTACGAGCGTACCGCCAGCCTTCACGTATTCGGTAATCGTCGGCAGCATGTCGCCTGTCAGCTTCACATCGCCAGCGGCCCAGACGACGGGATATTGATGCAGCGCCTTCGCTCGATTCGGGCGATCGACGAGCACGTCGAAGATATCGCCATACACGCCGCTGGGCATCGATTGCACATCGGGCGATGCGGGCTTGCCTTCGCTGATCGCGGCGGGGTGCCAGCAGACGTTGAAGAGTTCGCGCAGTTCGATGTCGTTGATATCCTCGGGAAAATCGTGCAGCATCTTGCAGCGATAGTTGACGCGCTCATAGCCGTGCCCGGAACTCAGAAGTAACGCGATCGGCGTGTACGGCTCGCCGCGGTCTGGCGTGCGTGTGACGAACGACTGGAAATCCTCCGTCGCCCGGCCAAACGGCGATAACCCGATCGGATGAGTGCCCGGCCCAGGCAGCAGATACTGGTTCGTCAGGTTCTGTTCCCAGTAAATGGCCGAGGCGCCGCCGAGATAGTTCATGTAGTACAATTTTCTGTACCAGGAAATACTTACACCATCGGTGATCGTGTATTTGCTGTGGAACCACGCCGGTGCACCGCGTGGCACGACCGGGTTCTGCGTGAAGTAGTTGCAGGCATCGCCGAAGTTGCCGGAAGCGTAATTGATCCACGTGCCGCCGTACTGCCGGGCGGCGCCGCGTTCGAAGGCGATGCGCATCGGTGCGTGGACATTGGTGGCGTCGATCTCGTAGCCAACGGTGCGTGCGCCGGACTCGTGATACATGTGGGCCAGCGCGATCGAATCGACCGACAGGCACGAGATGCCGCGCGACCAGTGAGCGGGCGAGACCTTCGTCTTGTAGATCTTGCTCCAGGCTTCGGCTTGCTTCTCGCGCAGCACCTTGGGCAATGAATCGACATACGCCCGGCGATCGAGTTTCGATTTGTTATCCGGCAGGCCGATGCCGACGGTGCCGATCGCCTCGCCGTGGATGTAACCCAAGAACTGCTCGGCAAGCGGTCCCGTGGTGATGGCCTGATACGTGCCGGGGCCGGACTTGTCGTTGTAGGCTCCGCTGGCGTAGTTCGTCATGATGAAGAACGGCGACTTGGTGCGTTCGAGCCATTTGCGGATCGGGCTGCCCTCGGACAGGTCAGGCGAGTTGCCAAGGTAGAAACCAGGCGTGAGCCCGGGCCAGGACATGATCGGCACGTCTTTCTTGCCTGCGAATTGCTTGTGAAACTTATCGCGAATATCGCTCGGCGGCGAAAACTGAAAGAACGCATCGTACAGCGAGAGCTTATCGACATCCTGCTTGCCCCACCATTTCAGGTTCGCGTCGATGCCGGTCCACATGCTGAAATCACGCCCGGCGATCGGCTGACGCTGGCTATCCGGCGAGACGGCAAAGTCGCGCTTCTTGCCTCGCCAGGCCGCGCCGTCCACAGGTCGCAGTTCAAACGCCGACTGATAAGCAAAACGCGGCTTCTCGCGGCCGGTGGGCGTGAACTTGGCGTCCTCGGTCAGCAGGATCGCATCGACCTGCCGCCAGGCCTCGCCGGCCTTGTCGATCGATACGATTAATTTGGCTGGCCCGTCCGCGAGCTTCACTTTTTGTGAATCCCACGCAAAGGAAAAGCCCCAAAAAAGCTGGTACTCGTCATTCACCGGCAACACCGGCTTGACGCCAAACTCGCCGACGAACGCAACCTTGCCGCCCTGCTCAATGCTGACCTTGAACGGCGACGTTTTCTTGCGATGCTCGACAAACCGCACCCACAGCACATACTCGCCGCCACGCGGAACGACGATGTCGCGCTGGCAGCGAGCGCTGGTTTCGTCGGCAGCGGCGCCCATCGAATTCCACTCGCTCTCACCGCCCTGCGACCACTCGGCACTGATGCCCGGCCCCGCGATACCCCACGCCCCGGTCGCCTTGGCCGTGCCGGTCCAGTAGCCGAATGAGCCTTTGACGCCATCAAACCATTCGGGTTCGTACCAGAGATGGATGTGCGGACGCGATTGGGCGATGGCGTGAGAGGTAACAACGGAAAACAACATCATAAGAGCTAAAGCGCGCATGGCATTCTCCACAATCGGCCAGAATCATTCCTGTATACCATCAGACGGAAAAGTTCTCCGGCGTTTTCCGCCTCGATCGTGATCGTCGTCTTCGTCGTCGTCATCGCGAAGGGCACCCCGGCGTTTCCTCTCGCGCAGGATGTCTTCGTCCTGCATGATGTCCACAAATTGCTCCGAGATGTTCATGAGGGTGATGTCAGTCCCGGTTATTTCCTTGGGCCGGATAGTTGTGTTTTGCGCCACGACAATGATGACAATCCAGGCGATGAACATGACAAAACAAAAAATAGCCATCAAGGGAAAGAAGGTCTCGTTAATATTAGGGGGAAGTAGACTGATCGCACCTAATCCCGCAATGGCCACCACCATGAACCCTAATGCGGATAGGAGAATCCAAAGAGTGCGCCCCCACCAATGATTTTTGTGTTGGTCGCAGAGCGGCACGATGACAGTCGCTCGCTTCGTCATCACCAAAGCAAGAACGATATAAGGCAGAAGGCCGAACAGCAGGAAGACGGCAACCCACGAAGGGCACCAACTCATTTTACGAGTCAGGGCCACGGTCGCGTCCTCGCCGCAACACATGCATGAACCTGGAAGGCCACCGTCAGCCTCTTGAAGCGAGAGTCGAATTTCGGGCATGGTTTTTTCCTCAGTATGTCCTTTTCACTATTCCAAATTTCTTACTCTCGGATCGCGTCCGATTTTCGGTCGTTACCGTTTACCATCGGCGATGGCCTGACGAGCGGCGGGTCAGCATCGATGGCCCGCGCGACTGCCTCGTCTCTTGCGATCATCGCCTGGATGAATTCCTCGCACACGCCGTCGATCACCAGGTCCACGTTCGTCACATTTGTCGCTCGCACCGAGGTAAGTTGTACCCAGGCAATCGCCGTGAGAATCGTGGGCAGCAGAACAATGAAGCTGGCCATTGCGAACCAATTCCGAAAGTAGCACGGCATCACGAAGTTTCCAGCAAATAGCAGACATAATGCGCTGATGATGAGCTGCCTTTGCTGCCAGTGATTGCGATGACGATGGCAGAACGGAGCCATCAGGTAAGCCGACTTCGTATAAAACGGCGAGACGATCAAGTATGGAATGGCACACGCAAGAATCAAAAGATAAACCCAAGGAGGCATCCACAGGATGCTAAGCCGTTGGTCGCTTTCCGCCGCACGTGCACCGCATTTCATGCACACGCGCGGCAAACCGCCGCCGCTTGCCTCCGCCAGATGCAATCGAACCTGGGCCATAGCAGTCTCGCCGATGGATGCGTGAGATGGGATTGAGTTTACCGGGTACGCATGGAGTGTCAACAGGCAAACGCATAGAGTATGATAAACCCAAAATCAGGAGAACCCGATGCCACGCATTCTTTGCCTCATCCTGGCCGTGCAAATCGCATTCATCCCATCCGCAGACGCTCAGCCCAATCGCAAACCGCTCGTCGCGGCGATCAACAAGCAGGTCGAGGGCGAAATCGCGTCGCTGCTCGCGCTGTACAAGCACATTCACGCGAATGCGGAGTTGGCGTTTCAGGAGGAACAAACCGCCGCCCGGCTTGCGAAGGAACTGCGGAAGGTCGGCTTCGAGGTTACCGAGAAGGTCGGCATCACGGGCGTCGTCGGCGTGTTCAAGAACGGGCCGGGGCCGACGGTCATGGTCCGGGCCGACATGGACGCGCTGCCGATCGTCGAAGAGACCGGCGTGCCATACGCCAGCAAAATCCGCACGCGCGACAAGGATGGCCACGATGTCGGCGTCATGCATGCATGCGGGCACGACATGAACGTCACCTCGCTGGTCGGCACGGCTCGCGTCATGGTAGCGCTGAAAGACCGCTGGAAAGGCACGCTCGTGTTCATTGGCCAGCCTGCCGAGGAGATCGGCGCCGGCGCTCGCGTCATGATCGAGGACGGCTTGCTCAAGCGTTTCCCGCGGCCCGACTTCGCCCTCGCTCTGCATTGCGATGGCCGATATCCCGCAGGGCACATGAACTACCGCGAAGGGCAGATGCAAGCGAATGTCGATTCGGTCGATATCATCGTCAAGGGCAAAGGCGGGCACGGCGCGGCGCCGCATACGACCATCGATCCGATCGTCATCGCCGCCCGCATCGTGCTCGACCTTCAGACGATTGTGAGCCGAGAACGCAATCCGCTCGAACCGGCCGTCGTCACCGTCGGTTCGATTCATGGTGGAACGAAGCACAACATCATACCCGATGAAGTGAAGATGCAAATCACCGTCCGCACGATGAACGACGTATCACGCAAAAACGTACTCGAATCGATCGCCCGCATCGCGAAGGCCGCGGCATTGGCAGGCCGAGCGCCGGAGCCGATCGTCAAGACGCGCATCGAGAGCTTCACGCCGGCGCTCGTCAACGAAAAGGATTTGACGCAGAAGCTCGTCGGGCTGTTCAAGGACGTGATCGGCACGGACCGCGTGCACGAACGGCCGATGTCGATGGGCGGCGAAGATTTCAGCCAGTTCACACGGGCAGGCATTCGCACGTTCTATTGGCATCTCGGCACCGCTGATCCCGCGGCGCATGCCGAGGCGAAAAAAGGCGGCAAGGCACTCGCGAACACGCACTCGCCGTACTATGCGCCCGTCCCCGAACCAACGCTTAGGACTGGTGTGCTG